>JAHIKV010000181.1 GCA_018897395.1 Planctomycetota bacterium | reverse complement strand
CAAAGCCTTACGCCAACACATCATGCGAACCGAATTATCGACTATTACCGCAAACTGGTTGCTGCCACGAAAAATCCTTCGCCTGGCTCAACGCCTCATGGCGTTGGCCACTTGATATAGCTCACAACTCAGAAAGTGCAGCATGATAACCTGCTTGCGAAATTTCCGGAGGTGATGAACGGTCGAAGGTTCTCCTGGATGATTATTGACGTCAAGCCCCACAATCTGCGACGACACGTGAAGAACCGCAAGTTCTTTCGCCGCTTGGCTCGATTCCAGTGTGAACAGTCCGATTATCAGTCGTGGATCGAACGGACGTCACTCCGGCCGAACCGACGTTCGTTCCACCTGGCTTTGGTCTGCCGATTGTTCAATAATCTGAGTCAGTTCTCGATTGGATGGATTGACGATTGGTATCAGATTCGCAAATTGTCGAAAGGGTTGCTGACGTACCCAGCCTGGCAACGCGGAGAGTACCTGCCACACCAGTGCTTGGACAAGGACACTGCACGAGCCGACAGGCTACTCGCCTCCAAAGTAAGAGTCCCTTTGCTCAGGGGGAGCACATTTCTCCAATTGTCGCTGACGGACTATTTCCAGGGCCTTTATGTTTTGACCGGACGGTCGAAACCACCGGGTATCGGAACGAACGCCGTCTTCTTCCCAATCCGCCGCTTCAACGACAATTCGCTTACCTTGCCCTCGGGGAAAAGCGTGATTGAATTGTTGTGTTCAATGGCTGATATGTGCGTCATCGAAGACGTAGATTTACACGGTCCCGACTTGCGACGGCATCTTGCATCGCATAAACTGACCAGCCTTGCGGCTTCGGATGCAACCAACGGCGTTTTTCTGCGATCGTCGAGTCTGCTGTGCGTTTGTCGCGACGAGTATAAATTTTATCTGCCCGGAAAACGCATTTGGTAAAGCGCTTCCCTGGAAGCCGGTTGTTGTTTCGAATGAAGGAGGGCAAGATGCAGCCATGATTGAAGTGCTCCATGAGGAACGAAAATCGGCGGTGTTGACACCCTCAAGTCTGGCGTGCCTGGCACACATGCCGACGATCAATCTGACGGCGGGTTGCGCGCACCAGTGCCGCTATTGCTATACCCGTGGATACAGTACGCATCCCGGAGAAGGGAAAATCCGGTTCTACACCAACACCCTGACGAAATTGCGCGCTGAACTCGCGCGAAAGCGAAAGAAACCGGTAGCGGTTTATTTCAGTCCGTCGAGCGACCCGTTCCAACCGGTCCCCGATGTTCTGGAAATGGCGTATGACATCTTCACATTCCTCCTGGATGCCGGAATCGGCGTGGCATTTGCGACCAAGGGAATGATTCCAGAGCGCCACCGCGCGCTGTTGGCGTCCCACGCCGCGTTGGTCCGTGGACAGATCGGACTGATAACGCACAACGCACGGATCGCAACCGCTTTTGAGCCGAACGCGGCGTCGCCGGAAGTACGTTTGGCTCAAACGGCGGAATTGCTGGCCGCTGGAATCGCCATCGAATCTCGAATGGACCCGCTTCTTCCAGGGCTGACCGATGACGAAGATTCGTTGGATGGATTATGCCGAGCACTGGCAAGTGCCGGGGTGCGGCGCGTCGCCGCAAGCGTCCTGTTCCTACGCCCCGCCGTGATCTGGTCTCTCCGCCGTCACGTTACCGATCCAACGATGCTCCAGCCGCTGTTGGATGCCTTCGTCGTCAAAGAGAAAATGCGGATTCACGCGGGAAAAAGCGTGGTGTTTTCCCTTCCCGAAAAGAATCGGCGAGCTATCCTTGGTCGGCTCGGGGCGGTTGCGAAGCGTCACGGCATCACGGTCCAGTTCTGCGCCTGCAAAAATCCCGACATTGCATCCGGTACATGCAACATCGCGGGACGATGGGATGAATCGGCCGGTGGTTCACGGCAACTCAGCCTATACGAAGGCCGGTAAGACATTCCTTGACAGCTCGAATAACGGCCTGGGGCGCGGCAGGCAAAGATAGTCTCCGTCAAGTCGCGCACGTTTGATTTTCGTGTAGTCATTGGAGTTGAAAAGCAATCCTTGCGGCTCGACCGGAATGGAATTGCGATGGGCGGTACGGTTGGATAAGCCAACCGGTCGCCCGAGCGGCCTTGCCGCTTCACGCCGCACGGGACAAGCGCCGCTCGTCGCGGATGCGCGCGACGGCAAGGTGTTTTACATCTGCATTTGCGTCGATCGTCGGCGTCGGCTCGGCGAATAGGGTTTCGTTTGGACTCGTGCGTCGGCCGGTTAGCGCCGCCTGGATTGCTCCGCAGGCGCGTCCTGCCAATTGCGCCAAGTAGGGCGGACGCCAGAAGCCGATCGCGCATTCGCCGACCGCCAACGCGGCGTGTTCGAGGAGCGAACGCGCCCAGCCGCGGGTCGAGGCCCAACGCCAGAAGAGCCGCTCGGAGTCGCGGCCGTGCCGGAAGCCCGGCCTCTCGTCCGCCAAGGCGGCGTCCGCCCGCACGAAACACCCCGGCTCCAACGCACATCGGAACCCCAGCCGCCGCAGCTTCAGCGCCGCGTCGATCCCCATTAGCGTATCGATCGCCTGGCCGGAAAATCCTCCGACCGCTTCCAGCGCCGAACGGCAGTAGAATGCGGCCAGGGCGTCCGGCCCGCAAAGTTCGGCTCGACACTTGTCCAACTCGGCGGGTTCCACTGCCTGCCCGAGCCTCCAGGCGACACCTTCCGCCCTGTATCCCAACCCGGCCGAGACAACTTTTTGCGGGTCATCTTTAGACGAGACGACGGCCGCGACGGCCGCCACTTCCGCATCGCCGAGGTGTCGGATGGCGGCGTCGGCCCAACCCGACGATACCTCCACTCCGCAAGCGAGCACGTGGACGACCGGCGCCCGGCCGGCGGCAAGCCCCAGGTTCAGGCACTCGGCCGCCGTCGCCGTCGGCGGGGCCTCGACAAACCGCACCTCGCCGGCCAATTGATAGGGGTCGTCGTACGGTACGTTGTGGACGACGATGATTTCGCAATTGTTGGGACGATTTTCGAGGACGGAAACCAAGGTGTCGTCCAACCGCTTTTCATCGCCCAACAGGGGTATGATTATCGACAATCGAATCACGAAAGAATGCTCCGGGATGGAATGTGCCGCGGGATAGTATTCGGGTTATGCGGAAGGGGGAGTTTATTCAATTACCCTTGTTTTCCCACATGACCAGTAGCCGGGCGTTATAGTTTACGCAGAGGCCGCAGCTTAAACCGTGTGGCGTCAACTGCCGCGTGGCAGGCGATCGACGAGATGACCCGCGGCGGATTCGGCTTCCACTCGATCTGGAAAAACCTGCCGAAGCTGATCGAAGACCTCGACGTGGAAAAGGTCAAGGCCGCGGCGGGGCTAAAGAAATGACGAACATTATTTAGCCCCGGGTGAATACACCCGGGGTACAACACGTTTCACGCAACCTCTCCCCGCCGTGTATTCACGGCGGGCTAAATGGAATAATTTCCGGGCTTCCTTGATTATTTCCCTTCGCCCCATACTTCCGCCAGGGCGACCAGCCACTCGACCGACTCGGCCATCTCGTCCAGGCAGGCCCATTCCAGCGCCGAATGGGGATTGTGGCCGCCGCAAGAAAGATTGGGCGTGGGCAGTCCCATCTCCGTCAACCGGGAGCCGTCGGTGCCGCCGCGGACGATCGTCCGTTTGGCCGTCCGGTCGAGCCGCCGAAGCGCTTCCTCGGCATAGATTACCGCGCGCGGCTCGCGATCAAGCCCCTCGGCCATGTTGCGATACTGCCGCTCGATGGCCACCTCGATATTTGCGGCGGGGAAGTCCTGCATCGTGGCCGAAGCGATCTGGCGCAATTGATCGGCCTGCCAGTCGAGTTTTGCCGCGTCGAAGTCGCGGAGCAAGATTTTCATTTGCACCTCGCCCACGCCGCCGCCGATTTTGTAGGGGTGCATGAAACCTTCGCGCCCCTCGGTCGTCTCGGGCGAAAGGTTGCTGCGCGGCAGCCGGGCGATGAAGTCGGCCGCGGCGCGGATGGCGTTGGTCATCCGGCCCTTGGCGATCGAAGGGTGGATGTTCACCCCGCGGACAGTCACCACGGCTTGATCGGCCGAAAACGTCTCGACGTCGATCTCGCCGCTGGCGTGGCCGTCGAGCGTGTAGCAGGCCACCGCGCCGATTTCCTTCTGGTCGAGCTTGATCACGCCCCGGGCGATCTCTTCGTCGCAGGTCAGACAGATTCGCACCGGGCCGTGGGGGATTTCCGGATGCTCCATCAGCCATGCGGCGGCTTCCAGGATGACGGCCACGCCCGCCTTGTCGTCGGCCCCCAACAGAGTCGTGCCGTCCGAGGTAATCAGAGTGCGGCCGCGGAGCGCGTCCAACTCGGGATTGTCGGCCGTGCGGATCACCTTGCTCGGATCGCCGGGCAGAACGATGTCGTCGCCGGCGTAGGAATCGATCACTTGCGGGTTCACGCCGGCGCCGGTGGTTTCGGGCGAGGTGTCAAGATGGGCACACCAGGCGATTGTTGGCGCGTCGGAAAAAGGGGACGGACCCCATTTGCCGGAACGGCCCGGAGGGTGCTTCGCACAAATGGGGTCCGTCCCCTTTTTCCGATTCGTGGCGGGGATCGTGCCCATTATGATTCCGTGCTGATTCTGCCGTGCATCCTTGATGCCCATCGCCTGTAGCTCTTCGACCACCAGCCGACCAAGCTCGAGTTGGCCGGGGGAGCTGGGGTAATCGTCGGTCTCGGGCCGGGCGGTGGTGTCGATCTGGACGTATCGCAGGAAACGCTGCAATAGTTGGGCTTTATTCATGTTCTCCATGCTCCATTGAGAGATTTACGGATATCACTCCCCCCCATCTTCCCCGATATGGTCCGGTTTTGGTAGGCTATGCCCAGGAAAAATACCTGTTGTTGCGAAACCGCAAGCGGTTGGTCGCATTTTTTCGCCGCGTGGACGCGGCGGCTAAACTTCCCTTTGCCACTACTCTATCATGTCCAATGCCATTCGATACCTAGTGTTTGACGTCGAAAGCGTGGCCGACGCCCCGTTGGTAGCCAAGCTCCGCTATTCGGGCGAGTCGCTCGAACCGACCGACGCGGTCCGCCGCTACCGCGACGAACTGATGGAGAAGTATCAGAACGATTTCATCCCCTACACTTTTCAAGTGCCGATCTCGGTGGTGGTGGGAAAGGTGACGGCCGATTTTCGGCTGGAAGACGTGGTCGTGCTGGACGAGCCGCAGTACCGGCCGCACGTGATAACCGAAAACTTCTGGCGCGGCTGGGAGAAGTATCGCCGGCCGACGCTGGTCAGCTTCAACGGCCGCGGTTTCGATTTGCCGCTGCTGGAACTGGCGGCGTTCCGCTACGGGGTGAGCGTGCCCGGCTGGTTCCAGGAGACAAGCCGCTCGTTCGATCAGCCCCGCTACCGTTACAACACCACGGCACACGTCGATCTCTGCGACCTGATGACCAATTTTGGCGCGACGCGCTTCACCGGCGGGCTGAATCTGGCGGCGAACATCCTCGGCAAGCCGGGAAAAATGGACATTGAAGGCGACATGGTCCAAGACATGTACGACGCCGGCCGGCTGGCGGAGATCAACGATTACTGCCGCTGCGACGTGCTGGACACGTACTTCGTTTTCCTCCGTACTCGCGTGCTGCTGGGCCAACTCGCCCTGGAGGCGGAACAGAAATTGATCTCGCAAACGAAACAATGGCTGGAGAGCCGCGCCGAGAACTCGCCGGCCCTCCGTGGTTATCTCGACCACTGGGGCGATTGGCCGAACCCCTGGGCGGAAAGCGAAGACTGAAGAACGAAGAATGTTCAATTTTCAATGTCCAATGTTCAATGACATTTGAGTTGTTAACATTGGTCATTGAACATTGGTCATTGGTCATTGAACATTGAACATTTAATTCCAGCTTGACTTAACCGACTGCACTTTCTGAGTTGTGAGCTATATCAAGTGGCCAACGCCATGAGGCGTTGAGCCAGGCGAAGGATTTTTCGTGGCAGCAACCAGTTTGCGGTAATAGTCGATAATTCGGTTCGCATGATGTGTTGGCGTAAGGCTT
>JAHIKV010000180.1 GCA_018897395.1 Planctomycetota bacterium | reverse complement strand
TTATCCGACAAAGATCAAAGTCAGCGACGAGCAACTGGGACGACTACGTCTAAAGCGTCATGACTTCCACGGCGAATGGAACTACACACTCTCGCCGCGGCGATAAAATTGTCCAAGTTATTTATGAGCGCTCTCTTAGTCGATCCAACCGCCGCCCAACACTCTTTTCCCGTCGTAACATACGGCGGCCTGCCCGGGAGCGACGCCAAAGCACGGCTCGTCGAAGCGAACCCTAAACCTATCCTCCGGCAGCGGCTCGACTGTAGCATCGGTGGGCCGGCTGCGGTAGCGAATCTTTACTTGAGCACGGAAGGGACCAAGGGACGGTGAACATAGGGCGGAGGGCGGAGGGCGGAGGGGGGAAGGCGGAGAGGGGGGAGGGGAGAGGGGAGAGGGGAGAGGGGCAGGCACTTCAGCGCCCAATAAGATCGGTTCATCACCGCATTCCGCCCTCCGCCCTCCGCATTCCTCAATCAGCCAGTTGGCCCCGGAGGCGGTCAGTTCCCGCCGCGCGAGTTCCTCGTGCGCGCCGATCACCACTCGGCGCGAATCGGCCTCGATCCGCACCACGTATCGAGGCTCGCCGATGGCCAACCGCAGCCCCTTGCGCTGTCCGACTGTGAACTGCTCGATTCCTTCGTGACGCCCCAGCAGCGTACCATCGGTGGCGACGATCTCGCCCGAGGTATCCACGTGGCCGCGGCGTTGCCGGACGAATCGGGCATGGTCCCGGTCGGGAACGAAACAGATTTCCTGGCTGTCGCGTTTCTCCGCCACGCGCAGTCCCAGCCGCCCGGCAATGCGGCGTATCTCTTCCTTGCGGTGTTCGCCGACGGGGAACATCAGCCGCGGGAGAAAATCCCTTCGGATGCCGAACAGCGCATAAGATTGGTCCTTCGACTCGTCGCGGGCGCGGCAGAGCGCGATCTCGCCGCCTTCAAGTGCGACAAGCCGCGCGTAATGGCCGGTCGCCACGTATTCCGCTCCCATACCGTCGGCATACTCGAACAACCTGCCAAACTTAAGCCACGAGTTGCAGACTATGCACGGGTTGGGCGTGCGACCGGCGGCGTATTCGCCGACGAAGTAATCGACGATCCGGTCGAAGTCCCGTTGAAAGTTTACCGCGTGGAAGGGGATGTCGAGCACGTCGGCCACCCGGCGTGCGTCCGCGGCATCAGCGGCCGAACAACAGGTTCTCCCCTCTCCCTTTGGGAGAGGGGTCGGGGGTGAGGGCGGCTCTCCCTTTTGTGGTGCAGGCGTCCCGCCTGCGCATGCAGATGGGACAACCGCACCACAAGAGGGCAACTCGTCCTGCCCGTGCCGCATGAAAATGCCGATAACGTCGTGTCCCTGCTCGCGCAGCAGCCAGGCCGCCACGCTGCTATCCACTCCGCCGGACATTGCCAGGACAACACGGGCCATAATCCTACGATGCTCCGCGACGGCGCGACGTGGCCACGACGCTCCCCTGTCGGGCGAAGATGTCCGGCCGGGCGGCGATCAATGCCGGCGCCGGATGAGTCTGTTGGTCAGCAACTTCTTGAATTTCCACTTTTCACTCCTCTCGTCCCCTCTCCGGTCTTCACTACCCACTATTCACTATCCACTATTCACTATCCACTCTCTCCGTGTGCCGGCCACATTGCCGGTCACTTGGCCGACTCGATGGCCGCGGCGCGGACGAAATCCGATAATCCGCTGAACCCCTTTCGTTTCGCGGCGGCCTCCAACAGCACCTTTTCTTCCGAGGTCAGCCGCACATTCACCTGAGCCGTGCGGGCGCCTTCGCCTGCCGGCGTCGGTGGGCGCCGGCCCTCTTCCAGCAAGTAGGCCACCCAACCGGCGAACGCTTCACGGGTGTTTTTGACACATTGGTTGACGGTTTTGCCGTCGCCGTGGATGTTCGGCAACTCCAGTCCCCGGCCGTACCAGTGCCCGTCCTCGAAAGCCAGGATAACTTGGTACTGCTCGGCGACTTTCACGGCCTTGGCCATTGTATGGGCGTCGATGGGCCGATCAATCGCTTTGGCAGACCTTTTCGACTTGGCGGACATCTTCTTGACTTCTTCTTGACTTCTGAGAAATGCTTTTCGGATGCCATAATGCAGTATACCCTAAGCTATACGACCGTCAAGCCCGCTCGCCTATCTTGCCAATATCGGACCCGTCCCGTTTCAATCTGTATCCCGTTTGAATCCCTCATGTGCAATCATTTCAGCGATACCGTCGCCCTCAAGGTTGCTTGCCCATGCAATCGGCTCAACATACTTCCCCTCGTAATTTGACTGGAAGAGAGCTTCGCAAGAACGTCGCGGGTAACGTGCCAATAGCGACTCATGGAAGCTTCGGCGAACGTCATAATGGTGAAAAATGGAGAAGGGGGACCACTGCCATGCAAGTTCATCACCGTCTCGGGTGTCGATGATCTCTAGGCGATGAATGAACTTGTGAGACTCTCCATTCTTCCAGGCGTTATTAAAAATCGCCATTGCCTCTTGGTCCGTCGTTGGTGCGCTATAGCCGAATATAGTGATGATGAGCGCCCGCCCAATGAACTCACGAAACTGTTCCCACTGAATGGTAAGATATGGCCCATCCGTGTAGTCCTTCCTCTCAACGGGATAGAGCAAACGTGTTGGAGTCATGCTCATGCCGCACGTGTCGCATACGTCGGCTTTCTGCATCGCCATATTACAGTGTTCACAGAAGCTGACACGCACATTGCCATGTAGGTGAAAAATGTTGGGCAAGTTGGACAACGACACCTTTTCGGCAAGACGTTCGTAAGCATCGGCTAGGAAGGGGTCCCAATTAAACGTGAAAATGGCATCCTTCTGTCGCAATGACAGCAAGAGCAGGTCGTAGATCGTTGGGTACTTGGGCAGGATCAACCGGCTGAAGTAGTCTTCAACCCGCTGCTCAATCTGCTTGACCACAGGCGATTGCGGGTTGGCTGCATAGAGGCGGCTGTACAGCGACTCGAAACCGGTGGTCAGATCGTGGCCAGTTCCGGCAATCAGGTCCTTCAGATCAAGGATTTCGACTAGGTTTGCCATCAAGGGCAGTTGCCTTCCTAGAGCGTCCCCGTTGGGACAAGCTGCCAGGCTGGCACCTGCTCCTAATATCACGACGTGCGGACACCCCACACGGCGGCAGCGCAGCGAAACGAGGTCTTCGTGCGTAACGTCGTATCTCACGATTCACCCGATCTGAATTCGTTACCCTTGTTTGACAAGGAAACCTTGGGGTCGGGAAACCTTGGGGTCAGATCGCACTCAGCCATTAGGGAAATCCTGCTATTGACAAAGGGCGCTCTGACCCCAGAACCACAGAACCAGCTTTTAGCCACTTTCTTTCCGCTAAAAGTGCTTACCGAGTGATTCGAGAACTAACTCAATACGTTTCCCGTCAAGCTTGTACGCTGCTATGAACTGTCGCAGGGTCTTACTTCCTTTCTTGAGGTTACACTGGTCACATATTAGGACCATATTCTCAATGGTGGATAGCCCTCCCTTGAAAACCGGATAGATATGGTCCGCGTGCATCGCATCGCCAAGCGGAAGTCCACAATACGGACAGTCCTTTGTAACAGCCAGTTGTCCTTCTAAAGCCCCTTTAATCTTGTCTGCCAGTTGGCGAGTGGTGCCAAAATGTGCGGCTGCTGCTGCGAAAACGTCGTCGCCTATGCCATACTTGAGGCGCAGTTTACCTTCTTCTGTCTCTTGCTCGGCCAACTTCTTTAACTGTTCGATTTCCTGTAGTTTTCGATTTTCATCCAATGCCGCTAATTTTAATCCAAAATCACAAAAGTAATAGCCGTCGAAACTGAGGTGATGCTCGATTGAACCATAGTAGTAAGCATACATCCTATTCAAATCTGCGTCTTCCGATTGCGGACCATGACCCATAGTATCAATGGCACGCAAACCGTCGTACCACTTGTCCTCTATTGTCTGTTCACTCTCCTTTGCAATGAATATCTTCTTAGTCTCCGCTTCATATTCCTGCCTTGCTTTACGATAAACTGCAAACTCCATCTCCTTTATTTTCTTTTTGAGCTCAATTGTGATGGGGTTATATCCCAACAAGGGGTCAACTCCCCACAACTTGTCTAACCACCCTTGACGGTTCTTGGCGTCTTCAATGATGGCGGCTTTCTTGCGCTCACATTCATATTTGCACGGTCCATATGTCTTGTCCCCCCATTCTTTACCAACACGGTCCAGAAGTGGCTGAATGTCTGCCAGCTTCTTATTCCGCTCCTCCAATGCTTTGGGTAATGCTTTTATAACAGCTCGTATCTTTTCAAGTTCAGCGCAAGCTTTAGCGAGCTTCTCGACCGCTGGCACCCATTTCTGTTGTTTGTGTCGCATAGCCGCACCAAAAGGCCATCACCCGGTAGAACCATTGCGAGGCCATACCCTCACCCCCTGCCCCTCTCCCAAAGGAGAGGGGAGCTTTTCGGATAGCCCGTCAGACCCACCACCCATACCCATAGGTGTAGCGATGTGCGTCTGAGCGGTCAACTACCGGCCCGCTTCGTGTGCGGGGGACGAAACGGGACAGGTCCGATATTGGCAAACTGGGCAAGCGTCGGTTATTCTACGGCTATGTCTCGGATTGGAGGAGGTCTTCGGGGTTGGCTTCCCGACGGGCGGTATGGCGTATGTGCAGCACAACCACGGTCTGCTCGCGCACGAGAAACAGCGCTCGATAACTCCGCAGTCGGCCGTAGAGAAGCTGGCGAATCTCGACGGACAACTTCCGGGTTTCCGCCGCAACCGGACAACGCTCTGGATTGTGGCCCAGGCTACCGAGGGCATCGAGAAATCCGTTGTACCAGCCAACGGCGGCCTCTGGGGCGCGCTCAGCACACCATTGGTATGCCTCGTCAAGGTCTCCGGCAGCGCGGTCGGTAAGAAGAACCTGGTACGTCATTCGTTGCGGGCAATGCCGAGCTTGGTCCGCAGTTGGGCATCCACGTCGCCCAGCGGACGCACTCGGCCGGCGTCCAAATCGGCAAGTCCCTCGCGGATGCCGGCGATGGTCTTGTCCCGATCTCGCAGCGCCTGCAGGGCCTCGACCAATACATCATCTTCCGATTTGTATGCGCCGGAAGCCAGTTCTTCCCGGACCAATCGGCCAAGCATGGGAGGGAAAAGATACGACATCGACAAACTCCTCGATTCAAGTGGAGTCCCACGTGACTTCCTCATTGTACCAATCGTTGACTTATTGGTAAACAGGCGTGATGATACATCGGCGATTGAAGAAGCGGCCCGCGAAAGGTCGGAC
>JAHIKV010000325.1 GCA_018897395.1 Planctomycetota bacterium | reverse complement strand
ATATGTATTATTGTATTTATTGTTAGTTTAAAAATAACGAGTGAGGCAGAAGCATAAACCACCAATTGAAACGGCGGCTGCCTGAAATGTTTTTCGTTATACCCCCACCTATTTTTTTGAGAATTGGCAAATTAATCTAGTTTTTGTATAATGAAAAATAAAGATAAACATAATTATGGACTACAATTGGACTAAAGCAAAACGAAAAAAATCGTAAGTTTCATATATTGAAAATTCCGGAGTATATTGAACCACCATTCCGGCGCAAACTGCACCACTTGTTAAACGATGGATTTGTAGTACAAATATAGATTAATTTTCAATGTATTTTTTTCTAAGTGATTCTCCTTTTAAATCGAAGCGATGAGCATTTGCTGACAATCTGTCCATAATTGCATCGGCAATAGTTGATTCACCAATATATTCATACCAATTACCAACGGGGAGCTGCGATGTTATAATCATCGACTTTTTACCGTACCTATCTTCTATGATTTGTAATAAAGCGAGCCTTGAGGTAATGTCCAATGGTTGTAGCCCAAAGTCATCAAGTATCAATAAATGTGTTTTTTCTATCTGTGTCAAGAACTTGAGTAAGGTACCTTCCAGTTTACATAAAGTAATTTTTTCGAGGAATTTACTCATGGAGAAGTACAAGGTTCTGTATCCAAAGGCACAGGCTTGTCGCCCAATTGCACAAGCCAAATAGCTTTTTCCACAACCTGTTGCACCGGTGATTAGGATGTTTTCAGCCCGTTTTACAAAACTACAATCGGAAATAGCCGCAATCGATTCTTTGTTTAAATTCCGGTCGGAAGTGCAATGCACCTGTTCTAATACTGCATCATAACGAAGTTTGCTGAGTTTTAAGTACATTTCTGTACGTCTGTGAATGCGGGATTGTATTTCCGCCTCAGTAAGTTGGGCCATAAAATGGTGAATTTCGGGTTGCTGTTGCTGGGGCATTAAAAGCACCTTCTCATACGTTTGAGACATTCCTTTTAGCTTAAGTTGTTGTAACTCATTAATGGTGTTTTCTGTATTCATGACATTTTTAATTAATTGATTAATACTAAAATAATTTCTGTTGATTTCTAATTGCGATAAACATCTTTTCCTCGAAGGTTTTCATGTTCAGGGATATAAATATCCTTTGTTGTTAGTTCAACTATCTTGTCCTGATTGTTAGCTAATATGTTCTTCATTAACCCATAAGTAATCCCGGCAGCTGGCAGCGCATGTTTACACGCGGCTTCAAAGCGTTGGTAGCCGTACTTTTTACTCAAGGAAAGTAGACCCAGGCAAGCATTATATGTTTGCTCAGGAAATTTGTTTCGGGCAAGTATTCGTTTGAAAATCTCTGCTGCATTGTCGCCAATTTTGGATGCTTGAGAAATAAAATAATCAGCATTCCACCCTTTGGTTTCTTTGTAACGAAGGTGCCTCTCGGGCATATGTTCTTCCTTGGTGGAATAACCATTGCGACGAGGACTTCTGCTATGCAAGGCAATTCGACGCATGTTTAAAAAGATTTCCACTTCACTATAATCATAAACGATTTTGACTGTTTCTCCCACGTGGGTATAAGGCACACTGTATTGATGCATATCTTCCCCTAATATGACATGATAGTTACGCTGAACCTTTGCTTTGACTTCTTGTTTGACAACAAACTCTGTTAATGGTAAAGGCTTCAATAAATACTTTTCCTGTTGCTCGAAGCGTTCTTTACGACTTGACCCATATCGCTGCATGGGAGTAGCGTTATGTTTGTCCAGTTGTTCAAAGATGCTGTAATTAAGCTCCTGAAGACTGTAAAAAATAGTGTTACGCAAAGGGGCAAATATTCGAAGATAAGAGTTGTGAACTTCTTTTTCGACCGATGGCTTATCTTTAGGTTTACGAACACGTGCAGCAGATAAGGTTGTGTTATAATACACGCTCCATTGCTGAGCCATTTCATTGAAGCGTGGCTCATAACGACTAGCTTTATCAACAAACTGTTTCATATTGTCGCTCAAGACATTTGAAGGCACTCCTTGAAAATAACTCAAACACCTACCTAATGATTCGTACAAATTTCTTTGAGAAGCATTGGCTAAAGCCTCAACATAGGTATAGCCACTAAATGGAAGAGTACAAACCAATACTGGACATTGTTTTTCTTCGCCGCTATCCTTGTCCACGTAGGACAGCTTCTTACCGGCGAAGTCAACTTGCATCCTTTCTCCTGCAACGTGATCCAGATGCATTGTTACATCCATATTGCTCTTAATTCTGAATTGGTTTAACCGATCACAAAACTGAGAGTATCCATAACCATCAGGGTCTTGTTGCAGGTATTCTTTCCAAAGCAATTGACGGGTTACGCCAACACGTTTAAGCTCTAACAAGAAATAATCAATCAACGAATCAAATTGCTCTTGACGGGATGTTTTAACGGATTTAGAAAGTTCTCCGTAAATAAGAAAGGAAAGCTCTGTGTCAGACAGGGCTAATATTTTAGAATACGATAAGCCTGATGTTTGAAACTTGTTCTGATAATGACGCAACGTATTGCGACTCAATTTCAATTGCGTAGAAATGGAACGCTCTGATCGACCTTCTTCAAGTAGTTGTAGTGCTTTTTTTATTTGTAGCATGCTTATTTGTTTATTAGCCATCGTATCTTGAGTTTTTCACCGAAGATACAAGAGCTTAGTTTGCTACAAATCCACCGAAATCTTATTTTAACAAGTGGTTCAGTTTATGCCGGAATGTCAGTATAAAACCAACCTTAAAAACTGAATTATTTATGTTAATTCCATTTTAACATATGGTTCAGTTTCGTCCGGAATAGTGGTTCAGTTTGATCCGGAATTAGTGGTTCAGTATGTACCGGAATAATCATTAAAGTTATGTTGATAATAAGCAGTAGAGAATTTAGGCAAAACCAAAGAATATACTTTGAAAGAGCCGATAAAGGAGAACAAATAATTGTTCAAAGAGGAAAAGACAAAGCTTATACTTTAACTCCTTTGAATGATGATGATGTTTATTTTAATGCCGAAATGGTTAAAAGAATTAAACAAAGTATTAGGCAGGTGGAAGAAGGAAAAGTAAAGAAGATTACAACTCCTGAAGAAATAAGCAATTTATTAGGCTTATGAGTTATTATACTTTAGAATTTTCCGAAACAGCTTTAGATGATATTGAAAAGCATAAAAAGTCAGGAGACAAGCTTGTTTTAAAGAAGATAGAAAAATTGCTTTTTGAATTGACGGAGCATCCAACAACTGGAATGGGTCAACCTGAAATGTTAAAATATGGTCTTGCAGGTTTGTATTCTCGTAGAATTAATAAAAAACATAGGTTAGTTTACTCCATAAATAAAGAAATTATCACAGTTTACGTATTAAGTGTCTGGGCACATTATGGAGATAAATAGTTAGTT
>JAHIKV010000179.1 GCA_018897395.1 Planctomycetota bacterium | reverse complement strand
GTTGCACTGTCGCCCCTGCGGGGTGGCAGTACAACTGCCACCCCAACGGTCGATTTCGTTGGGGCGACAGTTGCACTGTCGCCCCTGCGGGGTGGCAGTACAACTGCCACCCCAACGGCCGATTTCGTTGGGGCGACAGTTGCACTGTCGCCCCTGCGGGGTGGCAGTACAACTGCCACCCCAACGGTCGATTTCGTTGGGGCGACAGTTGCACTGTCGCCCCTGCGGGGTGGCAGTACAACTGCCACCCCAACGGCTCGACCAATCCAGGGCCGCCGCCCCCCGGCGGCTCTTTTTGTTTCCCGTCTTCCGGGTAGTATTCTCGCTGGAATATTCCAGCTATAATTGTGACATGAGGCCGCTGATCTACATTGAGACAACGATCCCGTCGTACTACTGTGACGACCGCCCCGAATTGGCGGCCGACATTGCCCGAACGCGCGAGTGGTGGGACCAGGAGCGGGAGGCGTACGAGTGCTTCATTTCGGCGATTGTTTTGGAAGAGCTTTCGGCGGGCGACTACCCAACCCAAGACGACTGCCTGGCATTGGTCGTGGACCTGTCGCTGTTGGACGTGAACCGGGAAGTGTTGGACGTTGCCGACGTCTACCGCCAGCGCGGGCTGATGCCGATCAATCCGGCAGCCGACGCCCTGCACGTGGCCTTGGCCGCCTGTTATCGCCTGGACTATTTGCTCACGTGGAACTGCCGGCATCTTGCCAACGCGAACAAGGCTCGGCGTCTTGAGGAGTTGAACGAACGAATGGGTCTGAGTACGCCGCGGTTGATCACGCCGTACCAGCTTTACCCTTGGGAGGAGCCGACATGAGCGCCGACAGCCCCATCGTCGAGGAAGTGCGAAAACGCCGCTGCGAGTTAAGCGAACGGTTCGGGCACGATCTCCGCGCCTACTACGAGCACCTCCGCGAAGTGCAGGCCAACTACCAGTCGCGCGTGGTTGACCAGATCACGGTGGTGCGTTCTCGCCGGGTGGAAAATGAAGGTAAGACGAGACGGTGACTGTGTAATTGGGAAAGGGGGGAATGGAAAGCCGCCAGGCGATCCGCGAGATCATCACCCGCTGAGCGATTTCGTTGGGGCGACGGTTGCACTGTCGCCCCTGCGGGGTGGCAGTGCAACTGCCACCCCAACAGCGTAGTATTGACACAATGACGACGGCGAGGCAAACGCAACCAAAATCGAGCAAACATGAGAGCGAAACTGATCGTCGGAATCGGGTTTCTGTGCGTTTTGACCTTGGGAGCCTGGCGCGCTAATGCGTCGGTCACGTTCGATTTGGGCACACCCTTCCCCGATAGCGCTGCCGTAGCGTGGGGAACCGCTCCTCCCTGGCTGACGGCGACCTTCACGACTACGGGAACGGGAACGGTCGAGTTGGTTTTGCAGTCGCGGCTTGATCCTTCGTTCGGTACAGAAGGTGTTAAGGGCTGGTATTTCAACTTCGATCCGTCCTTAGATCCGTCCGTCTTGACGATCACGCCGGGCACAATTTCCGGCGCAACCGCCCCATCTATTTCACGCGGAGAAGATGCCTACAAGGCGGACGGTGATGGCTACTACGACATCTGGTTCGCGTTCGCCACGACCGGCGTCGCTTCGGGCCGATTCGGCGGCAACGATTGGGCTGAATTCACGATTACTGGCACAGGTATTACGGAAAATTCGTTTGATTTCTTTAGTGTTGGTGGAGGCGGCCAAGGCGCTTACAGGTCGGCGGCACATGTGTTGAGTGTGGGGGGCGAAAACGGCGACAGTGCGTGAATTGGCGAGCCCATCCCCGAGCCGGCCAGCGTGCTGGTGTGGTGCTTGCTTGGCGCCGGAAGCTGGTTGGGGATGAGGGTTTGGCGGCGGCGGAGACGGGCCTGCCTGAGACCGTAAACTACGATCCGAGAGCCAATCAAAGGGCCTCCCACGCGGGCGGCCCTTTTTTTGTTTGGAGTGCGGCGATTCATCGCCGCTTTCCGTGGAGAGGGCGGGAACCATCGCCCAACGCTGCCACACAAGAAAAGCGGCAATGAATTGCCGCACTCCAAAGATGTCTGCCCCTGACCTTCTTTCCCTAGCGACCCCCTTGCGCGGGGGAACCACGGAAAGTCGCGGCAGGGCTTCCCGGTCTTGCGGGGCGGCCGTTTGTCGCGTATCTTGACCCTATAGACGTTTCCCTTGAAGGAGCATGATATGCCTCAACTCGTGATCCCCGATATTGACGATGGAACCTTGAAACGCCTTCGTGAGCGGGCGGTTCATCATGCCCAAAGCGTTGAGGTCGAAGCCAAAGCGATCCTTGCCGGCGCACTGCAATCGCCTGTATTGGCCGACCCCTGGAGCGCCATCAACGTCATGCGGGAAGATCTAGCTCGCTCTGGGCGGGAATTTCCCGATAGCACTCCGCTGCTGCGGGAGGACCGCGACCGATGAGCGTCTTTGTCGTCGATGCCGGCGTGGCGGTGAAGTGGATGTTGCCCGAGCCGCTTTCCACCGAGGCGGTTCGTCTCCAGTCGTCGGAGCATCAACTTCATGTGCCCTCCTTCTTCGAGATCGAGCTGGCGAACATTTTATGGAAGAAGGTTCGTCAAGGGCTGTTGGGCCGTCCCCAGGCAGACCAGTTTTTGAGCCAGTTGCCGGGCTTGCCGCTTGCTCGACATACCGATGCCTCGCTGGTCGCCGCCGCCTTTGACTTGGCCGACCGTGCCGGTCGCACCGTTTACGACTGCATGTATCTCGCCTTGGCGGTGCAGTTGAGCGGTCGGATGGTGACGGCGGACGAGCGGCTTGTCAACGGCCTTGCCAACGGTCCGTGGGCTGACTACGTCATTCGCCTTCAGGACGTTTTTTGAACGGGAACCGGTACTCCAATTCGTGGTGGACTCCAACGACCTGCACCGCCGCCTCATAGGGATCGTTCGGCTTGACGGTCGCTATCCAGTAAAGCGTGTCGGCGAACACCTTGCGCATTATTTGGGCGTCCCGTAGATGTAGTGGTCCAGATGCTCGCTCAGGTCCGCCGGTAGCCGGTCCCATTCCTCTTGGGGAACATCCGCTACAATGGCGCGCAACTTCTCTTCGATCGTTGGCGCATTCGTGTCGAGGTTGATGGAAGCGTCCGGCGGCAACCCTTCCGCCTTACCTATAAAGTCCCTTATCTCTTCGCAAACGCCGGGAATCTTTTCCTCTTCCTCCCAAGGCTCGCCTTCCGTGAGCAGACGCACCTCGGCCTCGACCCCTTCGGGCAGTATCGGCGCATCCTCAAGCCGAATCATACCGTTTTCCACGTGGCCTCGATAAACCATGTCTTTTGCCTCCTGCGGGAACCGCAACCTCTCCCGCATTATACCTTACCCTGCCATCGGCATCAACGACCAGGGGCAGATCATTGGCACGGGGTACAATGCGACCGGCCAAGAGAGTTGGAACGGGGACGCAGCTAGTTTTGGCAGGTTAGGGCGTGAAAACTAGCTGCGTCCCCGTTTCAACTTCTTTTACGTGAGAATTTTCAGCGATTTACCCCTACTGGACAAGTGACGAGGATCCGTACTATAATAAAATAAGGGCGAAGCAGATCGCCGGCCGACATCGCGCACGAGGAGGGACGAGGTATGACTTTAGCCGAGTTGGTTCCCACAGTCCAACAATTGCCGGCCGTGGATAAGCTCAGGCTGATTCGCCTTTTGGCCGAAGAACTCGATTCAGGCGAGGACATCTCGCCTCTCGTGCCGCATAAGGTGTACTATCTGCCGACCCCGTACGCCACGTATGGGGCGGCCGGCGCATTGTTGGCCGCGGCAAAAGTTGGCGAGGCCAATCCCGGCTGAGGCCCATGCGATTCAGGTACTCCACAACTGGTCCGGCACAAGACGAATCGGACAGCCTGCCGCGCGTACCCCTGGTTCTTCGCAGCGGTGTCCAGGTGGTAGACGTGGTTGGGTTGGTGGACAGCGGGGCGACCGTCAACGTACTGCCTTACGAAGTAGGCGCCCAACTTGGCGCCGTCTGGGACGATCGGAAAGCCAACATCCGCTTAGCCGGCGCCCTTGGCAGCGAACCGGCAATCCCCCTGTTTGCTATGGCTCAGATCGGTGACCTGCCGCTGGTGAGACTGGCGTTCGCGTGGGTCAAGAGGAGCGATGTCCCGCTGATTCTTGGACAGACGAATTTCTTTATGGAGTTTGACGTGTGCTTCTACCGGTCGCGACTCGATTTTGAAGTCGCGCCCAAATCACAGCCGTAGCTTGGCGTATGGTGAAACGGTTGCGGCCGGGTGGTGCCTGCTTGGTGCGGGGAACTGGTTGGGGATGAGAGTCTGTCGGCGGCGGCGGGTGCCGGTCGGCCGGCAGCCCTGGGCGGATGAAAACCGCACGGCGATCCACGACCTCATCGCCCGCTGAGCGATTTCGTTGGGGCGACAGTTGCACTGTCGCCCCCGCGGGGTGGCAGTGCAACTGCCACCCCAACCGTAAACAACTACAAACCGAGAGCCGATCACCGGGCCGTCCACGTCGGGCGGCCCTTTTCTTTTCCGCCCGAAACGCCCGAAACGACTTTTCTTGACTGCCGTCTCCCGGATGTTATAATATAACGCAACGCCTTGGGAGATGGTTCGTGCCTTTCTACTATTTCATTTGGAATGACCGGATCGAGGAGTACCTGGCTCAACACGGCGTCACCCCCGACGAGTTTGAAGAGGTAGTGTGCGATCCGGACGAGGCGGATCAAAGTCAGTCGTCCGACCGAACAATCGCGTTCGGCGAGACATCGACTGGCAGGTTTATCGCTTGTGTCTATGAGTTACTCGACGACACGACGGTGCTGCCTGTCACGGCTTTTGAAGTGGAGGACTGAGGATGGCAAAACGACGAGCAAAACGCATTCATCGCGAGCTAACCGCCGAGGAACGGCAACGTTGGGACCGGGCCAACCAAGCCGCCGAGAGCCGAAAAGAGGACATTCTTGCCAAGGCCCGCCGCATTAAGGCCGCCCGCAAGAAGGTTAACGCGGCGGTCCACGAGGCCATGAAGGCCCTGAAACGCGAGCGGCAGGCCCAAGGGCTGAGCCTATCCGACGTGGAGAAAAGGACCGGCATCGGTCGAACGGCCCTCTCACGGCTGGAAAACGAGGCCGAGTTGAATCCAACGGTGGTGACTCTGACCCGTTATGCGGAAGCCCTCGGGAAGGAAGTCGTGGTGAACTTCAGGTGACCGTGAATCGGCGGCCGACAGCCGTGGTCGGCGGAGAACCGTCAGGCAATCCACGAGATCATCACCCGCTGAGCGATTTCGTTGGGGCGACGTCATTTGTTGGGGCGACAGTTGAACTGTCGCCCCTGCGGGGTGGCAGTACAACTGCCACCCCAACGGCTTGACCAATCCCGGGCCGCCCACGCGGGCGGCCCTTTTTTGCGCTCGAGAGTTGGTGGGCAACCCTGCTGGGGTGGCAGTTGGACTAAAACCCCAATGTCCATCCCTGGCAAGCGCACGGCAAATCGGCTATAATATAATAGGGGAAGAGGCTTCCAGAAGGTTCCTTTTCTGCAAGGCGAGTGAAATGAAAGTCCTTGTTGACGACCAGCTCAGCAGCAAGCTCCGCGAAATTCAGGAGCCGGTTGAGATACGCGACGGACAGGGCCGCACCTCGGGCTACTTTCACCCCACGGCTGCCGTGCGCGGGGGTGGCCGGCAACGCCCACTTCGCTCTCCTTTCGGCGACGAGGAATTGGCCCGTCGCCAGCAGGTTCCAGGCGGCCGCCCGTTGGCGGAAATTTGGAAGGATCTCGCCGACAAATGAGGTACCACGGTTCTCTGGTCGCCCGACGCCGAAAACGACCTGGCCGCAATTTGGCTAGACGCAAATGATCGGTCCGCCGTCACTGCGGCGGGGAACCAAATCGATGCGTCTCTTTGGGGTCCGTCTCTTTGGGGTCAGACCGTGATTAGTGATTAGCGGACAAGAGCGATGCAGGCAGAGAAAACCGATGGCCGCTAATCACTAATCACGGTCTGACCCCACCCACGGTGATTGTTTGGTCTGCTCGGTGCGGGGAGTTGGCTGGGGATGAGGGTTTGGCGTTCGCAGACTGTTCCAGGGCCGCCGGTTTCGGCGGCCTTTTTCGCTGGGTAGGATTCGCCGCTTCCCCCTCTCTTGGCGGCATCCCAGCCCGGTGCCCCACGCCGACGGCGGCTGCCAAGACTGACTTAACGTTGACAGCGTATTGCGGAGCAGTAGAATTAAAATAGGGCTTATCGTAATACAGGCGTCCGGCACATGATTGCAATCACATTCCCCGATCGTGCCACAGAGAAGCGGGCCTTGGCTTTCTTGCTAGGGCGTTTTTCCGGCCATGTGTTGAAGTCGGGAGAACATTTGGTCCCGGAGGCCGCTCTCGAGGCGCTCGGCGACCAGAGTATTCCCTTCACCGTCAAGGGCAAGGCGACCTATGAGCAGCAATTGGCGGCGGTTCGAGGTTCTGCTCCCGTTGCAGTTCAATGACGGGCGGGAAGTGCCGCCGGAGTGGCTGGCCGACGCCGTCTTGGAAGTCGTCGATCAATTCGGCGCGGCTAGCTATGAGACACAAAAGGTCGAGGGGCACTGGCGACACGGCGGCATAACTTATCGGGACAATTTGGTCCGGCTCGTTGTGGACATCCCCGACTCCGATGAAAACCGGAACTGGATGAAGGAATTCAAGGCCCGCTGGAAAACGAAGGTAGAGCAGGTGGAACTCTGGATGGTGAGCTACCGGATAGACATCGAATAAGCTCAGGCGGCAGCGGGCGGCGGATCGGCCGGCAGCCCTGGTCGCCCGAAAACCGCCAGGCGATCCACGACCTCATCGCCCGCTGAGCGATTTCGTTGGGGCGACGGTTGCACTGTCGCCCCTGCGGGGTGGCAGTACAACTGCCACCCCAACCGTAAACAACTACAAACCGAGAGCCAAACGAAGGGCCTCCCACACGGGCGGCTCTTTTTTTGTCGTTCTTTGCGCCTTTGCGCGAGAATTTTCAGCGATTTAACCCTACTGGACGAGTGAAGTGGATCCGTACTATAACGTACTATAATAGAAGTGTAAATGCGTGTTTGTTGTGCGCAGTTACTATGCGTGGCTCGGACAGGGGGATTGGTTTCGTGGGCCGAAGTGCGGTATGATGAGGTGTTGTAGAAGGAGGCATTCGCGATGGTAACCACTGCTCAAGAAGTCTACGCCGAGAACGTCCATGATCTATCCGCGCCCGAG
>JAHIKV010000178.1 GCA_018897395.1 Planctomycetota bacterium | reverse complement strand
GGTGGCTAGTGGTTAGTGAAGTAGACCTTGAACCTTGAACCTTGGACCTTGAACCTTTTCCTTCAACCGCCCCCACCCGCGCGGTCAGTTTTCCCAGCGCGAGGTAGCCGCCGGCGGTGGATTCGACCTCGTAGGTACAAGGCCCTTGAAGAATGACTTTCGCGCCGGTGTCGTAGGTGATTTCCATCAGGCCGGAGTCGAGTTTGTACTTGTGGCCCAGCGGGACGTAGGCGTAGCCATAAGGGGGCAAGAAGTCCTTGTCGTCCGACCATTTCACGTCGAGCAGCCCGGTGATCCGGCCGACGAAGACAAACTCCGGCCTCTTGATTGACGGAACCGACTTCGACGGCGCCTCGGCGATATGTTGGTGGTGGGTGACTTTTACCGCCCAGAACCCCAGCAGCATCACGCCCATGATCACCGTTGCGACCATGCAGGCGAACGTCCAACTGCCGATAAAGTCAGAAGTGGACGGTGGATAGTGGGTAGTGGAGGAAAGATCGAGGACGATCGGGGGGACTGGGGGTTCGGGGTTCGGGGTTCGGGGCCATTGGCCTGACGGCAGTTCAACTGCCGCACCAACGGGAAGATCAATGGCCGGTGAACCGGCCATCCCTCGTCCCTCGTCCCCCGCCCCTCGCCCCTCTCCGCCGGACCGCTCCACCAAGGCGTGCATTTCCATGAAGATGATATACTGCCGGCAACACTGCGGGTCGGAACGGACCAATTCTTCCAGTCGGGCGGCGTCGGCCGGCGAAAGTTCTTCCAGGCAGAGCGACTCCAGCAGATCGGCCATTTCAGCACCGAGCGGGGAGAGGGGAAAAAAGGGGACAGTCCCCATTTGCCGGAACGGCCCGGAGGGTGCTTCGCACAAATGGGGACTGTCCCCTTTTTTCCCTTTTTTCTTCATTGCCGTTCCTCCCTGCCGATGGCGCGTTGGATGCAGTCGTACAACGCCCGACGCGCTCGCTTCAGCACACTCTTGATCGTCTCGACCGGGCGGCCGAGCCGGGCGGCCACCGCCGCCACCGTGGCGTCGCTGCCGTAGCAGCGCTCGACGACCTCGCGGTCGGCCTCCGACAACTCTTTCATGCACTCGGCCAACATCGGCTGCAACTCGCCGATCTGGTCGGCCAACTCCTCGGCCCTGGCGGCGACCAGGTCCACGAACGCCCGAGAGAAAAGCCGACGGCGACGGGTCTGACGGTCGCGGAAGTGTTGGACTTTGAAGCGAGCGACCTGGTAGGCCCAGGCTAAAAAGTTGGTGCCGCCGGTGAAGCCCTCGAACTTGGCCCACAACGTGGCAGCCGTCTCTTGGAGTATGTCCTCGGCATCAGCACGATGGGGAACCTGCGAGCGGATATAGGCATAGACCCTCGGCTCGGCTTTTAAGAACAAGCCGAGGAACTCGTCCGATTTATCCGTTCTTGGGGCCATGACCGACTCCGCGAGCAGCCGTTCGATGCACGAAAAGGAGGCCGATATGCAATCTGCCCTGCTCTCTCCATACTAATCACGCAAGCCGGCCGATGGGGTCAAAGATTTTATCTAGGTGGCATAGTCGGTAGAATCGGGGGGGGCTCGCGGAATTTGACGGCTGCCACGCCTCGCCTCCGCAAATGCCGGCCATGATTCTGATATGGCGATAGAGATTCTGATATAATGGCTCCGATCCACTCAGGAGGGAGTCCGTCGATGAGCGACAATTGGCTATTGCACCGACTGGCCCAGTTCCGCGATCGGAGCGCGCTCGTGTGGCGGGAACAACAGTTCGGCTACGACGTACTGCTCCGCCGGGTGGAGGAGTGGCGGAACGCCCTCTCGCGGCGGGGGATCGAGCCGGGCCAATGCGTCGCGCTGCGCGGCGGCTTCTCGCCAGGCGCGGCTACCCTGCTCATGGCCCTGGCCGCCAACCGGAACATCGCCGTCCCGCTGACGACCAAAGTTGCCGCCGAGCGGGACCGGGCGCTGAAGATCGCCGCCGTCGAGTGGCTCGTCGAGTTCGATCTCGACGACCAGTGGGAGCTGTCGCGCCTCGAACCGGAACACGATCCGCCCTTGTTGCAGGAGCTTCGCCAAAAGGACGAAGCGGGACTGATTGTGTTCTCGTCCGGTTCGACCGGAGAGATCAAGGCGTCGCTGCTCAGTTTCACCCGGCTGTTGAACGGCTACCGCGACCGCCGGGCGACCCCGCTCCGCACGCTCGCCTTCCTGATGCTCGACCACGTCGGCGGCATCAACACGCTGTTCCATATCCTCGTCGGCGGCGGCACAATCGTCACCCTCGCCGAGCGGACGCCCGAGGCTATATGCAGCGGCATCGAGCGCCATCGCGTGCAACTGTTGCCGACCACGCCGACTTTCCTGCGGATGCTGCTGATTTCCGATGCGTACAAAAAATACGATCTCAGCTCGCTGGAGTTGATCACCTACGGCACCGAGCCGATGCCCGAGGCCACGCTGAAAGCGCTCCACGCCGCGTTGCCCGGCGTGCGGTTGAAGCAGACCTACGGCTTGACCGAGGTGGGTATACCGCCGACCAAGTCGCAACGGAACGATTCGCTCTGGCTGGCCGTCGGCGGCAAGGGATTTGAAACCAAAATCGTCGACGGCGTGCTTTGGATCCGCTCCAGCACGTCCATGATCGGCTACTTGAACGCCCCGTCGCCGTTCGACGCCGACGGCTGGATGAACACGGGCGATCTGGTCGAGCAGCAGGGCGACTACATCCGCTTTCTCGGCCGCAAGTCGGAGATCATCAACATCGGCGGCGAAAAGGTCTTTCCCGCCGAGGTGGAAAACGTCATCCAGCAGTTGGACAACATCAAGGAGGTGGCGGTCCGCGGCCGCTCGAACCCGATCACCGGCAGCGTAGTGGTCGCCACGGTCGAATTGCACCGGCCCGAAGACCACGCCGCGCTGGAGAAGCGCATTCGCGCCGCGTGTAGCGGCCGGTTGGCCCCGTTCAAGGTTCCGGCAATGGTCGAGGTTTCGTCGGAAACTCTTTGCGGGGATCGGTTCAAGAAAAAACGAAAGGTCGCAATACAGTAGGGTGCGTCCGCGACGCACCGATATTTTTGTTTGTGGTGCGTCGAGGACGCACCCTACGGAGGGATCGGTTCAAGAAAAAACGAAAGGTCGCAATACAGTAGGGTGCGTCCGCGACGCACCGATATTTTTGTTTGTGGTGCGTCGAGGACGCACCCTACGAAGAATGAAAACGAAAGAAGAAAGCATGACTGCCGAGCGCCAAGTGGCGATCGTTAGCGGTGGCAGCCGGGGACTGGGACGGGCGATTGTCGCCGATCTGCTCCGGCGCGACATGATCGTCGCCGCGTTCAGCCGTTCCAAGACGCCGTTTATCGAGCAGCGGCTCGCGGCCGATCCACGGGTCGAATCGTTCCATTGGGCCTCGATCGACGGGTCCGATCCCCAGGCGCTGGCCGGGTTCGCCCGCGACGTGCTGCGGCGCTACGGGCGGATTGACGCTTTGGTGAACAACATGGCGACCCTCGGCGACGGCCTGCTGACGATGATGCGGGACGCCGACATCCACGCCCAGGTGAGCATGAACCTCGAGTCTGCGATCTTCCTCACCCGCGCCTGCCTGAAGGGGATGCTGCCGCAAGGCTCCGGTTCGATAGTCAACATTTCGTCGGTCAACGCCCTGCGCGGACAGACGGGCGTGTCGGTCTACAGCGCCACGAAGGCCGCCCTGATCGGACTGACCAAGAGCCTGGCCGTCGAGGTCGGACCGGCCGGCATCCGTATCAACTGCGTGGCCCCGGGATATTTCGACAGCGACATGACCGGCGGATTCACCGACGACCAGCGGGCGAGGATCGCCCGCCGCACGCCGCTGCGGCGGCTGGGAACGGTCGAGGACGTCGCCAACCTGGTTTGGTTCCTCCTCTCGCCGGAGGCCGCGTTCATCACCGCGCAGGTCATCGCCGTGGACGGAGGGTTTGTCGGTTAGCAAAATACATTTTGATCACGGTATACTAACATCGAATCAACTACACAATGGAAAACCTAAACGAAACGATTCTCGCGGTGGTCCTCGACGTAGTGCGGGAAAAGTCGCCGGAAATCGAGGCCGTCCGACCCGACCAGATGCTGGTCGAAGACCTCGGGCTGCGGTCGCTGGACCTGGCTCGGATCATCGCCAAGCTGGAAATGAAGTTGGACGTCGATCCCTTCGCCGAGTTGGTGGCCGTCACCAGCATCCGTACGCCCGGCGACCTCTCGGCCGCGTACGCGAAGTGTTTTTCGACCGACGAAGAACCTGCCCCCGAGGCGTCCAAGGGGACAGGTCCGATTTGTGCGAAGCACCCTTCGGGCCGCTCCGCGGCAAATCGGACCCGTCCCCCCCGCGCCGGACTGGCTTCGCAACGTGAACTCAGGCAAAAAGCGCGCGGGGAACAATCCCAGTGACCGATCGCTCCCACGATTCAATCAGGCCCAACTCGATCGCCGTCATCGGCATGGCCGGCCGTTTTCCAGGCGCCCGGACCATCGAGCAATTCTGGCTGAACGTCGCCGCGGGGGTCGAGTCGATCACCTCGTTCACCGACGATGAGTTGTTGCAATCCGGCGCCGACCGCGAGTGGCTCGACCGGCCGGACATCGTCAAGGCCGCGCCGGTGCTGGATGATTTCGACAAGTTCGACGCCAAGTTCTTCAAAATCTCCCGCCGCGAAGCGGAGATCATGGACCCCCAGCAACGGATCATGCTCGAGTTGGCCTGGGAGACGATGGAACGGGCGGGCTACGCCGGAGATTCATATCGGGGACTGGTCGGTGTCTTCGCCGGCGCAGGCGGACTGATGAGCAGCTATCTGCTCTCGCCGATGCACGTCAACACCCGGCTGATCGGCTCGACCGGCGGCATGCACTGCGTCGGCAACGACAAGGACTATCTGAGCACGCGTATTTCGTACAAGCTGAACCTTCGCGGGCCAAGCCTCACGGTGCAGACGGCCTGCTCGACCTCGTTGGTGGCCGTTCATCTGGCGTGCCAGAGCCTGTTGGCCGGCGATTGCGACATGGCATTGGCCGGCGGAGTGACGGTCCGCGTGCCGCATCGGATCGGCTACATCCACTCGGGCCAGGCGCTGCTCTCGCCCGACGGACGCTGTCGACCGTTCGACGCCGACGCCAATGGGACCGTTTTCGGCAGCGGCGCGGGGCTGGTTCTGCTGAAGCCGCTGGCCCAGGCAATCGACGACGGCGATCATATTCACGCGGTAATCCACGGCTCGGCCGTCAACAACGACGGCGCGGCCAAGCTGAGCTATTGGGCCACCAACGCCGACGGTCAGGCCGCCGCCTGCGCCGACGCGATGGCGGTGGCCGAGGTCGAGCCGCGTTCGATCGGTCTGATCGAGGCCCACGGGACCGCCACCGCGATGGGCGATCCGGTCGAGATTTTCGGCCTGAACAAGGCATTCCGTCGCGGAACGCGGGACAAACAGTTCTGTGCCATCGGGTCGGTCAAGAGCAACTTCGGCCACCTGGAAGCGGCCGCCGGAATCGCCAGCCTGATAAAGGCCGTACTGGCCCTCGAACACAAGAATCTGCCACCGAGCATCAACTATCGTCGTTCCAATCCGGCGATCAATTTTCCCGAGTCTCCCTTCTTCGTCAACACTGAGTGCCGGGAGTGGGAGTCGGACGGACGGCCGCGCCGGGCAGCCGTCAATTCGCTCGGCATCGGCGGCACCAACGCCCACGTGATTCTCGAAGAGGCCCCGTTGACTTGCTTGATTCCGAGAAAAAACCCGTTTAGCCCCGGCGTCCACGCCGGGAATACACAGCCTTTGCCGCCACGTTACATCCCCGGCGTGGACGCCGGGGCTAAACAAAACGCCACCCGGCCGGAACATGCTCTCACCATTTCCGCCCAAACGCCGACGGCCCTGCACGAATTGGTCGGGAAATACGTCGAATATTTTGACGCGAACCGCGACGTGAATCTCGGCGACGCGTGCTTCACGGCCAACGCGGGCCGAGGCCGCTTCCAGCACAGGTTGGCCGTCGTTGCCCGATCGATCGACGATGCCCGCGAGCGATTGGACGCATGGCGGCGAGACAGATCGACTTTCGCCTGCGTCCACGGAATCGTCGAATCGGCCAATCCGCAAGTTGTATTCCTATTTACCGGCGAAGGCTCTCAATACGCCGGCATGGGGCGGGAATTGTACGATACTCAGCCGGTCTTCCGGAAAACCATCGAGCAGTGCGGCGCCATCCTCGAAAAACACCTGGATCGGCCGCTGTTGTCGCTCCTTAACGGGCCGGCCGACGATGCGCCGCTGGAGAAAGCGGCTTACTCCCAGCCGGCCTTGTTCGCCCTGGAATATGCCTTGACCCAGTTGTGGAAATCGTGCGGCGTCGAGCCGGCGGCGCTCGTCGGACACGGCCTCGGCGAATATGTGGCCGCATGTTTGGCGGGCGTCTTCTCGCTGGAGGACGCCTTGGAGTTGGCCGCCGCGCGGGGAAGGCTGATCGAAACGTTGCCGAGCGACGGGCGAATGACGGCGGTGTTGGCCGATCCGGTTCGGGTGGCCGAACTGTTGCAGCCCTACGCGAACGAGGTTTGGGTGGCTGCACTGAACGGCCCGCGGCAAACGGTCGTCTCCGGCCGCGCGAAAGCCGTCGAGTCGCTGGCCGCGCGGCTGGCCGGCGAGGGCATCCGCACACGTCCGCTGCCCGGCAAGCGGGCCTTGTACTGCCCGCTGATGGAGCCGATCGCCGATGAATATCGCCGCCTCTGCGAGAAAGTTACGTTCCAAAAGTTCCACAAGCCGCGCATCCGGCTGATCTCGGGGCTTTCGGGCCGGACGGCCGACGACGAAATCGCCTCGGCCGACTACTGGCGCCGACATCTCGGCGGGCCGATCCGCTTCGCCGAGGGCGTCGCGGCCCTCGACAAACAAGATTATCGCGTCTTCGTCGAGATCGGTCCGCGGCCGATGCTCTCTGGACTAGGCCGCCGCTCGATGCAACAATGGGCAGGGCTATGGTTGCCGAGCCTCAAGCCGGGGCAATCCGATCGACGGGTCTTGCTCACGAGTGCAACTCGGCTTTTCGCGCGAGGGGTGAACGTCGATTGGGCGGGCGTAGACCGCGGCTTGTCGCGGCGGAAAGTCGTACTGCCGACTTATCCTTTCCAACGCAAACGATATTGGGTGGAGCCTATGGCTGTCATTAAACAAGAGCTTAAAGGCGAAGTCCGCCTGCTGGCGATCGATGCGGTCCGCCTGGTTGATGTCGAAACCATCGACCAGTGCTACCGCGAGATCGCGGCCGTGCTGGACAAGTCCGAGGAGAGCCATGTCTTGTTGGACTTCGGGCGGGTCGGCTTCATGTCCTCGATGGCGCTGGGGATGTTGATCCGCGTCAGCAAGCGGTGCAAGGAGTACAAGGTCTCGCTGAAACTGTGCGGCATTGCTCCGGAGATCCACCAGGTGTTCAAGATCACCGGCATGGACAAGATATTCGACATCCACGCCGACGCGGCTTCGGCCATCGCCGCCATGAAGGGGGCCGGTGGAATGTTCTTCCGCAAGAAGAAACCGGCCAGCTACGAAGTCTCCTGATCGACTCGTTGCGGGGTGCGTAAATAAACGCCGCGGCCGAGGCCCGCGGCCGCGACCATCGGTCGCGGCACGACGAGCATCTTACGCCTCATCTCCTTGCCGTATAACGCTTTACGGCTTTCCGTAGGCTCTACCTGCCCCCCCGGTCGGCAATATTCCACACAAAAATCCGGCTTTCGCAAATACACTAGAGGAAGGCGGTGTCGGGTATGCCGGCGCCGTGTCTGAACGTCCGGCCCCTATTGACGCTTTCACCGTTATCAATTCAAGCATCAATAAAAATCTCCTCGGAGTTGGTTCACCGATGGGCAACCAAGACATCGACACCAAAGAGTTCGTCGCGCTGTTGACCCGCTATTCGCGGCGGATCTACTCCTTCATCCGCGCCTTGGTGCCCAACCAGACCGACGCCGAAGACCTCTTTCAGGATGTCAGCGCCACGCTGTGGGAGAAGTACGGCACGTTCCGCAAGGGGAGAGCGACTTTCGGGCGTGGGCGTTCCAAATCGCCCATTACAAAGTGCTCAACTTCCGCCAACGGCAGTCGCGCCTGCCGCGATTGTTCACCGATGAGATTGTCGAGAAGCTCGCCGGCGATCGGCTGCTGCTGGACGACGCGCTGGAGGCCCGCTCCCACGCCCTGGCCGACTGTTATCAAAGACTTCGCCTGGAAGACCGCGAACTGCTCGACCTCCGCTACACCGAAGCCGCGACGGTCCCGTCCGTGGCGGCCCAGACCGGCCGTTCGGTCGACTTCGTCTACAAGGCGCTGCGGCGGATTCACGGCGAACTGCACCGCTGCATCGACGAGACGATCCACGGAGACGATCCGAAATGACGTACTCGCCGCCACAATTCGAGGAACTGGCCGACCTGGTTTGGGCGTTGGCCAACGATCGGCTCGACGCCGACGGCGAATCGAGTTTGCGGCTCCTGCTCGAATCGGACGCGGCCAACCGGCGGGTCTATAGCGAACTGATGGACCAGTTCGCGCTGCTGGAATGGGAAAGAGGGGAAGGTCAGGGGCGAAGGACCAGGGACGAGGGTCGTGGGACGTGGGGCGTGGGGCGAGGGACGTGGGGCGTGGGGCGAGGGATGGCCGGTTCACCGGCCATTGATCTTCCCGTTGGTGCGGCAGTTGAACATCCCGTTGGTGCGGCAGTTGAACTGCCGCACCATCTCGATCTCGAATCTCAGATTCCAAATCCCCCTTTCCCCTTACTAACCACTACCCACTATCCACTACCCGCTGACTTTGTAGG
>JAHIKV010000177.1 GCA_018897395.1 Planctomycetota bacterium | reverse complement strand
TGCGTTTTCGCCTTCGCTGGTGCAAGCACAGGTGCAAGCGGCGGAAGGCGTCGGCGTAAGTTGCGATTCTGTTTCGCCTTGCGTTGTGGTGCTTCCACGCTTACAACGTGGATGTCGGCGGTTCGAGTCCGTCATCGCCCATTTGTACGGTTGTACAGTGTCGCAACGGCTCGCAAACCCCGGAAAAACCGGGGTTTCGCGTTTCTTGTTGCCGCCTTGTGCAACCCCTTTCCGGGGCTTGCTGCGCTGTAAAATGTGCGCAACCGGACGCCCGCCGGAAATCGTCGTCCGTCACTTGAATGTAGTGCCGCGCCGCTATCGAGACGGTGTTGCCGATCCACTTGCAGGCCGTGGTGATCGGATACTCCCGAGCCAGGTCACTCTCGCAACTCGCCCGTAAGGCGTGGAATAGACGGGGCCACGGTTCTAGGCCCGCCCGTTTGACAATTTTCGCAAACGTGGTCCGCAGATTCATATTCACCCAGCCGTTAGGCCCGTGTGCCGCTGGAAGATACAAGGTTTCGGGTATGACGTGCGTTTGACCGTCCTGGGCCATGTTCCATGCTTCCTCCAGGAACGGACGCAGCCGGGCGAACATCGGAACCGCCCGATGTCCATGCCCGTGATTTTCAGTCTTGGGCGATATGACGGTCATTGCCCCGCGTTCCCAATCGAGGTCGGCTATCCGTAGGGATAGTGTTTCGGAAGGCGTCCTCAGTCCGCCGTATCGGGCCAGGGCAATGATCGTTCGCCAAACCCAGTTCGGTGCCGCGTCGATAAGCAGGGCCGTTTCTTCTTCCGTGACGTAGTGTTGCCGCAGTCGTGGATCGCCCGACGTGTGGGATATGCCGGTAAACGGGTTGCGGTCAAGCCACTCGCAACGCACCGCGTAGCCGAAAATCTGCCGAGTGAGTTGTAGCCGTCTCGATACCGTCGCCGCCGCCAACTTTTGCTCTACAAGCCCTTGCCGGAACCCTTCTGCTTCGGCGGTGCCGATGGTGCGTAGCGGTCGGGGATCGCCAAAGTATTCCCGGAGGTTTCGGATTGTGTGCCGCCACATTACCCGCGTAGCGGGCTTGACATGCGTGTTGGCCGCAATGAAGTCGGCAAGCAGCCCGCCCACGGTCGCCGAGTTGCGTGGTGCAACCAGCCCCAACTTTGCCAGCTTGTCGTGCGTTGCGTCGTCGAGATTCGCAAGCCAGGCGGCTGTTGAGGCATCGAGGATCGCGCCGGCGGAGTTGGCGTCCAGGATGTTTTCCACACCCACCTTGAACGTCTCGGCCTTCCGCTGTGATACTCTGCCGAGCCAGAGCATCTTGCGGTCGCCGTCCGGGGCCATAAACAAGATTCGCCTCTTGCCGGCCTTGTCCGTCGATAAGCTCGCCATGATTTCCCCGCCTTTCCCTTGTAGGTTTGTGCGTTCGGCGTCACTCTTTTTATTCTCCCACCAGAGCGCGCTTGGGTTCACCATTATGGTCGCACACTGCCACCATTCCATGATTCTCCTTGTTGGCTTGCACGTTTACCACACTGTTTCCAAGCGGGTTGAATACCTCCAGTATTCCGCCGCCGCCATTGCCATCACAGATTGTTACAGCGGGCTTCCCCTTCTCGTCGATCAACACCAGCCACGGCCCTTCCTCTTTTACTGCCAACGAGGCGCGTGCCTGGCCCTTCTCGTCGGCCAACACCAGCCCCGACCCTTCCTTGTCCGTAACCAACTTGGCGCGTAGCCGACCTTGGGCGTCAACCAATCTGAATTCTCGCGCCGTTACGATTTCCAGCGGCGCGTCCCCGGCCGGTGCCATGCCGGAGGCCACGGCCAGCACGACCAGCAAGGCAACCGTGCCGCCCGCGACGGTCAACATCCAGGTCAGCCTTCGGTTCTTCCGCTCCAGTTCGGCTACTCGTTCTTCGATAGTCATAACAAAGTTCCTTCAAGAAAAAGGTGTCCGCCGAGTTACTTGTTTTTCCGCCCCTTCGGGGGCTTGTCCATTACGATCCGCAGGCCGAGATATTCCGTCAACTTGTCGAGGGTATCCGTGGTAAGGCCCATTTTGCCTTGTACAAAACGGCAGAGTGCCGCCGCGTCGATACCCGTTTCCTTGGCAATTTGGTAGCGGG
>JAHIKV010000176.1 GCA_018897395.1 Planctomycetota bacterium | reverse complement strand
GATGGACGGTGGACGTTCCCACCTCGAACGCCTCGGCGATCTTCTCGTCACTCCAGCCCGGGCCGCCTTGGCCGACGTTTGCCTTGAGCAACATCCTGGCGCGCAACAATTTATCTGCCGCCGCACGCTTCTCAGCAACCAACGATTCCAACGTCCCCCGTTCCTCCATCGTCAACCGCACAATGTACTTGGCTTCCTTGCCCATGTTCCGGCTCCTTTCCAACTTGACGCACGAAAGGAGCCTTTATACACACTATCCAAAACCTGTCAATTTCAACTTGGTGGACCACTAGAACCGGAAGAGCCGGAACTATTCGTAGTTCGTGTTGCGGAAAGCGTCGTCGCTCCCTTGTCATTCTGAGCGAAGCGAAGAATCTCCGCACTTCGAGACCCTTCGCTTCGCTCAGGGTGACGGAAATGGACCTTCCGCAACAGAAACTTCGTAGAACGCGGGAGCGAGATCAACGCGGTTCCGTCGGCGCGCAAAAAAGCTCCCGAAAAAGCCATGTCCCAGGGGGGCGAAGGACACGACACATTTTCGGGAGCGATTGGACGCTCCGCGACCCTCGCGGCCTTTCCGACCGCTTCAGGTTGGGCGTTCTTAGTATATCCGAAGCGCACCGCCGGCCTCCGTGCTAGCGGTCGAGCGCTTCGCGGTCCGCAGGGAATCGCGCCGCCGCGAAAATCCCCCGGTGCAGACCCATCCACGTGGATTAAGCGGCGAGAATAGGGCATTAGCCAAATCGCGTCAAGGCCGATTTTTTGGGGACAGCGATCGCCATTAGACCACGGACCAGGCCGCTGGCGCCGAAATCATCTTGAGTGAGAAAGGTATTTTATGTATAAGCCCGCGTCTTGAAGATATCCGAGTCTGCAAAAAAGGCGTTTATTCATGCATGTACGATCGGTCATGGTCTCCCTCGTCGTATTCCAGTTAGCGATTGTTGCCGGAGGGTGTGGGAACGGTGGTTGGCCCTCGCGAGGGGAAAGCAAGCAGGCCGGATCGTCCGCACACGCGGACGGCCGATTAAGCGGCGTTGCCGTCGTGGACCTGGATGAAGTGGCCAAGCAACTCGGCATCGACGTGGCACTCGTAAAACAGATCAACGACGGACAGGCGTCATTGAACCAACAACTCCGGACTCTACAAACGTCGCTTAGCGAGCAGTTCCAGGAGAAAGTGCGGGTACTAAAATCGAATTCGCTTGGAAACGGCTCAAACCTTGACTCGGCGGCCCAAAAACAGCAACTGGCCGGATTGGAGCGGGAACTGAACCTGCAATTGAACCAGGCGAAGCAAACCGCTCAGAAAGAACTCAGCGTCTACCGGCAGCGGTTGATTCAGAGTTTTCGCAGCGAAGTCGTGCCGGTGGCCCGGGAAGTCGCGGTGGAACGTGGACTGGGGGTTGTGATCACCAAAAACGACACGGTTCTGTTGGCGTTCGACGACGCCCACGACATTACCGCCGCGTTGATTGCGAGGCTGCGGGCCAAGCGTGCGGCCGGGCACGATCCGCGGGCCTCGACGGCAAGCCGCCCCGCCCCGTCGGACACAACGTATCGGTAAACAATTCTACGGCGTGGGAGGGGCCGTGGTGCTGTTCGTGAGTGAGCCAGTCTGGTTCACGGTGCCGCTGTTGTTGGTGCCCACGTCGGCCAGATTGTAAACTTTGAAGGTTCCTGCGGTGTTGGTCAGGTCGTAGGTTCCTCCGCCGCTGCCGGCGATGTTGCCGTTGAGGTTCAGAAAAACGGTGGCGGTTGCGGCGTTGGATACTATCCGGCACTCCGTGCCGCCGGCGTCGGCGTTGTTGAGCGTGTTGTCGGTCACGGTGGCGTTCAAGGCGCCCCAAGCCGTGTTGGAGATATCCGCCGTTGCCGCCGTGGCGCTGTCGTTGGTGAACGTGTTGCCGTCGATCAACGTGGTGACCGTCTTGGCGTTGGACGAGCCGGTTCCCGCGACGTTCAGCGCCAGGGCCGAATAGCCGGCTCCGTTGTTCACGGTGTTGTCGGCGATGGTCATTAGGACCGTCTTGGCCGAATCGTCGATGTTCAGCAGAATGCTTTCCTCGCCGGTGCTGCCGCTGAAGGTGTTGGTCGTCAGGTCGAACGTCATCTGCCCGGCGCCGGTGGCCGCCAGTTCGACGCCTTGTCCGGCGAAGCCGCTGAGGTTGGTCTGGTTGATGGTCACCCAGGAGGCGTTGTCGTCGTTGTGGACTACGTGGACGGCGTCTCCGCCGGCGCCCGAAATGGTCATGTAGTTGAGCCACAGGTCCGCCACGTTGGTGGCGCTGACGGCGTCGCCGGTGGTGTTGGCCAGGGTTCCGCCGTCGCCGGCGGCCGCACCGGAGGCGCCGACGCCGATCGTACCGCCCGTCACGTCGGCCAGCAGGATGCCGTTTGCGGCCCCGTTCACGGAGATGCTCTCGAAGCTCATTCCGTCGTTGCCGATCGTCACGCCGTCGAGGTGCAGGCCGATGCCCGTGGTGGTGCTGATCGTGTTGGTGGTGCCCGCGGCGAAGACGACCGTGCCGCCGCCGGTGGCCGCGAAGCCCTGGCCGCCGGTGGTCTCGATGGTCACGCCGTTGAAGGTAATCGTCGAGTCGGTGTTGTTCGCCAGATTGACGGCGTCGTTGGCGCCGGTGTTGAGGTCCAACAGACCGCTGAAGGTGATCGTGGTGTCGCTGTTGTCATGCAACGACACGCCCGTGCCCGTGTCGGTGATGCCGTAACTGAAAGCGATCGTTCCGCCGGTCATGTTTTGAACGACCACGGAGTGGTCGGCGTTGTTTTCGATCGTTGTGCCCAGGGACACGGTGGCCGTTCCGCCGTCAATGGTGACAGCCGTGCCGATGGGATTGGTAATCGAGCCGCTGCTGAAGGCGAACGTGCCGGTCGAGCCGCCGGTGATGTCGATTCCGGCGTCGCCGCCATTCAGAGTGACTTGTCCGAAGGTGTAAGTGCCGTGGGCGGCGGCAAACTGCAATCCAGTCCCTCCCGTGGCGGATACAACGTCGTCGCCCTCGGTGCCCGGCGTGAAGGTCAGCGTTCCGGTGTGTCCGCCGGATACGGAGACGGCGGCGGCGTTGTTGCTTTGGGCGATCAGTCCGGTGAAGGCGACCATGGCTGAACCGCCTTCGACGTTGAAGGCCACGCCCGACGTGTCGGTGATGTTTGTATCCGAGAAGGTGAATGTGCCGCTGCAGTTTTGCAGATCGACGCCGGTGCCCGCGCCGCCGATGGTCGTTTCGGAGATAGTGGCGGTCCCGTCGAAATCGGTGAACCTGATGCCGCCGGCGCCGAGGGTTTTCTCGCCGCCGCCGTCCAAATAGTAACAGCCGAGGAAGGCCCAAAGGTTTCTCTCTCCAAGACGGCGGGCGGCCTCGACCTCCAGCACCGTCAATGCGTCTTCGTGGTACTGCGTGTAATCCTGTACGAGCAGGTGCTCCAGGAAGTATGTGGAACCGACGCCTACCTGGTTTCCGATGTATTGTTTTTTGCTGAAAGGGAAATTCCCTGGTGTCCTACAACCATTGCACACTACGATATGTTGTGTTCGCGGACGCTGCCACATACAAGATGTTGTGGTGAAATCAGCCGGTGCAATGACCATAGGACAGCAGGGCATTTTCAACTCGAATCTCTATTCAGAATATGAGACGCCGGGCATAGCGACCCGTTTCCACCTTCCCCATTGTGGGGATTCGTGGTACAAAAGTCTTGTGAGCGACGCCCAGAAACCTTCACCGCCGAAACGGATCGCCGAACTGATCCAATCGATCAGGGACGCGACCGACAAATTGGCCGTCGACCGGACCAGCCGCGGCGACCTGAAGATACTCAGCCGCACGCTCCGCGAGCTGCGCTACGCCTTCAAGGTTTTTTCGGCTTACCGACACATCCGCAAGGTGACGGTGTTCGGTTCGGCCCGCACATTGCCCGGCGAGCCTGCCTACCAACAGGCCGCCCGGTTCGGCCAAGCGATGGCCGACCGCGACTGGCTGGTCGTCACCGGCGCGGCCAGCGGGATCATGGAGGCGGGCCACGTCGGCGCGGGACGCGACCACTCGATGGGGCTGAACATCCTCCTCCCCTTCGAGCAGGACGCAAACCCGATCATCGCCGGCGACCGCAAGCTGGTCCACATGAAGTACTTCTTCACCCGCAAGCTGATGTTCGTCAAGGAGAGCGACGCCTTCTGTCTGATGCCCGGCGGGTTCGGTACCCTCGACGAGGGCCTCGAAGTGCTCACGCTGCTGCAAACCGGCAAACACGACATGATGCCGGTGGTCCTGCTGGACGAGCCGGGCGGCGATTACTGGGCGGCGTTCGACCAGTTCGTCCGCGGCCGGTTGCTCGACCGCGGCATGATCGGCGAAGAAGACATGGCGCTCTATCGTTTGACCGATCGGGTCGAGGACGCCGTCGAGGAAATTCTGCGGTTCTACCGCGTGTATCACAGCATGCGCTACGTCCACACAAACCTCGTGTTCCGCCTGCAACGGCCGCTCGACGACGCATTGCTCGACGAGATCAACGCCGGTTTCGCGGACATCCTCATCGAGGGCAAGTTCGCGCTCGGCGAGGCCCTGGCCGAGGAACGACACGAATCCGACCTGGCCGAAATGCCGCGGCTGATATTCCACTTCAACCGCCGCAACTTCGGCCGGCTGCGGCAGTTGATCGACCGCATAAATGAGGGATTAGGGATTGGGGATTAGGGATTAGAAACTAAGGGCTGGCCGGTTCACCGGCCAGTTATCCCGCTTGCGGTTTCGCAAACCCATGTTCTTCGATTGGCGAAAATTCCACGAAAGAAACGCCGACGCGCCGGCGGTGGTCGATCCGCGGCGGCGGCTGAAAATCTGCATGGCCGGTTTCGCCGCGGCGCTGCTGCTGGTCTTCGGCCGCGCGGTGCAATTAGAAACTACGCAAGGGGCCGCGTTTCGCCGAGAGGCGATGCAACCGACCGAAAAGAAAATCGTGATGCCGGCGCCCCGCGGCCGCATCCTTGCCCGAGACGGAACGGTGCTGGCCCACGACCGAACCGTACTCGCCCTGGCTGTCAAGTATCGCCGGTTGCAAGACCCGCCGGATAAGAGTTGGCTTCGCGCCGCCGTTCGCTCGCGGTTGTCCAAGGCCGACCGCAAGGACGCCGATAAAGCGGCTGCCGCCCGAGCCGAAGTTTTGGCTCAACGATTAGAGCCGGCCGATAGGTTGGCAAAACTCTGCGGCATTCCGCCGGAGCAGTGGGCCGCCCGGGCAAGGAAAATCCAGGACCGCGTGGAACGCATCGCCGAGAGCGTCAACCGCCGCCGGCAAACCAAGGCCGCCGAGCCGATCGACGAAGACAGTTCGTGGGCCGACCGCCTTTGCCGGCTGTTGCTGGACGCTCCGCCGTCGCCGCGCATCATCGTTGCCGAGGAATTGGAGCATCACGTCGTGGCCGACGACCTGTCGCCGGCGGCCGTTGCCGAGATCGAAAACCACCCGGAGCGCTACCCCGGCGCAAAGATCGTGACGCTTTCGCGGCGCTCCTACGACCAAGGCACGCTGGCCGCTCATGTGATCGGACACCTCGGTTCGGGCGAAGAGGAAGAAACGGCAGGTCTGATGGGCGTCGAACGACAGTGCGAGCCGCTCTTGCGCGGACGAGACGGGCTGTCCGTCGAACTGATCGACCGCGGTCGCCGCGTTATTGCGTCTCATTCTCGCCGCGATCCGGCAGCCGACCGCGACGTTGTGCTGACCATCGACCCGGCTTTGCAGCGCACGGCGGAAGACCTGCTGCAAAGCGCCGCAAAAAGGTGTCAGAACTATTTTATTGGGAAAAATAGTTCTGACACCTTTATTTCGGGAGCGGCGGCCGTGATGGATGTCAATACAGGATCGCTGCTGGCCGTGGCTTCCGAGCCGGCGTTCGATCCCAACCTGTTCGCCCGCGGAACGAGCGACGAGCAGGCCGCCTTGTTCAACGACGAGTCGCATCCGCTGTTCAATCGTGTCGTGCAAATGGCGATTCCGCCCGGCTCGGCGTTCAAGGTGGTTTCGGCCGTTGCGTTGCTCGAATCGGCCACGGTCGGCCCTCAAGAACCGTTCGATTGCCAGGGCTATCTGCATCGTCCCGACCGGCAGCGGTGCGAGATATTCGTCCGTCGTGGCGTCGGCCACGGCGAGGTGACGCTGGCCGACGCGCTGGCCGTAAGCTGCAACGTCTACTTTTTCCATTTCACCGGCGAGATGGGGCCGCGACCGCTGGTGGATTGGGCCGGGCGGTTCGGTTTCGGCCGTCCGACGGGCGTGGACCTGCCCGGCGAGGCGGCCGGCACGCTCCCCTCGCCGGAGAACATTCGCCAACTGGAAGGCCACGCCTGGCGGACCGCCGATTCTCAAGCAATGGCCGTCGGCCAGGGATCGCTGACCGCCACGCCGCTGCAAATCTTGCGGATGATGGCGGCCGTGGCCAACGGCGGCCGGCTGGTCACGCCGCACGTGGTGGAGAAGTCAGTGGTCAGTGGTCAGTGGTCAGTGGTCAGTGCGAAGCCGCAAGCGGCAAATCCCCAGCCACCAATCCCCAATCTTTCTCCCAGGACACTTTCGGCGATTCGCGAGGGCTTGCTCCGCGTGGTGGCCGATCCGCGCGGAACCGCTCACGGCACGGTCTACATCGAGTCGATCCCGGTCGCCGGCAAGACGGGCACGGCGGAGACGGGGGGCAACCGGGCCGGCCATGCCTGGTTCGCCGGTTACGTTCCCGCCGACAAGCCGAAGTATGCCTTCGTTGTCGCGTTGGAGCACGCCGGAAGCGGAGCCGCGGCCGCCGGCCCGGTGGCCAAGCGGCTGGTGCTGCGGATGAAGGAGTTGGGCCTGCTATAAAGCCGCGACCGTCGGTCGCGCCGCCTTGACGCTACGGGCAGCCGACGGTTACAATCGAGGCGCGATGTTCTTGCTCACCCAAGGCCGCTCTTCTCAGCGAGGCGCCCTGTTATGGGAACAACCTGTATCACCATGCTGATGGGAGCGATCTTCATGGCTTCCGTGGCTTCCGCAGTATCGTCCGGTCATTCTGAAGATTCGGTTCCGCCGATCCTCAAGGGCGGATTCCCGTCGTTCAAAACGCCCCGTCCGGCCTCGGCCGACGCCTGGGAACGGCAGAAACCGGAGCTGCGCAAGAAGCTCTGGCGGCTGCTCGGCGATCTGCCGCCGCCGTTCACTCCGAAGGTCACGATTCACAAGAAGGAAGTGCGTGACGGCTACACGCGGGAATACCTCACGTTCGACAACGGCGTGGGCGACACGGTGTATGGATACTTGCTGATTCCCGCCGGCGCGAAGGGACGCGGGCCGGCAGTGCTGTACCATCATTACCATGGCGGCGCCTACGAGCAAGGCAAGGAGGAACTCTTCATCCCCGCTTTCGCCGCGATGGGAAACAAGACGTTGGTGACCGGCCCGGAGTTGGTGCGGGCAGGATACGTGGTGCTGTGTATAGATGCTTACTGCTTCGGCCAGCGCCGCTTCCAAGGCCCAGCCGGCGAGCGGGAAAAAGGCCCGTTGACCGAAGCGGCGCTGGCGAAGACCTTTCTTTGGGAGGGGCGCACGCTTTGGGGCATGATGGTCCGCGACGACACGCTAGCGCTGAATTACCTCGTCACCCGGCCCGAGGTCGATCCCGCGCGCGTCGCGGCCATGGGTATGAGCATGGGCGCCACGCGCACCTGGTGGCTGGCCGCGCTCGATGAGCGGGTCAAAGTGGCTGTCAGCGTCTCCTGCTTGACCCGCTATCAAGACCTCATCCACACCGGCTGGATCAACTGTCACGGCATCTACTACTTCGTGCCGGGCATGCTTCGCGAGAAGATCGACATGGAAAGCGTCATCGGTCTGATCGCTCCTCGCGCCCACTTGACGCTGACCGGCGAAAAGGACCTTGGCTCTCCGGTCGGCGGCGTGCGCACGATCAACGGCTTCCAAGAACATCTCTACAAGCTCTACGGCAAAGAAGAGAACTTCCGCGGCGTCCTTTATCCCGGCGTGGATCACGAGTACACACCCGCCATGTGGGACGAGACCCTGTGCTGGCTAAAGAAGCGCCTATAAAGCCCCGGACAGGCACGCGCAGCTCGCGGGACAGTAGAAAAGTCGTTGCGCAACTCCTTTTTGAGTAATGCGTTGCGTCGAGCATTTTAAGCCCTTGGCCGTTGTCTGCCGCGGCCGGAATCGGTATACTATTGCCTTCGCAATGGAGCTATGCCCGGTATCGGCGCAACTTCCGTCCAAAGCGGGGTTTAAGGCCGCGGGACACGATTCGATTTCTCGAAAGGATGCACGGTGTCAACCGACTCTAATCTTCCACCCGAACCGCCACCGCCGCCCGAGCAGGAGCCGCCCGCCGAACCTTCGGACGACAACAGCGGCGAAATAATGTCCGGCGGGCGGTTGCTGGACCTGCCGATCGAAGAGGAGCTTAAGGGGAGCTACCTGATCTACGCGATGAGCGTGATCGTCAGCCGCGCGCTGCCCGACGTCCGCGACGGATTGAAGCCGTCGCAGCGGCGGATCCTGGTCGCCATGAACGACCTGAACCTGACGCCCGGCTCGGGTCGGGTCAAGTGCGCGAAAATCTCCGGCGACACGAGCGGCAACTACCATCCGCACGGCGAGAGCGTGATCTATCCCACGTTGGTCCGCATGGCCCAGGAGTGGAACCTGCGGCACGTGTTGGTCGACAAGCAGGGGAACTTCGGCTCGATCGCCGGTCTGCCGGCCGCGGCCATGCGATACACCGAGGCCCGCATGTCGCCGATCGCCGCGTTGATGATGGAAGACCTCAAGCTGGACACGGTCGATTTCGTGCCCACCTACGACGAGCGACGTACCGAACCGTCCGTGCTGCCGTCGAAGTTTCCCAACCTGCTGGTCAACGGGGCCAACGGCATCGCGGTAGGCATGGCCACCTCGATCCCGCCACACAACCTCGGCGAAATCTGCGATGCCGTGGTCCGCGTGATTGACGACCCGGACGTGTCGATCGACGAGTTGTTGGAGATCGTTCCCGGTCCCGACTTTCCCACCGGCGGCGTGGTCTGCGGGCGGGCGGGCATCCGCCGCGGATATCACACCGGCCGGAGCACGATCGTCGTCCGCGCCCGAGCGCGGATCGAAGAACACAACAAGCGGTTCCGAATCGTGATTACGGAAATCCCTTTCCAGCAGGCCCGCGACCGCATCGAGGAGCGAATCGCCGCGCTGGTGAACGAGGGAAGAATTTCCGGCATATCCGGCATCCGCAACGAGAGCGACCTGAAAGAGCCGGTGCGGCTGGTCTGCGAACTGAAGCGCGACGCCGACCCGGAGATCGTCTTGAACCAGCTCTACAAGTTCTCGCCCCTGCAAGACGGCTTCTCACTGATCTTCCTGGCGCTGGTCGACGGCAAGCCGCGGGTGCTTTCGTTCAAGGAGTTGTTGCAGGAGTTCGTCCGTCACCGCGAGACGGTGATTCGCCGCCGGACGCAGTTCCTGCTGGCCCGCTGTCGGCAGCGGAAGCACACGGTCGAAGGGCTTCTGCTGGCCCACGCCAACATCGACGAAGTGATCCGCGTGATCCGCGGTTCATCGACCCTGGCCGAGGCCAAGGAGCGGTTGATGAAGATCGAGACCCCCGCCGCCATGCTCCGCCGGGCGCTGGGCGAAGAGGGGTTCAACATCTTCGCCGAAGAACGCGGGCTGCGCGAAGTCTACACGCTCACGCCGGTCCAGGCCGACGCCATTCTGAAAATGACGCTCGGCCAGTTGGTCAACCTGGAGCAGGAAAAACTGGCCAACGAACATCGCAATCTGCTCGACGAAATCGAGGAGTACGGCCGCATCCTTTCCGACCGGCAAAACATACTCGACATGATCCGCGACGATTGCCGCGAACTGAAGCGGAAGTTCGGCGAGCCTCGCCGCACTGAATTGAGCGGCGAAGAGCTCGGCGAAGTGGACTTGGAAGACCTGATCACCGAGGAGACGATGGTCGTCTCGATCAGCAGCAACGGCTACATCAAGCGCACGCCGATCTCCGTCTATCGGTCGCAACGCCGCGGCGGCAAGGGGCTAAAGGGGGCGAAGACCGAGGAGGAAGACCCGATCCAACACCTCTTCGTCGCCAGCACGCACGCCTATATGCTGTTCTTCACCAACAAGGGGAAGGTTCATTGGCGGAAGGTGTACGATCTGCCGCAATTGGCCCGCGACGCCCGCGGCCGGGCAGTGGTGAACCTGCTGAAACTCGCCGAGGGAGAGCAGATCACCGACTGCCGCGCCGTGCGCGATTTCGACCAACCCGACCACTTCTTGGTGATGGCCACCGAGCGCGGGCTGGTCAAGAAAACTCCCCTGGCCGCCTACAGCCGACCGTTGAAAAGCGGCATCATCGCCATCAAACTCCGCGAGGGAGACTCGCTGGTCGACGTGGTCGTGGCCGGGCCGGGTGACGAGATCGTGCTGGCCACCGAACGCGGCATGGCCATCCGCTTCAAACAGTCCGACGCGCGCCCGGTGGGCCGAAACAGCAACGGCGTGAAGGGGATCAGACTGGTCGGCGACGACAAGGTGGTGGGCATGGTCGTGGCCGATCCCGACGCCACGCTGCTGACCGTCTGTGCCAACGGCTACGGCAAGCGGACCCCCTTTGGATCGAACCTGGAGGCGGAATCCGACGAGGACGAAGGGTGGCACGGGCATCCTGCCCGTGTTTTGCCAAACACTGGCGAGACGCCAGTGCCACCCACCGCGCCGGACACTGGCGAGACGCCAGTGCCACCCACCGAGGAAACCGAAGAGGACGACGACCTCTCCTCGGGCCACTGCTACCGCACACAGCGTCGCGGCGGCAAAGGGCTGCGCGACATCAAGACCAGCAAGCGGAACGGCCCGGTGGTGGGCATCGTGCATGTCTCGGACGAGGACGAGTTGATGATGATCACCGCCCGCGGCAAGATACAGCGGATCGCCGCCAGCGACGTGAGCATCATCGGCCGCAACACTCAAGGCGTGCGGATCATGTCGCTGGACGACGACACGCTGGTGGCGGTGAAACGCGTGCCGAAGGAGGAAAACGGGCGGGGGGAAGAGGCGTAAAGGAGATAAGTCACATGCTTGAAATCACGACGCAAAAGAAAATTCTCGAACTCACGGATGGATATTGGGGGAAGCATGTTTGTGAATCCACTTTCGCACGTCTGGTGAGCGGCAAGGAACCGGGCCATCGGATGGCCGATTATGTGGACGACAAGACGGTCAGTTTGCTGAAAATCGAGTTTGACACGCGCTACGAGGCTAATGCGCGTGGGCAAATCAAGCGGCGCTCCGTGGGCGATGTTTGGATTCACTCCAGCGGCATGTACAATCCGGTAAACGTCAAGTCGGGCGAGCAGTTGAAGAATGGTCAGCCAAACCTCGTCTCCATGCAAAAGCTGTTGGATTATATTTTCAAGCGATGGATCGATTCGTACTATCTACTAATCGTAAAATTTCGGTTGGGAAGCTCGATTGAACACAAAACGTACCTTGTTGACTTGCTGGATTGGCTGGATTACGTGGCGTTCGACGCAGGCCCAGGTCAAATCATGCTTCGTGAGGCTGATTTCTACGACGCTCACGAGCAGGGAATTCAGCCGGAGACATTGAGTATAACCTCCAAAGCGGAAAAGTTGTTTTCGCTGTTTGAAAAGGGAATGCAAAATCTGTTCGCTAATCGGGAAAAAAGACTTCAGCGGCAGCGAGGCTTGTTTCAGACGTTCAGTGCTGCCGGGGATTTAACTATTGACCAGAGCAAGATGACTTTTGTTCCATGACCATTGCTAAGCGCCATCGGCCCTCAAAGCGACAGCTTGGGCAGTTTATAACACCCGCGTCCATCGTCAAACGCATCCTGGACCGCGTCAACTTGACGTCGGAGTCGAGAGTTTTGGAGCCGTCTTTCGGCGATGGCGAGTTTGTCTTGCCCGTGTTGCGTCTGCTGTTGGAAAAACACACGGGGGGTGAGGTCGATCGATTAGCGGAGGCTTTGACCCGTAACTTGTACGGCGTGGAACTGGATGGGAGGTTGTATCGTCGTTGCTTGCGCCGAATCGAGGCCGAGTTCGGCCCCTTGCCTTCGTCCCACAATTTGGTGCATAAGGATTTCTTTCGCCACGAGTTTCCTGGCGAATGGCGATGGGGAGCCGCTGGCCTGGACGACCGCCTGATGTTTGATCTGATCATCGGCAACCCACCGTTCGGAGGAACTTTTGATGCGGACATCGAAGACAAGCTCGACCGCGAATTCGGCGAACGTTGCGGTTGCAAGATCAAGAAAGAGACCTACGCATTTTTCATTGTCAAGTGCGTGGAGCGGCTCAAACGCGGCGGCCGGTTGTTGTTTATTTGCAGCGACACGTTGCTTACGATCCCGACGATGCGGGGACTTCGCACCTTTTTGATGAACCAGGGACAGGTTGAAATCGAACGATTGCCGGAGTTTTCCGAAGAGACCGGATACCCCATGGTTATCCTTGACTTTAGGCGCACCGGTCCTTCTGACGAGGTGGTCCGCGATGGCGAACCAATTTCTAGAACGATCATCGAAATGACCGCCAATGCCTCATGGGGCATGAACGGTGAACTGTCCGTGGCGTTTTCCGGTCCAACGATCGGAAATTTCATGGTCGGCAGCAGCGGAATGACTATCGGAAAAAACAAACTCTTTGTTCGGCCCATTGTCAATGGCGTAATTGAGGAACCTTACGACTTCGAGTTTTTCGACGAACCCATTACTCTCGAAGGCGAACTAGCCCGTGCCCGGCTCGGCAAACTCTCCTCACGGCAACGGGAACAAATCCTTCGGCAAGAACGCCAAGGCGAAACGCGGCGCTGTGTGCGAGCGGTGCCCCGAGGTTTTCCGAAGACGATAATATTGCCACATCCCGACTACAAGCCCTACAACAAGAGCAACGCAAAGATTGCATATGCCCCGCCCGATCACATGATCTATTGGCGAAATAACGGAGAAGCCGTTCTGACCTTCAAGAAATCGGGCAAGTGGTATCTCCGCGGCGTCGGCGGTCAACCATTCTTTGAGCGAGAAGGGCTGACCTGGCAATTGATTTCAAACCGCCTGAAGATGCGATACTTGCCCGCCGGCTACATTCTCGACAGCGGCGCCCCATGCGGGTTTTTGCGGCCCGGCGTGCCCCTTGAGGAGTTGTTTTTCATCCTCGCCTGGACGCTGTCTCCGTTGTGCAGCTATATTCTCAAGTCGGTGATAAACCACACTATGAACATTCAAAGTAAAGACTTTGAACGACTGCCATACCCTCACTGGGTATGTCCGGAATCGAAACAACAGGCGATCACTCGCATTCGTGATCTTGTTGAACAAGCGCGTCGAGGCCGAACCTTTTCCTTTAAATCCCCCGAAGTTGTCGATCTCGGAAAACTTTTTAGCCTCGGGAACGCACAATTATGAAAATCACCGTCGTCGGAACCGGATACGTGGGATTGGTCACCGGCACTTGCCTGGCCGAGACCGGCAACGACGTGACCTGCGTCGATTGCGACCGGAAGAAAATCAACGTCCTCAACCGCGGCCATATTCCCATCTACGAGCCGGGACTGGCCGAACTGGTCAAACGCAACGTGGACGGCGGGCGGCTGCGGTTCACGGTCGATCTGCCCGCGGCGGCGAAAAATGCCCGGCTGCTGTTCCTCGCCGTGGGCACTCCGCCGGCGGAGGACGGCTCGGCCGACCTTTCGGCGCTGTGGGCGGTGGTCGATCGGGCCGCGCCCCACCTCGATCCCGACTGCATCGTGGTCTGCAAGAGCACCGTGCCGGTGGGCACCAACGCCAAGCTGTCCGCCCGGCTGAGGCAGCTCACCGGCCGCGAGGTGGACGTGGCCAGCAATCCCGAGTTTCTCAAGGAAGGGATGGCCATCGACGACTTCATGAAGCCCGACCGGGTGGTCGTCGGCGCCCGGCGCGGGGAAGTGATCGACGTGCTGACGGACCTCTATCAGCCGTACCTGCGGACCGACAAGCCGCTGTTGGCCATGTCGCCCGAAAGCGCCGAGATGACCAAGTACGCGGCCAACGCCATGCTTTCGACGAAGATCAGCTTCATCAACGAGATGGCGAATCTCTGCGAGTGTGCCGGGGCGGACGTCAACGAGGTCCGCCGCGGCATCGGCCACGACAGCCGCATCGGCTTCGCCTTCCTTTTCCCCGGCATGGGCTACGGGGGAAGTTGTTTTCCCAAGGACGTCAGCGCGTTGGCCGCGTTGGCGCGGGCCAACGGCGTCGAGCCGCGCGTGCTCGAGGCCGTCCATGCCGTCAACGAGCGGCAAAAGACCGTGCTCGTCGAAAAGATCGAACGTCACTTCGAGGGGCAACTCTCCGGCAGGACCGTCGCCGTCTGGGGGCTGGCGTTTAAGCCCGGCACCGACGACGTCCGCGAGGCCCCGTCGCTCGTGCTCATCCACCGGCTGTTGGAACTGAAGGTCACCGTGCGGGTCCACGACCCCGAGGCGCTGGGCAACGTCCGCGCCGTCTTCGGCGACCGGCTGGTCTACTGCCAGAAACGCGACGACGCGCTGTTGGGGGCCGACGCCCTGGCCATCTGCACCGAGTGGAAGCAGTACGTCCACCCGAACTTCGACGAGATGCGCCGCCTGATGCGCCGCCCGGTCGTCTTCGACGGACGCAATATCTACAATCCCCAACGCATGCTGGAGGCCGGATTCACCTACTACAGCATCGGCCGTCCGGCCGTATTCAAGTAGGGTGGGTCAAGCGAAGCGCGGACCCACCATGATTTTTCCGTCGCGAACAATAGCCGGGGGCTAACAGCCCCCGGAAGGAAGCCCCGCTGTTTTGAGCACATTCCGGGGGCCGTTGGCCCCCGCCTATTGCGACATTTGTTTTCTGAGAGTCAATCAGCCGCACGACGGCAGGGTGCCCGGCGGCAAAAATCCGTCGTAGGCGGAACTTTCGATCAGGTTTTGCGCCGCTTCGATGTCGGGCGAAAACCAGCGGTCGCGGTCGTAAAACGCAACCTTGCCCCGCAGCAACGCCTTGGCCTCCTCCAGTCGGGGCGACGTTTTCAGCGGGGCGCGGAAATCAAGCCCCTGACAAGCGGCCAACAACTCGACGGCCACGATGCCGGCGGTATTCGAGGCCATCTCGCCCAATCGCCGCGCGGCCAGCGCCGACATCGAAACGTGGTCCTCCTGGTTCGCCGAGGTCGGCATGCTGTCTACCGACGCCGGATGGGCAAGCATCTTGTTCTCGCTGGCCAACGCCGCGGCGGTCACCTGCGCGATCATGAAGCCGGAGTTCAGCCCCCCGTTTTCCACCAGAAACGGCGGCAGCTTCGACAGGTTCGCGTCGATCAGCAGCGCGATCCGCCGTTCCGAAAGCGCCCCGATCTCGGCGATGGCCAGCGCCAGATTGTCGGCGGCCATCGCCACAGGCTCGGCGTGAAAGTTGCCGCCCGAGAGGATTTCATTGTCCTCGGCGAAGACCACCGGGTTGTCCGAAACGGCGTTCGCCTCGACGGCCAGCACCTGGGCGGTATGTCGGATTTGCGTCAGACACGCGCCCATCACCTGCGGCTGGCATCGCAAGGAATATGGGTCTTGCACCTTTTCGCAGTGGGTGTGCGATTGGCCGATCTCACTTTGTTTGTCGAGCAAATGGCGATATGCGGCGGCCGCGTCAATTTGCCCGATCTGGCCGCGGACCGCGTGCAGCCGGGCGTCGAACGGCGTGCGGCTCCCCTGCGCGGCTTCGACCGACGTAGCCCCGGCGACCATCGCCGCGGCGAACAAGTCCTCGGCCCGGAACAGTCCTTCGAGCGCCAGCGCGGTCGAGACTTGCGTGCCGTTAAGCAGCGCGAGTCCTTCCTTCGGGGCGAGCGCGATCGGTTCGAGCCCGGCGATTTTCAGTCCCTCGGCCCCGGATACGCGCCGCCCGCGATGCACGGCCTCGCCTTCGCCCAGCAGCACCAGCGACATGTGGGCCAGCGGGGCCAGGTCGCCGGACGCCCCGCAAGAGCCTTTTTGCGGAATGCACGGATAGACTTCCGATTGGAGCAGTCGCACGAGCGCGTCGATCACCGCGCGGCGGATGCCCGAGCGGCCCAGCGCCAGGCTGTTGATCTTCAGCGTCATCAACAGCCGCGTCTGGGCCTCGCTCATCGTCGGTCCGACCCCCGCGGCGTGCGATAGCACGATGCTCCGCTGCAACAATTCTAATTCTTCCGGCGAGATGCGTTTTTGGGCCAGCAGGCCGAAGCCGGTATTCACACCATAGACGGTTCGTCCCTCGGCGATAACCCGCGCCACGGTCTCCGCCGCCGCGTCGATGGCAGCGTAACATTCCGGCGCAAGTTCAATTTCCACCGGCTCGCGCCAGACGCGGCGGAGGTCGGACAAGGTAAGTTTTCCGGGAGTCAATGTCAGTTTCATTTCAATTCCGTCACAATTTATGTTTAGCAGCCGCCGGCACGGCGGCTTGTTCCGCGTGGCCGTCGTGCCGACGGCCGCTAAACTTCACAGAGGGTTTCCTCGTATTCATATCCAGGCGATTCCAACGGCGCGCAGATGCTGCTATTGCTTACAAGCAACGCACCCCGTTCGACCACCACTTTCAGATGCAATAATATTTTAGCGGGGATTTCTATTCTTGACTCAGTCAAGAGTCGCCTGAGCTTATCCCATCCGTCGGACCGAGTTATGCCAATGTGGCAACCCCACTCGGCGCAACAATAGCGAACCCCTCGCTTGAATACGAGTGTCAGCTTTATCACACCGGTAGACTCGTCACCTGTTGCGGAGATTCCATATTCGGCGGGTTGCCCTTCTGGGCCCTTGTTTCCAGCAAGGTACGCAACGAATGCATTTGTGAAACGCTCATCCATTGTAATGTCATTCAGGGCCATTCATGGCCCTTGTCCGCCGCAGGCGGTGTTAGGCCCGACGTTTACGTCGGGTGAACGAGGGAACAACTCACCCTATTATCTTGTTTTCGATTGGATTTGTCAGCCTCGTTCACGAGGCTCCTGCCTCCTCGCCCATCATCGCGGCCAGGCGCTTCGTACTGAGAAACAACCTATATGGACGGCCCGGCACCTCGGCGAAATCCCATCGTTGATAAAACCTCTTTGCGTCGTCGTTGATGCAATCGAGGATCACCGCCACGAAGGCGAACGTCTTGCCGGCCTCCCAACAGTCCCGCAGGGCCTGGGCCAGCAGCAAGCGGCCAAGCCCTTGCCCCTGCCGCTCGGAACTGATGCCCAGCCAAGCCAACACGGCCACCGGCAGACTGCGGCGCGGCAGCCGCTTGGCGGCCTCGGCGGGCAAGTCGCCGAAATCCACCTGGCCGGTTGCCAGTGTATAATAGCCGGCGATGGCCCCGTCTTTATCGACCAACGCCTTGGTCGCCGACAAATGCTTTTCCTGATGCTGCATCGCCTTTGCGGACAGCCAACGATCGACCTCTTCGACTCCGCAATGGAACTTTCGCCGCGGATGTTCGCGGCGGAGCCGTTCCAGACGCGAGCCGGCGGGGAAGCAGACTCCATTCATTCTTTGCCCCGCATCACGGCCCCCAGACGGCGTTGCGCCGGAGTGAGTTTCGGCGTCGCGCCGAGGGCGTCGAAAAACGCCGCTTGCTCTTCGGGGGTAAGCGAAATGACTTGCTCACGGGCTGCACGAACCTCGCGCCGCGCCTGCGGAACGGTCACCGCCCGAACGTAGTCGCTCACGCTAATCCGCCGCAAGTCGGCCGCCTCGGCCAGGGATTTCTTGCTCTCGGCGTCGAGCCGAACCATCAGCGGGCTGACGCTCTTGCCCCCCCCCGATTCGACGGGCAAATGGTTCGTTTTCATGGGCTGACTTCCTAATGCTGCTTGCGACCGCAACCAAATCCCCCGGCGTGGACGCCGGGGCTAAACGGGAACCCTACGGTTAATTGTATTGCATAACGCAATACAGTCAAGAGATCATCGGCAAATCCAGCCCGTTCTCCCGCGCACAGTCGATTGCCTCCTCGTAACCCGCGTCGGCGTGACGCATCACGCCGCTGCCCGGATCGTTGCGCAGCACCCGGGCCAACCGCTGCGCTGCTGCCTCGGTGCCGTCGGCAACGATGACCAATCCGGCGTGCTGGCTGAAGCCGATCCCCACGCCGCCGCCGTGATGGAAGCTGACCCAGGTGGCCCCGCCGGCCACGTTCAACATGGCGTTCAACAGCGGCCAGTCGGAGACCGCGTCGGAACCGTCGCGCATCCCTTCCGTCTCGCGGTTCGGGCTGGCCACCGAGCCGGAATCGAGATGGTCGCGGCCGATCACGATCGGTGCCAGCACTTCGCCCCGGGCAACCATTTCGTTGAACGCCAGCCCGAGCCGGGCGCGGTCCTTCAATCCGATCCAGCATATCCGCGACGGAAGCCCTTGGAACTTGATCCTTTCGCGGGCCATGTCCAGCCAGCGATGCAGGTGCGGGTCGTCCGGCATCAGTTCCTTGACCTTCGCGTCGGTGCGGAAAATGTCTTCCGGCTCGCCCGAGAGCGCCACCCAGCGGAACGGCCCGACGCCGCGGCAAAACAGCGGGCGGATGTAGGCCGGCACGAATCCGGGGAACGCGAAGGCCTCCTCCACGCCCTCGTCCTTGGCCACCTGCCGGATGTTGTTGCCGTAATCGAATGTAATCGCCCCACGCGCTTGCAGCTCGAGCATGGCGCGGACGTGGACGGCGATCGACCGCCGGGCGGCACGGATGACCGACTCGGGATCGGACCGCCGAGCTTCGGCGGCCTGCTCCAACGTCCAGTCGGCCGGCAGATAGCCGTTGAGCGGATCGTGGGCGCTGGTCTGATCGGTCAACAGATCGGGCGTCACGCCGCGGCGGACGATCTCGGGCAACACCTCGGCGCAGTTGCCCAGCAATCCGACGGAGATGGGGCGGCGTTCGTCACTGCACGGGCAGGATGCCCGTGCCACCCCCCTGCGGACCAGCTCGAGCGCCTCATCGAGCGAATCGGCCTTGCGGTCGAGGTATCCGGTTTGCAGTCGGCGCTGGATCCGCGTCGGATCACATTCGACGGCCAGGATCGAGGCGCCGGCCATTGTGGCGGCCAGGGGTTGCGCGCCGCCCATGCCGCCCAGTCCGCCGGTGAGAATCCAGCGTCCGCTCAGGTCGCCGCCGAAGTGTTTTTTGCCCGCCTCGACGAAAGTTTCATACGTCCCTTGGATGATCCCCTGCGTACCGATGTAAATCCACGAGCCGGCGGTCATCTGGCCGTACATCATCAGCCCGCGGCGGTCGAGTTCGTGAAAGTGTTCCCAGGTGGCCCAGTGCGGGACGAGGTTCGAGTTGGCGATCAGGACTCGGGGCGCGTCGGGGTGGGTCTTGAAGACGCCGACCGGCTTGCCCGACTGGACCAGCAGCGTTTCGTCGTCCTCCAATCGTTTGAGGACTTCGACGATTTTGTCGAAGCACTGCCAGTCGCGCGCCGCCCGGCCGATGCCGCCGTAGACCACCAGTTCCGCGGGTTGCTCGGCGACTTCCGGGTCGAGGTTGTTCATCAGCATCCGCATTGCGGCCTCGGTGAGCCAGCTTTTCGCGGTGCGTTCCGTGCCGCGCGGGGCGCGAATTTTTCGGGAAGGGTCGTTGCGGTTTATTGTGGACATGGGAAAACCTCGGATTCGATTTCGGATGGCTTTTTAGCCGATCGGCGCGACATTGGCATGACGCGCGGAAAAATGGTATAATACGGGTATGAAGGACTTCGGAAAAGGCCCGACGTTGATACAATCGAACCCGTGGCTTCGGGACGAGGCGGAACGGATAGAACGGATTCTAGACGTGACGGAGCGAGATAGCGTCATCGAGGGGCTTCCCCCTTTCTCCAAGGAGATACGCCAGCGGCTCCGCAACGAACTCACTGCCGGTTCTCGGCCCGTGCAAGCGCTTGTCGAATGATCTCGATCATCGGTGCGAATTCTCTCTTGAACGCGGCTTTCGCGGCCTCGATGTATTGGCGCTGCCCTTCCTCGCTCTGGTCGTAATCCAATAGCAGTCGGGCGGGCAGAGCGTCCCGACTACCCCCCACACCCCCCCGGAAAACACCCGCTAATTTTGCGGCTAAAATTGTTGACATTGGCGGTATTTTTGCTATTTTACGGTTATTGCCGCTCCGTTCGGTGCGACTTGAAATTGTGATTATGAACTTGTAGGAGGCGGCTCCCGTCGCCGATTCCCCGTTATAACAATGAAGTAAACCAATGATCCGCGCGGCCCAGTGACGGCCGCCAAAAAACAACCTGGACGACGCGCGAGCGTCAAGTTTCTGCTTCCTGAGAAATTGCGAACTTGGGCCTTCGGGCCCTTGAAGTATCAAAGCAGCACTTGGACCGCGCTCCCGAAAGGGAGCGCCGGCCATGCTGTTTGATACTACCTTTTCGCAAGGGTCTCAAGAGCGGCATCGGTTCGGTGCTCCTTTTTCTTTTGGAGTTCCCACCACTGGCGGACGAAACGCCCGGACACCCACATTCTGCTCATTCCAGAATCGGTCCGGCCCGCATTCCTGATTCGGCTCACGTGCTGTGCGCCCAGTTCCACATGTTTCGTGCGTAGATATTCTCTGTTTGTTTCTTTGATTCCAGGGCGCGAAGCCGCCCGCAACTTCTTGGGAGGTGTAGTATGGGATGGTTGAAGATTTTTTCGGCAGTTGTTATGAGCAGCATCTTGGCAATCGCGGCTGCAAGCGCGGGCGGCGTAGCGAACGCCGCCGATTACACCTTCTCCCAAGTCTATGGTGGTGGATCGACCGGAGGGGTTGCCATCAACGACAATGGGTTTGTTGCCCTTATCGATATCGATGGTTCTTCGTTGATTGTAACCAACGGGCAAACCTCCACGGTTATTGCGTCCCCGACGGGGCCGAATCGCCTCGATCAAGGCTATGACCAGTATCAGGTTCTTTCAATCAACAATAGCGGCTTTGTCGCGTTTCGCGGATATGCGTCCGATGGAACCCACGCGGTTTTGGCGTCAAACGGAACGACGACCATCAAGATCGCCGCCGATCTCCAGAACGGCGGCTCATTCGATTCGATAGGCTACTCAGCAATGTCGATCAACGACAGCGGGGCGGTTGCATTCGCAGCGCAGCCGATCCCAAGCGTTTTCCCCAGTATCGTCTTTCTTGGCGACGGGGGCGTCCCCACGAAGGTCACGGATCACGTTAGCAGTTGTCCAGCATTGAATAACTCGGGAACTGTCGCGTACGTGACTTGGGATTTCACCAGCCAGAGCAACGTGATCGAAATCCAGAGAGAAGGGCAGTTATTGTCGGTTCCCAGCGGCAACGTAATTTCCATGCCGGACATAAATGAGAGCGGCAAGACGGCATTTCTGGTTTCGGATGGGGCCGTGAAACAGCTGGTAGTTGCCGATGGCCTTTCGCCGCCCGCCGTTGCTGACTTAGGTCTGTACGCGGGGCTTGGCTCTGGACTTATCTTCGACGGACAGTTCTATTCGGAGTGCGCAATCAATAACCAAGGAGTCGTGGCGTTTGAGGCCGCCACGGGCTTTTCTGGGGGTAATCCCACCGGCCTCGGCATATTTGTTGGCCCTGATCCAGCGGCCGACAAGGTGATCGGCGCGGGCAATCAGCTTCTGGGGGCCACGGTCATCTGGTTGGACTTTCGCCGTAACGGCTTGAACAACAATGGCCAGATTGCGTTTTACGCCAACCTGAGCGACGGAACGGGGGGCGTCTTTATCGCCACTCCCGTGCCCGAACCCTCCACTCTCGTCCTTCTCGGCGTCGGCCTGATCGGCCTACTCGGCTACGCATGGCGGCGGCGGAAGCGGGCGGCGTAGGAGGGCGAAGCCAAAAAGCTGTTTCTATGCCTGACATGTTGGGATGGCGGTTGTACCGCCATCCCTTGTTTTCCACAACGGGGCGGCAGTACAACTGCCGCCCCAACGTAGAAGCTATCGGCAAAGCGAACGGGCCATCCGCTTGGGATGGCCCGTTCTGCTTATACTCAACGGCGCGTTAGCGCAGCCGTAAACCGGCTCGCCCGCCTTTACGCCGCGTACAACTTGGGGTATTATAGTTGTAGAAGCTATGTGTCGCGGCAATCAGTCTATTCATAAAGGGAAGCGACCTATGTTGCCGACCGTTTGGGGCGTGGTGCACGGGGGCGCAATCGAGGTCTCCGAGGGATTGGAACTGCCCGAGGGCTGCAAGGTTCTTGTGACGCTGTTTTCCGACACCGACGGCGCTTTCTGGAAGGCAGCGAGCGAAAAGTCTTTGGGGGAAGTCTGGGACAACACCAAGGATGACGCTTATGCCCAGCTTCTCGAAAAATGAAGTCATCCTCGTCCGCTATCCATTCTCGGACCTGACCGCCGCCAAGGTGCGGCCGGCAATTGTTGTTGGCGCGCCGCATCCGTCCGCGGACTGCTTTATTGTGCCGTTGACCAGCCGGGTTGAGGGATTGCTTGCCGGCGAGTTCGTCCTGACCGATTGGCATGCGGCGGGATTGAATCTGCCGTCGGCCGTCAAACGTGGTCTGTACACGATCCACGGCAGCCTGGTGCTGAAATCGGTGGGGAGATTGTCCGCCCGCGATGGGGACCGAGTTGAACTTTCGCTGCGCTCGTGGCTGGGACTAGCTTGAACTTTTTCTCGTGCTTTTTGGAATTGCCCCCTGAACTGAGAACCGCCATGTGGGATTTCAACGATGTAGTAATGGTCCGGTATCAGAAAGATTATGTCTTTCGCATTCGCTTCGACGACGGCTTGGAAGGCGACGTAGATTTTGCCGAGTATCTCGATGTCGGCCCGGTCTTTGCTCCGTTGAAGGACTTGGCATTCTTCCAACAAGCGTGTATCGAGGGCGGCACGATCGCTTGGCCGAACGGGGCGGATATCGCCCCCGAAACGCTCTACGAAAAGGTGCATCGCGCCAATCGTTCGCTCCAGCCGTCGTCGTAGCGAAACATGAAGCCGCGGCCGCGTCACGTCGTCTGGAGGAGCGACTTCACCTCGGCCACGAACCGCCGGGCCTGTTGAAGTGTTTCGGACACTTCGTCGCGCCGCAATTCGACCAGGTCGTCGTAGTCGGTTTCGCAACGCTGGTCGAAGGCGCGCCGAATTATGCCGCCCAACTCTTTGGACAGCCGGCCGGTTTTCACGTATGCCGCGTCAAAATACGAGATCACGCCGCTGTGCTTATGAAAGGTCCGATTATCGCGCATCGCCAACGCCGACGCCGCGTAAAAAACCGCGTAATAGCATCGGTTGGCTGCGCTTCGCAAAGAACCGCCGTCGAGCATGTTCGACGCATCGACCAACATCTGCTCGGCGTTGGCCAGCCGCACTTCCACGATGTGCCGGCGCTGCACGTCGGAGAGGCTCATACAACTATTCCCTCCGAGATTACATGGTCCATAAAAGGTGAGTACAGCAACGATGCCGAATTCGTCTGCCCGCCGTGGCGGAAGTGTAGATCGAACAGCACGGCATGGGAAAGCTCGATGTCCATCCGCCGATCCATGATCTCGTCCTTCTGCCGGCGGCTCAGGGGGCGTCTTGTCACGCAGAGCACGTCGTAATCCGATTCGGGATCGGCCCCGCCCTCGACGCGCGAACCGTAATGATACAGCCGCACGAAGTCGTCGCCCAAGACTTCTTGCAGCATTTCGCGCAACTCGACCACACAGGAATCGGGCGTCCGGCTGGACAAGTTGGCATTCCGTGTTTTCATGGCGACAACCGTCAAAGGCAAGGGCATGAGTGATGCACATCTCACCTGAATATAGGGTATGTCGTCGTCGGCGCTACGTCAAGCGGCGAGGGCTGCAAAGCCCTCACCCTAGCCCTCTCCCGGCGGGAGAGGGGACTTTCGCTCAATCTCTTCCGGTGGGAGGGGGGCTGTGATCTCGCTTGGGATGGCCCGTTCTGCTTTGTCGTGCCGCGGCCGCGTCACGTCGTCTGGAGGAGAGACTTCATCTCGGCCACGAACCGCCGGGCCTGGTCGAGGAGTTCGGAGACGTCCTCCAGACGGAAATGGAGCATTGCGTGATAGTCGGCTTGCGTACGGCGATCGAAGGCCGTCAACGGCGGTCCTCCGGCGTCATACCACGACCCCTTCGCCGATGGCGTGTTCCAGAAACAGAAGACAATCCGCCGGCGGCGACTGGATTTCATCGGCCGAGAAAAAGTGCAAGTCGAAGAACACGTCGTGCGCTAATTGGAGATCGATCCGCCGATCCAGCACCTCGTCCATTTCCTGCCGGCTGAGCGGTCGCCGTGTAACGCACATGACGTCGTAATCGGAGTCCCTGACCGCGCCGCCGACAACTCGCGATCCAAAGTGGTGGAGTCGTACGAAGTTGTCTTCCAGCACCGCCTGAAGCGTCTCGCGCAACTCAACAACGCAAGGATCCGGCGTTTGGCTAGATAATTTGGGATCAATGGAAGTTCCGGGGAAGTTTCGGACCGGGTGGCCTCGGGCGGGCAACCGCCCGAGGCCACCCGGTCCGGAATAAACCACCCGGTCCGGAATAAACCACCCGGTCCGGAATAAACCACCCGGTCCGGAATAAACCACCCGGTTCGGAATAAACGGAATACCCGGAATACCCGGAATACCGAGGAACTGCTCTTTTGGTGTCTTTTCTCCGTGCTCTACAGTTTCCTTACCCGCCGGTTGCTTGACGGTGCTTCATGGCCTCTTGGCTGATAATGTCGACATTTTTTTCCGGCCAAAGCGCTCTCTGCTATTTTGTGTAGTCGAACGGCTCGCGGTTTATCAGAGCAATGAACTTCTCGGCCTGCACGTCGCCCAGGGCTGCGACCAACGCGCGAATGCCGGCGGTCTTGATTTCGGTGTCCGTGAACATCATTCATTCAACTTTGGCTTCGGCCTCGAGCCGCACCCGAGTTTGGGCCTGGTTGTCAAACGGACGGTTGAAACAGCAGTTGTCCAGGTATATTCGCATAATCCGGGTTACCCCTCATCCAGAGTATACACCGGCCCCGAGTATCCGACAACCAGATACTCACTCGCGTCGGACTTCCACCTTCAATTTGCCGGCGTTGTCGTGCAGTTCGCCGGGCGAGTCGTTGATCTTCAGAAAGAGCGTGCCGGACTCGGCGGGGATGATGGTCGCGCCCAGGCCGACAGAGGTCGGACGCAACAGCGCGGACGTGCTGCCCGGCGGCGGATCGTCGGGCCGAACCGCCGCCAGCAGGATGCCCAGCGGACGGCCTTTGTAGTAGCGGATCGAGACGCCGCCCGGCTCGCACCACCAGACTTTCGGCTTCTGGGAAGCATCCGCCCTCACCCCCTGCCCCTCTCCCAATGGGAGAGGGGAGGTTGCGGCTATTTTGTAGCGACCCGAGGCGGTCAGGCGGTATTTTTTGCCCGACTCCAAACGCAGGCCGGAGTTTTGCCAGCCGCGGTCGACGGCGACGGCGACGGCCCTCACCCCCAGCCTCTCTCCCAAAAGGAGAGGGGGGGCTTTGGCCGGCGTGAAATCGACCGCGCATCGTGTCACGTCGTAACCGTACTCCATGCCGGCGGTCATCAGTTGCCACTCCTCGCACAACTGCCGCCAATCGTCGGCGAAGAGCCGGCGAAAGCGGGCGTTGAAATCCCTCTCGCGGACGAATTGGACCATCCGGCGGAAGCGCTTCTGGTATCGAGGGTGTCGGTCCAGCAGCGTCACGGCCGCCCAACACCAGGCGTAAGGCTCGGTCACGCGGTGTGCGGTCGGGGGCATATTGATCACGTCGTCCAGTCGCAGCGCCCGGCGCTGGGCCACGGCGTCTTGGATAATGCGAATCCGCCCCCACTCGGGCGTCTCTTCGCGGTCGCGCGGCATGTAGCCGAGCGTCAGGCGGCCGTCTTGCAGGCGGTGCGTGCCGAGATATTCGGCCATCCCTTCCATGTACCAGGGCGGGCCGCAACCGCCCAACAGCGTGTTCATAAAGCCGTGCGTCCCCTCGTGCAACAGCAGGTGGCGGCGGTAGTAGTCGCTCGGCTGCTCGTAGAGCCACAACCGGCTGCCGCGGGAAAAACCGTGCGGAAACGGCGGCAGATCGGCGGGCAAAAAACCAGCCGACGTGAACCGGGCCTTGTCCTTCATCAGAAAGCCCGTCATCCGCCAATCGGCATGACGGTTTTCGTCGAGGCCGAAATACCGGCACCATTGCGGAAACGCCCGGTCGAAGACCGCCGGCAGCCGGTCGATCTCCGCGCCGGTCAGGTCGGTGTACAACGTCAGCCGCTTGCCGGACAGTTTTCGGATGTCCTCGGCCTCCGCGCGGGCGTCGTCGCTCGCTATCAATGCGCGGAGTGACGGAAGGAAGAGTCCTCCGATGACGGTCAATACGATTGCGGAAAATGTCGTGCGTTTCATTGTCAACATTATTGCTCTGTCCGACTGCATAAGCTATCATATATCATACGTTGCGGAGCTAGAAGGCAGCAATGTCGCGACGGCAATTCTGGAGGAAATACCCATGACTGGTTTTGATCGGATTACATTCGACCCAAATGTTATGAGTGGCCGGGCTTGCATTCGCGGCATGAGAGTGACCGTTTCCTTGATCCTTGGTCTGGTCGCCGAGGGGATGAATACCCGGGAAATAATCGAGGCTTACCCTTACCTGGAACCGGAGGACGTCCGACAGTCGCTTCAATATGCCGCATGGCTGGCCGATGAGAGCGTCCTTCCCACGGAAGCAGCCGCAACATGAAGTTCCTCTTGGACATGGGAATATCCCCGAAGTCGGCCTCGCATTTGCGGCGGCTTGGCCACGACGCCGTCCATCTGTTCGAGTTGCGTCTTGAGTACTTGTCCGACCAAGAGATCGTTGAAAAAGCCCGATCCGAGCGCCGTGTCCTATTGACCCACGATCTCGATTTTAGCGAAATCATGGCTGCCGGCGGCGGTCGGTTGCCGAGCGTTGTTACTTTTCGTTTGCGTAAGATGCAGCCGGACAAGGTGAATCGCTCTCTCGACGCTGTGATTGCCGATCATCTAGACTCGCTTGAACAAGGCGTGTTGATTAGCGTGACTGAAACACGCATTCGCGTTCGCCGTCTTCCGGTCGGATAGCGGCAGTAAGCGCTGGCTGAGCGTCCAGGAATCACCCCTTGTCGTTGTTTTACATCATGAACATCCACCTGGGTGCAGAGGAATGCGTCGCGCAAAACAATTGAGACTCATAGCAACCCCACGAATTCCTCGATTGACATTTCTGCCGTGCGAACGAGAGATCGTAGAGTGCCGGGCGCAAGTTCCTTGTGTTGCGGAACGGAAAGACTGGCGATATGTCCTGCTTTGAGGAGGACAATGTGGCTGCCACGCTGACGATCCACTCGCCAACCGGCGCATTGGAACGCCTTGACTGCTTCGCTACCCGAGATGACGGGCAATCGCGGCATTACACGGCGACCTCAACTTCTCGAGTGGCAACGGTCAAAGGCATGCCGTTGGCGGCGCGGGATTCCACGCACGCTTGAATGGCCTCGCGGATGTTGGTCATCGCTTCGTCCTCGGTGCGCCCCTGCGAAATGCATCCGGGGATTGCGGGACATTCGGCCACGATCATGCCCGTCTCGTCGCGGTCCAAAGTCACGATTAGCTTCATGGCAAATACCTCTCCTTCAGTCTAGCCGCGCTTCCGGCATCGCGTCAAGCAACGGACTGCCGTTTCTTCGCCACCAACGCCAACAGCTTCTTCTGCGGATTGGCGAACTTGGCGATCCCCTCGGCCATCAAGGTGGATTCCAGCTTTTCCATGTCGACCAGCCGGTCGATCTCCTCGATCACGTCCTCAGGCGGAAGGCGGTCTACCTGACGGGTGAAAGTGAGATCGCTGCGGGCGACCGCTTCGTTCGTGGCCGGCGGATTGGTCTGAATGTCCGAGCCGGCGAAGGCCTCGACATATTTCCAAGGCGGATCGTCGGCTCTCTTCGTGCCCGTGCTGGCGAAGACGATCTCCTGCCGCAGCGGCGTCGGCCGTTCGGCCCAGTACTGTTGGTTGCCGGCCCAAATCCGCTTGGCGTTCAGTATGCCCACCATGCCTTGCGCGGCGGGCGAAAGCTCCGGCGCCGCCTTCTCGGTATATACGTCTATCCGGGATACGAAGATGCTGTATACGCTCTTGAATCTGTCGAGATTGTTGCGTCGCTGCGCGCCGCGCCATACGGCCTCCCGCGCCTGTTGGTACTGACGCGAGGAGAAGATCAACGTCACGTTTACCGTCACACCGGCGGCGACCAATTCTTCCAGGGCGTCCAAGCCGGCGGGCGTGGCCGGCACCTTGATCATCCGGTTCCGATGGCCCGCCGACCACTGCCGCCCCAGCCGCACGTACTCGCCGACTCGTTTGGCGTGCGACAGACCCAACTCCGGGTCTTCCAGCAGCGGATCAAGCTCGAAGCTAACGTAGCCGTCGTCGCCGGCGGTCTCCTCCCAGACGGGCAAAAACACCTCCTCGGCGTCGCGGACCATTGCGTCGGTCATCTGCCAGGCGATCTGGGCGTCGTCGAGCCGCTGTCGGATGAGTTGCTCGATCTGGGCGTCGAACCGGCCGGTCGCCAACAGATCGGCCACGATGATCGGATTGGACGTTGCGCCGGTGGCGCCGGTGGCCCGGTTGGAACGGACCAGATCGGGGTCGATCGAGTCGAGCCAAAGTGTTGTGCCGCTGGACAATAAAGATTTGATAGGATTTGACATTATGAGTATCAGCAAAATGGGTTGAGTGATGAATCAACAGCCGCCATTGCCGCCGCGTCCATGCGGCGTGCCACATGCAAAGTTTAGCCGCCGCGTCCACGCGGCGTACCACATACAAAGTTTAGCCGCCGCGTCCACGCGGCGTACCACATACAAAGTTTAGCCGCCGCGTCCACGCGGCGTTGAGCGGCGTTGAGCGGCGTTTTCCCGGCGAGGGAACCGAGTAAACCGAGACAACAACAAGATGTAACCATTTTCACCCTGTTTTCGTGAAAATCAATCCCAGTAGACAATCCTTCCTACTCTATTCATATATCGCTACCGCATCCATCTTTCCCGGGCATAAAATAGGGACTTGAACTCAGCGAAATGCGCGAAGATAAGATGTCCAGGGAAACACTGACTGTCGCCGAGCCTGCGGTGTTTTTTACGGATTTACCGATTATTCCTGTTCTCCGGGGCGTCGTTGGCCGATTCTCCTGTTGTGTGTTTTTGTAGTCATCCGCTGCTGATGCGCATGGGCTACGGGCGCTGGAAGATTAGGCAAGGAGGACATTCTGGTGAAAACGGCATTGACACCTCTCCTGATGGTTATTGCTGGGATCGTTTTGTGCGTCGGCTCTCAGGCCGTGGCCCGGGACGTTTATCAGCAGCAACCGACCGGCCCCTACGCCGAGCAACTCATGCCCGCATCGCCGCAATACGACAATGGCGTTGCCGACGGCGATCAGCCGATCGACGGCATGACCGATCCTGGACAGGGCTATCCCCAAGCGCCGGATGGCGGCATGATGGACGATGGCTTCCTGATCGACAACGGCCTTTGGGACGGCGCTCCGGTGGGACCATGCTGCGCGAACTGCGGCGGCGGCAGCGGATGCCCGCCCGACTGGTACACCGAACAAGGCGTCCGAATATTGACCCGCAGCCGGCCCCGCGACCAAGTGATAGGATCGAGCTATGACGGCATGAATCTAACGGCGGTATTGACCAGCCGGTCGGCCGCACCCGACGTCTCGGCCGCCTACGCCACGACGATCGGCCACTACTTCGCCCGCGACAGGCTCAATCGCGATCACTTCGTGGAGCTCACTTTTTGGGGAGTTAATGGGTGGAAGGACAAGGCCGAACGCCGCGGCGACGGAGACTTGTACAGCGAGTTTGCCCTCCAGGGATTTTTTCTTGACGGCTTCGACACGGCCGACTTGCAGTCCATTTACTATGCGTCCTACACCAACAACTTCGAGCTAAACGGCCGCATAGTTCCGCGCGGCCGGCAGGACCGCATGGTTTTGCACCCGAACGGCAAGTGGCGGCGCGAATGTCAGCCGGGCACCTACATGTCATACATTTACGGCTTGCGGTTTTTCCAGGATCACGAGACGTTCCGCTTCCACGGCGAGAGCACCACGGGCGGGACGACATACACGGGCGACTACGACATCGTGTCCCACAACAACCTGCTGGGACTTCAGTTCGGCGCCGACATGACCTTCCGCAAATGCCGGTGGACTTGGGGTATACGAGCCAAGTTAGGCCCCTACATCAACTTCTCGGACCAAGCGAGCACGATCAACTCGGGCGTCGCGCTGGCCCCCGACTACAGCCGCCGTTTGGCCGCCGCCAAACACGAGGCGTCGCTGATCGGCGAAACGGGATTCTTCGCCTCCTACAAATTCCAGCCGAACTTGGTCGGCCGAGCGGGCTACGACTTCATGTGGGTCACGGGCATGACCCTGGCCCCGGAGCAACTACAGTTCACCACCAACCCGGTCAACCAGATCAACACCAACGGCAATATCTTCTACCACGGCGTCTCGCTCAGCATGGAATGGCTGTGGTAATCGCCGCGTTTAACAAGCAACTGCCGGCATAATCTCGCGGATCGGCGGGACATCTCTCGATACCCATCCTACGGGTGGAATGACCTTGCAGGTTGTTCCGTCAAAGTGTTCCCGACGCCATCAACGGAGGGTACCCAGTGTTATCATGGGAGCCCTGGGTGTTTTGGGGGTGCTATGTGTTACATATTCCCCCCCCGTTTTGACTCTGCTTTAGGGGTTTCGTGGTCATCTTCCAAAAGAGTAGAAGAAGGAATCATTAGTCCCTTCACGCGACGCGCCGAATTGTTGCAATTTCAGCAGCTTTAGCTAAGATGAGGACTGGGGAAGTTATAGGGAATTTTTCGCGCGCACTAGATCATACTACGTACATCGGAGGCAGCGTTCGTGGCAACTCAATATCGGTGGCCGGTTCCGGCATGCGCGCCGCATGTTTGGCGTGCCTGTTTCTGTATAGGAATAACTCTTTTGCTGACCGCTAATGCGCCGGCCGAGATGATCGGCGCCGCCGGTTCGGATTCGGATTCCCCGACCGCTCTTTTTTCATCCAGCGGGACGGCTGGAGGAAACAGTTACAACACGTGGCAGTGGGGCGGGTTCTCGCGTTCTACGTCTTATGTGCCGGCCAATGACGCGATTTCCCAAACGCTTTCTATGTCCAAGGTGCTCTTGCAAGCGGCCGACCTGTCGGACGAAAGCGTTGTAACCACCAGCCTTTCAGGCTACGTATTCTTCGACGAGAACGGCAACGGCAAAATGGAAACCACCGATTGGGGCATCATCGATGCCAAGCTTTCGCTGACCAAAACAGGCAGCGGCGATCCGCCGCTCATAACGTATACCGATTCAAAGGGGACATATACTTTCAACAACTTATCTCCGGGAACCTATTCGATCGCCTTGCTCACTGAATGTCCGGAGCCGGGAATTGTTATTCTGGGCCAACTCTACGACGCGGACGGAAAAATCGTTCCCAACGCCGGCAAGGTCACGGACGACGGGTTCTACGACATCGTGTTGGAGGACGGCTACCAGGGCGTGAACTACATTTTTGGCGAGTCGGTATATCCGGCCCTCGCCGTCTC
>JAHIKV010000378.1 GCA_018897395.1 Planctomycetota bacterium | reverse complement strand
GTGACTATGTGGGTCGGGTTCCTTTGCCCAAAAAAGCCGGCATCGTCCCTATATACATAAGTCCGCCGCCAAAATCCAAGGGTGGGAAGAAGGATCATCAGTAGCTGACAACCGAAATGTTTATAATTCGTTAACCCTTGCTCTTGGATAAAGGATTGTTTGAAATGCCGCTCCATGATGTATTCATCAGTCACTCTAGCAAGGACAAACTCACGGCAGACAAGATTTGCGCGTTTTTGGAAGCCAACGGCATTCGCTGCTGGATTACACCAAGGGATATCCTGCCCGGCAGTAACTGGGGCGAATCCATTATTGATGCTATCAATGACACCAAGGTTATGCTTTTGGTCTTTTCTGCCAATTGCAACGCCTCTAGCCATATTAAGCGGGAAGTGGAAAGGGCAGTGAACCGGAGGAACCCGGTCATTCCGATTCGCATTGAAGATGCAATGCCTTCCAAGAGCCTGGAGTATTTTATCAGTTCCCAGCATTGGCTTGATGTCTATACCCCCCCTTTGGAAAAGCACCTGGATCATCTGGCCATGACTCTCAAGATGCTGCTTTCCAAAATCGGGGGGGAACCAGAGGTTTCCAAACCGGCGTCGCGATCTATAACGAGACATGACCCCCACCCTTCTCTGCCGGTCTCTTCTCAAACAATTATTGAGCCTTTTAGAAAACGGCCGGCCGGTTTACCAGGAAAACCCCTTGCCAAGGGACCTAAATCAAAAACATTGATTTTAATTTCCGGAGGAGCAGTTGGCTTAGCGCTTATAGGATCGCTGTTATGGATAGTCCTACCGCCAGCCGCTAAGAAACCAATGGTAACACCAGAGCCCGCGGTTGCAAAACAAGAACCGGCTCCGGTCCAGCCGCTTCCCGAGGTAGCTTCAATTCCCTCCCCTCCCCCACCAGTGACAGCCGACGCAGAGACTCGCGCCAAGGATTTTCTGGAGCAAGGCCGTAATTACATCCGGGTTAAGGATTATGAGAAGGCGAGAGCGGCGCTGGAGCAGGCCGTCAATATCGATTCCAAGAATGCCATGGCGCATTACGAATTGGGAATTGCATACGCTAATCTTGGCAATAAGCAAAAGGTAATGGAGGAACATAAAATCCTCGAAACCCAGGATAAGGAATTGGCAAACAAACTTTTCGCCTATATTCCTAAAGCCGTATCTGAGCCATCGGCTTTCCCAAGAACTGTGAAACCTATAAAACTGCCTCAAACTAAAAAATCTCCTGGAATCGGAATGAGACCGGCTCAGCCAAAGGCCAGTTCAGTAGCTCCATCCCCAAAAGAATGGTAATAATTTAATCCAATTAATATAGGAGGAAATATAATGTTTTCAACTGGAAAAAACTTCCCAAAAGGCTTACTTATTATCTCTCTTATGATGATGGTTTCCATAACCTCATGTGGGGAAATGCTGACAACTCAACCAACGATTAAGATGGATGTTCCACCTCCTCAAACAGCCCAATTGAAAACTTTCAAAACATCCGGTGAGTATTTAAAGGCAGGAAAGGCATCCTTTGATGCAAAGCAATTCGATGAAGCCCAAGCGTATCTATCCGAATCGGTTCGCTTAGACCCAAAAAATCAAGCTGCCCATCTTCTCTTAGGGGTGACCTATGTAAAGCTGGGAAAAGGTACGGAAGCTCGGAGAGAATTCGATAAGGCCGTCCAACTTGACGCAAAAACAGGCGATGCTGAAACGGCCAAGTCATGGTTGAAAAGGTTGAATAATCCGCTCGGGGTGGGGATTTTACCGGTAAAGCAAAGTTGGTTTATAAAATTCATACCGGAGTTAGATGACAAGGTTGCATTGGAGAGGAAGGCTGGGAGAATAGACCAATTTTTTAGTAAGTTCCTTCCCAATATTGAACAATTGTATTATAGGACATTGTCAAAAGTTTTATCGGATTGTGGTTTATATTCAACAATAGATCTTTACGGGGCAGAACCAGTGGAATGGGACAGTGAAACTATTCATCAAGGCGATATGAATAGACCAATTATACATTTTTATGTAAGAGCGATAAATTCAGCTAAATTAAAAGGCAAAACTAACGTAACTAATATAATAAGTAAGAATGCTAAAATATTAATTGATGGTGATATTGATTTAAAAATTGAGGAAGAGGGAATGCTTATAGGAGGAAGTTATTCTGTTCTGATAACCTCTGATATTGACCTTTATTCTGTAAAAGATGCAAGGTTAATTAAAAATATCTCTGATAAAATAAAAGTCGAAAAAGTTGGACAGCGTGAATTGAAGAACTATATGGATCAAGCTTTTAAAACATTGTTTCAAAAAATGGCATTAGAAATACATAATGCCTTATTATGATTAAAATCACTGCTGTCCGGTAGAAGTTACTTGAGATAGCAAGTAAAACAGCCCCATCGCAGCCAATCAATGCTATAATGGGTTTGCTGAAAGCCTAAACATTGAAAGGAGTTATGGGGCTTATGGCGCATTGTAGCACACTCATGGGTCAATTACTACAACTCATACCGAGACATGTTTTCGATCACCTGGTGGACGGCCTTGCCTGGCAAGGGCCGAACCACCGGAAATTCACCTATTGGGCGCACCTGGGGGCCATGTTGTTCGGCCAGTGGAGTGCGCGTAAAAGTCTCCGGGACCTGATGTTCAGTGTCAACCGGCAAGTCCACAAATGCTATCACCCGAGGCTTTTCGTGGTGAAGAGCTCCACCCTGTCCGACGCCAATAAGGAGAACCCTGCCATCATCTTCGAAAAGACCTATTGTAAGCTGTACGAGCGGCTCTCCGCTGAACTGGCGCAGCAGCCTCAGGAGGCGCCGCAAATCAAAATCATCGATGCCACCATCATTGACCTTTGCGCCGGCGTCTTTCCCTAACAGTAGTGAGAAAAAAGGGCATAATTACCATGCTATTCCAATCTCGAGGGCTTTTACTAATTTTGATATCAGTTTGTTTTTTTGTGTGCATCATTACTTCGGCCGCTTTCACTGCCCCTGAAGCGTTCGACTCAAATTTTCAGAAAGGTAAAAAGTATTTTGATGCCGGGAACTACCAAGAAGCAGTGCGATCTTTATCAGAGGCAATCCGTTTGGACCCCAAAAATCAACAGGCGCACGCATTAGCTGGCGTAGCATATACTAAGCTAGGCAAATGGGGAGAGGCCCGCCGAGAATTTGAAATTGTAGTTGGGTTAAACCCGAATTCCCCAGAAGCCAAACAGGCGCAGAAATGGCTTAAAAGATTACAACAACCTATCACTGTCTTGATCTTACCCTTTGTGGATTTATCCACTGTTTCAACAAAATATGGTAAAGATTACCCTCCAGTACTCGCAGGCGCTTTTTTCAATACTTTGTCTCGCTTTATTTATAACAGCGGTCTTTATAAATTAATGGCTATAGGAGGAAGAGATTTCCCCAAAATAATCGACATTAATGTGCTGCATTCTACTTTACAATCTACTTGTCAAGAAGCTAATCAAAATGGTGCCAAAATAATGGTATCAGGCTATATTGATGATTTTGATCAGCAACAAACAAGTCAATATTACAAAGCCTCAATGAAGCTTACCATTAAAATATATTCAACTAAAGATTGCCGCCTAATTCATTCAGTAACTGACCGACATATTATTAATAGCGTTGTAAATAATCAATTCGATATGAATAATGCAATACAAAATGGCCTAAATGCGATGTTTGACCGCATGTTTAAAGAAATTAATGCAAAATTAATTTAAACCTGGATTAACTCAGGAAGTTCTTTTTCGAGGGGAGCCTGCCCGTGTGGGTGGAAACAAGAACTTTTTCGGTGTTATCCCAGAAGTAGGTTAACTACATATATTTTTGGGCTGCGGCACCCAAGGCTGCAACATAATCTCGGTTAAGAGGGCATTGCAGCCCAGGTGATCTGAATAAAGGTTAGTTCCTTCCGCCAGTACGGAGAAAAAGCTTGCGGCGATTTAAACCGCCGGCCGCCGGCCGCCTGACCGCTCAGAGATGAAGATGACCTCAAGGCCAGGTTATCAATACCTGATTCCCGCTATAAAGCCTCGGGGGCCGAGGGCTTGGAGCTTTTTGGGGCTTGAGCCGGCTTATCTTGTGGGGCCTCTTTCTCGGCTTCCTGCTTGGCTTTTTCCTTCCCGCTTCTTTTCCTATAATGTGAGAAGGTTACCGGACTCTTGGCCAGGTTTTTTACCTCTATCCACCCCTTGGCCTTGGTGCGCTCCACCGACACTTGCACCCAATTCTGAGGCCGTGGATCCAATATTTTAACCTGATCATTTACTTTCAGGTTACAAACTTCTTCGCTCTTCCCATCCGGAGCAGCCCTAAGGCATATGCCGTTCTTGGATACATAAAGATTGGTGACCGGTTTTAATTCTAGATACTTGCTGGTGGCCCAGCCGGAGCGGCCATCGTCGGTGCTTACCAGGAACCAGCCCCCGGGCGCCCCTTCCGTTTTCTCCACTTTCTCATTTAGCTTTACCAGGGCCTTATCCTTGCTGCCCTTATCCGGAGTCTCTTTGAGGTTCAGTTCACTTACCCCCACATAGTAATAAATTGGCAGCTTCTGGCGCGGGGCCGGCGGGGGAGGTTTCGCTACTTCAATGGTCGCACATCCATAAAATCCGAAACTTAGGGCCATCCCAATTGCAACCAAACAATTCCTAAACATAGCTCCTCCTTTTTAATTGGCTTGGCGAGGTCAAAAACTCAAGTTTGGGTTTAATTCCTTGGCCTTATTTAAATCTTCGGTTGCCAGTTTATCTTCTCCTTTTTTCTTATATAACTTCCCGCGGCATAAATAAGATTCGGCAAGGTCGATTTTCAGAGAAATCGCCTTATCAAAATCAGCGATGGCCAGATCGTCCTGCCCCTGTTCCAAATAAACCGCGCCCCGATTTTTATAAGCCTTACCGTAAAGGGGGTCTAGCGAAATAGCTTTATTGAAATCATTTAGGGCCGGTTCATAGTGGCCTTTCACTGAATAGGTTTTCCCACGGTTGTTATAGGCAATCACGGAATCAGGTTTTAGGGAAATCGCGGTGGAAAAATCTTTTATAGCCAACTCATAATCTTTTTTATAATAATATGCATTACCGCGATTCATAAAGGTTTTGGGGAGGTTTGCGTCTAAAGAGGCAGCCTTATTGAAATCACTAATAGCCTGGTCGTAGTTGCCTTTAGCCAAATAAACATTTCCCCTGGAATTATATAATTCAGCATCATTAGTTTTTAAAGATATTAGCTTATCGTAGTCAATTAAAGCTTGATCATATTCCCCCTTACCATAATATAAAGCGGCACGATTAGTAAGAGCCGAAATATGATCCGCATTTAATTCCAGGGCCTTGGCGAAAAACATAAATTTCTGCTCAATATCTTTTGCTTCCACCCCTTTTTTAACATAATCATCTGCAGTTACTACCTTGGGGACTGCCGGCGTGGCTACCGCAGGAGGAGGGACTGCAACCGGCGCCGGTCCCGAGGGTTGATCCGCTCGCCGCCCTAACAAGCCGACCGCCAAACCGACTCCCACCACAAGTGAACTTAGTACCAGAGCCGCTATCCACTTATTTTTTCCCGCGAGGATGCTGGTTGTTGCCTTGGGCGCCGGCGCCTTAGGTGAAGGTATGGCGGTCTCCTCCCTGGGCAGGGGAATCTGAGGAGAGACCGGCGGAGAAGGGTGAAAGTCATGTTTCGTGATAGATCGCGGCGCCGGTTTGGAAACCTCTGGTTCCCCCCCGATTTTGGAAAGCAGCATCTTGAGAGTCATGGCCAGATGATCCAGGTGCTTTTCCAAGGGGGGGGGATAGGCATCAAGCCAATGCTGGGAGCTGATAAAATACTCCAGGCTCTTGGTAGGCATCACATCTTCAATGCGGACCGGAATGACCGGGTTCCCCCGGTTCACCGTCCTTTCCACTTCCCGCTTAATATGGTTAGAGGCGTTGGAATTGGCGGAAAAGACCAAAAGCATAACCTTGGCGCCATTGATAGCATCAATAATGGATTCGCCCCAGTTACTGCCCGGCAGGACATCCCTTGGTGTCATCCAGCAGCGAATGCCGTTGGCTTCCAAAAACGCGCAAATCTTGTCTGCAGTGAGTTTATCCTTGCTGGAGTAACTGATGAATACGTCATGTCGCGGCATTTCAAACAATCCTTTATCCAAGTGTGCAAGGGTTAACGAATTATAAACATTTCGGTTGTCAGCTACTGATGATCCTTCTTCCCACCCTTGGATTTTGGCGGCGGACTTATGTATATAGGGACGATGCCGGCTTTTTTGGGCAAAGGAACCCGACCCACATAGTCAC
>JAHIKV010000175.1 GCA_018897395.1 Planctomycetota bacterium | reverse complement strand
TCCACGTCGTCGCACTGGTCGGTTGGAATCAGCGGCCGCTCGTGTTTCGTGTGGCCGGGCTGTCCGCCGCGTTTCTTCTTCGACTTGCGATTTGGCGGCGCTGGCTTGGCGTGCGGATGCCGCGTGCTCGGCGGCAACGAGGAGTTTGGCGGCGTCTTCTGCCCGCGTTCAAGCTGTTCAATCCGCGCTTCCAATTCGGCGATCTTTGCCAACAACAGGCGAATGATGCCCTGGGCTTCCGGTGACTGTCGGGCAAGGATTTCTTCGGTGATTCCAAGCGACATGCCCCATTTTGTCGCCGAAACCGACTTTCGTGTCCAGATCAATTCATCAAAAAATCGCCACAGGGGCGTGAACGGTTACAACCGCCGTTCGTGCGGTTGCCGTTGTCGTCGTAGTCGTAGTCCTCGTCCGATTGCCGGTCGGCGGCGTAGTCGGCGTCGGTCAACTGGTCGGTGTCGTCGTAGGTGTAATCGGCGTTGCCGTAGGTGCCGACCGCCGATGTGAAATCCTGGTCGGTGATCCGGCCGCCGTCGTCGAACGTCCAGTCGTAGTCGGCCAAAGTGGTCTCGCCCTTCGCGTGAGTCAAGCCGGTCAGCCGGTCGGCGTTGTTGAACGTGTAGGTGCTCGTGGCGACGGTCTGCGTGCCGGCCGTGTTGTTGTAGCGGGTGATCGTGGAGAAGCGGTTCGCCGCGTCGTAGGCGAAGTCGAACCGTTTTTGGGCCACGGTGTTGCCGCCCTGCTCGCCGTACTGCGAGACGCGCGTCATCCGGCCCGCGGCGTCGAAGAGGTAATCGTTCACGAAATCGTCGGTCGCGTCGAGCTGCGCCGCCAGTTGCGCGCGGCGGCTCGCGTCGTCGAACGGCTGGTTCAGCGTGACCGTGGGCGTCAGTCCGGCGACGTCGCCTTCGATCGACGTGGCCCGGTTGGCCATGTCGAGTGTGTAGGCGTAGGCAAAGGTGGAGCCGGAATCGGTCGCTGCGGTCATGCGATGGACCAGGTCGTAGGTGAACGAGATCGCGTTCTGGCGGCTCGAGTCCGATTGCGCGTCGGAGAGGTTATTGTACCAACGCTCATCGGTCGCCAGATTGACAGTATTATATATAATAATATATAATATATATAATATATATGATATACGTCCTTACGCGCGAATCCCGATCCACCCGAAAGCGGCGGTTTCCGACCTGATCGTAGCGAAGATAGCGAACCGCGGAAAGCTGGTTAGTTTCCGTTGCTACCCTGTCGCGGGGGTCGAACGTCCAAGTAGTGGTGTTCGACTCCGGATCGGTCAGCGAAGTTTAGGTATGCTTCCCCACGGTTTCCTAGATTACCATAATTGGTATGTGTCCCCCGATTCGTTGTCCCCCGATTCGTCTCGTTCAACGCCTGTATTCCCGCTATTCTGCGGGAAACAGGTCTACTTCTTATCGGTTATCAAGACTCGCTGGACCAGGACACTGGGTAGTATGGAGGGGGTCGAAAAGTCCCCTGGTGTCCTATGGTCATTGCACCGGCTGATTTCACCACAACATCTTGTATGTGGCAGCGTCCGCGAACACAACATATCGTAGTGTGCAATGGTTGTAGGACACCAGGAAAAGTTCCGAGGCACTGAAAGTCTCTGTTCTGACGCCGTTTACGGCTTGCGTTTGGGAAAACATGGAGAATTTCCGGATTTTTCGCGTGAAAATTCGCCTCAAAGCGCCGTTTGTGTGTGAGAACCGCGTCCTCTTTGACAGTTCGGGTTGTGGAACCAACGCCCTACCAGGACTCGAATGGTATTGGCTGATGAACGAACAAGAGCATCACAATCTGTTTTCTGAGTTGATCGCTCGCCACCAGAGCGAACTCTACGCTTACATCTTTGCAATTGTCAGAAACTGGGAGGACACGGATGACCTGTTCCAGTCCGTCTGTCTGGTTCTCTGGCGTAAGATTGCGTCGTTTCAGCGTGACAGCAGTTTCTTTTCGTGGGCACGCCAGACGGCGAAACTCGAGGTACGCAATTTTCTGCGGCGCAAGCGGTTACCGGGTTATGTTAGCGAAAAGGTGCTCGATGCCCTTGCCGAAACCACGATCGACGCCCAAAGCGATGATGCAGAACTCTATCTGGCTGCTTTGCGGCGCTGCAAGGTAAAGCTTACCGTTGCGGACGAGGAGTTGCTTGAACTCTGTTACGTCGAAGACCTCGGCAGCCGTCAAATCGCCGACCGACTGCACCGACCCCAGCCGAGCGTGTGCAACTCGCTGAAGCGCATTCGCCGCTGGCTACTGGAATGCATCCAAATGGAACTGACCCGGCAGGAACACTCCGGGGAGGAACACTCATATGAGTGAGTCTCCGGTCAATGTCGATCGTGTATTGGATCTCGCGGAGGCGATTTTCGACAACAGTGCTTCTGAGAGCGAGTTCGTCGAGTTGGACGCAATTTTGCTCACCGACCGCATTTCTCGCGGCCGCTACCTGGATTATTGCCGGATGCAAGTCGCGTTAAGACTAGAAATGCGGTCACATCGGGCAACTCAGAAGGTACACCAACAGATCGACATCGAGTCAGCCGTTTCGGCTCCAATTGATTCCAACATTATGATGGGCGAGGCACCATCCACCATGCCGGGGAATTCCCCCGTCCTCGGCTTCCTCGGCAGCGCCTATCACGGCACGGTGGGATTTTTCTCCCAGGAACTGCCCTTGAGTTGCTTGATTGCCGCGGTGATCATGGGTGCGGCGATGCTGGGCGCTTGGGCGTACAAAATCACCCCCCACCAGCATATCGCCACGGCGCCGTCGAAGTCGGTTCCGTCGGACGCCAGGCCGGAGTTTGTCTTCGTCGGCCGCATCACCGGGCTGGTCGACGTGAAGTGGTCGGACGATCCGAACTACCTGCCGCCGCTGGGCTTTGGCGCCGTGCCCCTGGGCCGAAAATACAAGCTCGACGCCGGCCTGATGGAAATCACCTACGACACCGGGGCGAAGGTCATCCTTCAAGGCCCTTGTACCTACGAAGTGGAATCCAGCAGCGGCGGCTACCTCGCGCTGGGCAAGCTGACCGCGCTGGTGGAGAAGAGGGGCGAGGGGCGAGGGGCGAGGGGCGAGGGATCAGAATCTAATCCCCAATCCCTAATCCCTAATCCCTTGTTTGCTATTCGCACTCCCACCGCCCTGGTGACCGATCTGGGCACCGAGTTCGGCGTCGAAGTGGACAAGGCGGGCGTTACTGAGTCGCGAGTCTTCCGTGGTTCGGTGAAGGTGCAATTGGTGGGTGGCACTGGCTTAGCCAGTGGCACTCCGCGGGAAACGGTGCTACGGGAGAACGAGTCGGCACGAGTGGAGAAGGATAAAGGCGATGGCGGTCTGCGGCTGGTGCTGCACGGCGCGGTGGGCAATCCTCCGAAGTTTGCCCGGCGGATGATGGAGCCGCCCAAGCTGCTCGATCTGCTGGACATCGTCGCCGGCGGCGACGGCAGGGGTAAACGTCGCGCCCGCGGCGTCGACCCGGTCGACGGAACGCCGACCGACCGCCGCCCGGAAGATTTCTCTGGCAACCGCTCCTTCCGGCCCGTCCGCTGGCACAGGCTGATCGACGGCGTCTTCGTGCCGGACGGCCGCGATGGGGCAATGCAGATCGATTCGGCGGGCCGCGTTTTCGACGGCTTTCCCGCGACTACCAGCAAGACCTGCGGCTCGATTTGGGCCGAGGCGGCGGAGAAACGTCCCGAGGACCGCGGCGCGGATCGGATGTACGACGTCGACGACATGACCCGAGCCGGGCAGTTCATGCCCGACCGGCGCGGACTGCTCTGTCTGCACGCGAACGCGGGCATTACCTTCAGCCTCGAAGCCGTGCGGAAGTTCTACCCGGGGGCTGGCCCGTCGCGTTTCCGGGCCGTCGCCGGGCTGGTCGAAAGCCGCACCAACGATCCGCCCCCGTTTGACGGGATGGTTGACCTGTGGGTGTTGGTCGACGGCCGATTGGAGCTTAAGCGCGTCGGGCTCCGCCGTCGGGACGGACTCTTCAACGTTGACGTGCGGCTTGGCCCCGGCGACCGGTTCCTGACGCTGGCGGTCGGCGACGGCGGCGACGATATCCATTCGGACCAGTTCGTCCTCGGCGACCCCGTGCTGGAAATGGCCGAAAATTGTGGTGCAGGCGTCCCGCCTGCCCCCGCAGCCGGGACGGCTGCACCACAAACCAAGAAGGAGGTCGAACCATGAACGGTCCATAAAGCCAACGTAGTCCGCACACGCCGTGTGCGGGACCCTGCGGGGCGAAGCCGCAAGCGGCCGTCGCCTGGGGCACAAAGCCGCGACCGATGGTCGCACCCGATGTTAAGCCGCCGGCGCTCGTTGCGCGGGTCGGCAAGAAGTTGCAGGGCGCCTATCGCGCACCCCGCAAAGTTGGGGTGGCAGTTGTACTGCCACCCCAGGGGCGACAGTACAACTGTCGCCCCAACGAGAGTGTTTTGTTCGGTGTTTTTCGGGTGTTTTACGTTTCTCACTTTGGATTTCTCTTTGAAAGGGAAAAGACATGTCTCGCGCTATTTCAGTTAGAAAAGTTGCGTTGATCGTCGGTGTGGCGATGTTGGGGCTGTTGATGGCCTCCGCCGCCCAGGCGACCATTATCACCAACACTATCACCAGCGCCGATTTTTCGTTTGGGTACGGTGCAACTGTGAATGAGGCTCCACCGGTAAATACTTGGACCACGACGGAAAACGCGGGGAACAACACCCCGACAACGCAGGGGAGTTTTTCCTTTGTTCCCACGGTCTATGGAAACCGCGGCAGCGGCGAGGGGCCCATTTTTACGGACCGCGTATTGGGCATGGGTGAGCGATGGATGGTCTGCGGCTACTTCGTCGGAGGTGGCGGTTATTTTGATGACGTGTCCATCGTTGGTTCGTGGGCTGGGGCACCGCCTCCGGATGTGGCCGCCATTCCCAATTACCGACTCCGGCTTGAGATTACAGGGATTTCGATTTATGCCTTCCAGTGGGCCCCTCTCGAAACCCTGAACTTCCGTGAAACGACCGTCGGACATGAAGGGAATTCCCCAACGATTATTCCTCCTACAGGATCAGGATGGCTGTACCTGGCCACACCCGCTAATTACGGTAAACTGGTCTGGGATCCAGCGGACTTTGACGTGGCGGGAACCAGTTCCACACGGACGTTCGGCCTTGTATCAGTAAACGACAAGGCTCTGGACGGGTTTGAAGTGTTCGGAAGGGTCCATTTGACCTACGACGTGATCCCGGAGCCGTCAACGCTGGCGCTGTTGGCCACGGGCCTGGTAAGTCTGCTCTGCTACGCATGGAGGAAGCGGAGATAAATCGTTGGGGTGGCAGTTGAACTGCCACCCCGACATGTTGGATGGCGGATGGTGGATGTGCCGGAGTAGGCGCATCCACCATCCAATATCCGCCGTCCGGAGTTTTCC
>JAHIKV010000339.1 GCA_018897395.1 Planctomycetota bacterium | reverse complement strand
CGGTACTCGATTATTCGCTCATTTGCAGGTGGCCGGCTCGCAAGTCTTCACTTCCTCGCAGGCCTCGACCGCACTGCAGGTCTTCGGACGGCAGGTCCGGGCCCGACGGCTACGCTTCGGCTTGCAGGTCTTCGGGCAGCAGGTGGCCGGCTCGCAGGTGGCCGGCTCGCAAGTCTTCACTTCCTCGCAGGCCTCAACCGCACGGCAAGTCTTCGGACGGCAGGTCCGGGCCTTGCGGCAACGCTTCGGCTTGCAGGTCTTCGGGCAGCACGTGGCAGGCTCACAGGTGGCCGGCGCGCACGTGGCAGGCTCGCAGGTCTGCGGAGCACACGTGGCAGGCTCACAACAACCTTTGCCAAACAGGCCCGCTTGGGCGTTGGAGACGCCGACCACCGCCACTAAGGCGGCTACGGCCAACGCCGGCAACAAAATACGACGCAACATGGGAGGTACTCCTTTGTTAGGAAAGACCTTGTGGGATACTCACGAAAAACACGCATGTAATGGCATCCGAGTCCAAGCTACATGTTGCTATCGACGGATGGCCAAAGAATCCTTAGCCAGAGCCCCTATTCCGTCCACAACCCTCATATTTTCCATTACGTTTATAACGTCCATTCCGTGTATATCGCCTGCAACGACATTATTCACTCCCTGACGTGTGTCGGATGATGAAAAATCACACACCGAGCGGCATAAAATTAGAGGTTGTCCGGGAATTATTCCATTTAGCCCGCCGTAAATACACGGCGGGGAGTGTCGGTTTCATATCACGCAATGCCCCGGGTGTATTCACCAGGGGGCTGAATAGCTGTTTTTTTTCGAGCCAATTCCCAGTGGTTTCAATTGGAGCCATCCTCCGGCGTAACCTATGCTTGCATGTTGTTCGGTCAAACAAACATGGTTGAGAATCCAGCCAACCACACTATTGGGGCATATCAAAATGATTCAGGAAAAGACCATCGAGGAGTGCATCTACTCTCGGCTGGGGGGCGATCCGGAACTTGCGGACATTCTCTGTTTGTTTGTCGAGGAGATGCCCGCCCGCGTGGCAAAGCTGCTCCTTCATCTGGACGAGGGAAACTGGGAGGAGCTGCGGCGAACCGCTCATCAACTCAAAGGCGCCGCCGGCAGCTACGGCTTCGAGCCGCTCTCACCGTCCGCGAACCGGGTGGAACGCGCCGTTCGCGACAACGAGCCGGAAGAACAGATACGCGAGTCAGTATTGGAGTTGGTTGATCTATGCGGTCGCGTTCGGTGCTGCGTGCCGGAATAGCGGAAATCGTTCCGCCTGATGGACTCGAGGGAAGAGGGGAGAGAGGGGAGGGGGAAGAGAGAAGAGGGAAGAGAGAGGAGGGAAGAGAGATTGATCGGATCTCTCCTCTCTCTTCTCCCCTCTCTCTTCTTTCCTCTTTCTTCCCTCTTCGCTCATCCCCGCCGCCGGCTATCCGTGCGGCGAAGGCCCCATGCCCTCGGCGGCCATCCGCATCGCCACCAAGTAAGGCACCGGCTCGCTGCCCAGGGCGCCGAGCACCGTGCCGCCGGCGGTGAAGCAATAGGCGACCCAGTCCGCCCGGCCGTATTTTTCCAGTGCCTTGCCCCCCTCGCCGCCGCCGACGTACACCTTGATGCCGACGTCGGTCATGCGTTTCAACTGGGCAATGAACCGCCGCGTCCCTTCCTCGAAGCGCGGATCCTCGAACATGCCGAACACGCCGTTATGAAAGACTACCGCCGCGGGGCGATCGGACTGGTGCGCGGCGATGAAATCGCTCACCGCCTTCTCGTATAGCTCGCTGGAGGCGGGGCCGACGTCGAACTGTTGGTTGCCCGGCCCGATCGTTTCCGAAACCCGGCCGTTCTGGAGCACGAAATCGACCGGCATGACGAACTCGATCCCCTTCGCCCGACCATCGGAGATCATCCGTTCGGCCTGCTCGATCCGTTCCTGGGGAATATAGTACGGCTTGTCCTGGTGTTCGGGGTCTTCGGACAGGCCGATGTTGAAATCCGTGCCGTCGAGCCGGGCGGCCGCCTTTTTCAACGCGACCGCCAGCGAGCCGGCCGCAATCACCGTGCGAATCGTTCCCCGGTCGATCATCGCTTGCAGATCGTCGAGCTTGTCGATCTTCAACCCGCTGAAGACGACCATCCGCGCGCCCAGACATTCCTTCAAGTGGTCCTCGAATTGCTCCGCCTCGTACTTACCCAGCGCGACCTTATCCATTGCGGCGGGCACGACCACGCTGGAGGCGTCGAGGCTGCCGGCCGAAAACGCCTCGTGGACGTACGCCTTGGCCACCTTCTCGGCAAACTGGTTGGCCAGCCGGGCCAGTGCCGCGGCCAGCCGGGCCACGTCGTCCGGCTTGGACTTCCACAATGCCCGCTCGATGTCGTACTTGCGGGTATTTTCCAGGACGATCACGCCGCCGGCCGGGCACCGGGCTATCGCCTCGGCCACTTCATCCTTGATTGTCGTGCTCTCGGGATCAAGCCAGTCCGCGACGAACTCGACCCGGCAACCGAGGATTTCACCGATCCGCGCGGCGACTTTGCCGAGCGATTTTTGCGGATCGCGGCCGATGTGGCCGAAGACGATCTGCTTCCAGCCCCGTTGCCGGCCGAACTCCAAGGTCTCCTTCATCGACCGCAGCCGGATGTCTCCATCGCCGACGGCCGGCCCCGGCTTGGCGTCCACGTCGCCGCGAACCAGCACGGGCGTTCCCTCGGGGAGCTTACCCAGACAATCCAGTCGCGGGATTTCGGCCAGATACTGTTCCAAGGTCAAACGCGGCTCGTTCGGCTCGCCCCCCAGCAGTTTGCGGCACCAAGCCGCCATCGCTTCGGTAGTCACTTTCACGGCAATAATCCTTACCTTCAATTTTCAGCACACCACTAACAACTACTAGGCAATTTAACCTTAACATGGTATAGTGATGCCTACTTTTCCCTCAACCCCCCAGATGGTTGCGGGTAATGTACGTTGTTTGGCTGGTCGGCTTGACTGGAGGTTTAGTTAAAACTAAACTAACAAATGACAGAGGACGATAAGCACATTGTCGCCAGAGGTCGTTTGCGGGTAGTTGAATATGCTATTCGATCAGATGGCAGTATGCCAGCCAAAGATTTTCTTTTCAGTTTATCCAAACGAGATCGTCAGCATTTGTTGAATCGTTTTTTGCATCTGGCTAATGGCGGAGAACAGCAAATGAACAACGATCAAGTGTTCAAGGCTGAGAGACCGCCGTTCTGGGCATTTAAGAGATGGAGCATGAATAGTCCTAAAGGCGGAAAAGGTATGATACGCATACCGTGTTTTCGCATTGATGACCGTTGGATTCTCACTCATGGTTTTTGGAAACCGCCGCAATCCGAGTGGCCAGAGTGCCACTTCACCACGGCGCAACAGATTTACCGAGAAGTAATGCTTCGTGAAAAACGAAAAACGTAGTAAAGGGAGAAGGATCATGCTGCGCAGCGATGTCTCACGGTTGACCGATGATCCCGAGGAGATGCGGATTTTTCAACAAGAACGATTGGTGGTGGAAATCACGGAGTTAATGTGCAAAGCGATGAAAGAAAGCGGTGTGAAGCGAGGCCAGCTTGCGGAGCTACTGAATAAAAGCAAGGGGCGTATCACCCAAATCCTCAATGGCGAGACCAATTTGACCTTACGCACCGTAGCCGATGTTTTCACAGCTCTCGGCAAGACGCTAATGGTTTCGACAGAGGATCGTTTTGTCGAGCGACCGCTTTTGCAGCATGTCGGAATGGTGATTTCCATTCCGCCCCGAGAGCAAGCCAAGTATGACATCGAGTCGTTAGCGTCGGAAACTTGCGGCAACCTTCAGTTAGCGGGATGACGCACAATGACAGACGTTGCTCAGCCGAAAAAATCGCTGATGGAATTGGCTTTGGTTTTAGCGCCGCGGGTTCAAATCAAGGATATTCGCCTTGCCAATTCCTCGATACGATCAGAATTGGGCGATATAGTGCCTTCCATGCGCGTAGAGTACGCGATGGAGGCCAAAAGCTGTTTTGACCGCGATGCGAAAGAATTGGTCGTGCATGCCACATTGATGACTTGCGCCAAGATTGATTCCGAGCCGAAGATGACGGAAGAACCCTTTCGCATCGAGGCGGAGTTTATTTTGCGATATTCCATTGACGCGACTGATGGATTTGACGATGAACACGTAAAAGCATTTGGGCGGCTCAATGGGATCCATAACGCGTGGCCCTACTGGCGTGAATACGTTCAGTCTATCACCGTCAGGCTCGGTTTACCGCCGTTGACGCTTCCTCTGATGACTGGTGATTCTCTTCTTGCATTCTTTTCCAAATTATCACAGAGCAACACAACGGTCGATGAAAATTCGGTTTCTTAAGTTGTGATTCACATCCGCTTAAAGATTACGGTGTAAAGTGAATCCACTCCTGAGAGTATGATCTGTAATGGCTACTTGACCTCCCACGCCTCCACTCCACCGGCGGTGGCCACGACCAACGCCGGCCGGCCGCCGATCTCCACGGTGGTTAGCCCGTGAAGCTCGGCTCCGTAGTTGAACCTGTCCAGCGGAACGCCGTCGGCCGAGACGACGTGGATCGATCCGTCCAGGCCGGGCAGCAACCACTGGCCGGGGCCGTCGCGGGTGACTCGGCCGGGGACGATCGGCTCGATTGGTATCTGGGGAACTCCCGCCGGGAGAGTGTAGCTCCACAACTCCTCGCTGGACAACGAGAATCCGACGGCAATGTTATCGCCCGTTTTTTTCGCCGACATTCCACACCATTGCCCTCGACCGTCGCCGCGAAGGTCGGCCGAGGCGATCCAATGAAAGAACCGGTTGCGCACGCTGATCTCGCCGTTGCGTTCGCCTTTGGCGTCGAGGACCACGATCTCGCCGGCGCCGCCGGCGCAGTACAAGTCGCGGCGTCCCTGGGCGTTGGGGCCGCCGATGGCAATGCAGGCGACCTCGCTCAGCGAGCGATTCGCCCAAAGCCGTTTCCCTTCGAGCGATGCGCACTGAACGCCGACCAACCCCCAATAGCTGACGTAGACGTTCAGCTTTCCGTCGCCGTCCAGGTCGCCCAGTTCGACGTCGGCGATTCCCCGATGGGGGCTTTCCAACGCGTCCTCGGGGTAGTGGGCGACGAGCTTCCAGTTCTCGTCGTAGACGTGGCACCGCTGCTGCGAGAGCAGGAAGGCGACAAAGTATCGCTTGCCGTCGGCGCCGACTGCGGCGCGCATACTGCCGACGATCTCATTCTCGTCCAGTTCCAGCTTGTGCAAGGCGATCAGTTTGCCGTCCAGCCCCACTTCGGCGACTGATTTCCAGTCCTCAACCACCATCAGCCGCACCGGCCCGTCGCCATCGCGAACAACCAAGATGTTGCCGGGCGATTTCACCTCCGCGCATTTCCACAACGGCGCGAGCTTTAGCCGGGCAGGATCGCTCCGCGGGGCCGTTTTCACCTCGGGCAGCGCTTGCTCCCCAAGCACGCGTTTATCGGAGGAAGCCTCCCCTTCCGACGACAGTTGGGCCTCTATCATCCCGGCATACGCTTCCATGAACTCCCGAAACGACTTCTCGAAAACGTTTTTGCCTGCCAGCAGAGCGTCGATCTTTGCCGCCAGGTCCTCGGTGCCCCTCGGGTTGCCCCCCATCTCGCAGTGTTGCACGACGCCGTCCGCGCCGATGACGAACAGGGTGGGAATCCCGATGAATTGCATCGCTGTCGCCGATTGTTTCGGGTCGCGCAAAATGGGAGCGTTGACCTTCAATTGCTCGAACGTCTTCACCAACTGCTTGTTGTCCGTTTGCGGCTGATCTACGCTGACCGCGTAGAAGACCACCTTGGGATTGTCCTTGTATTGTCGGCGAATCTTTTCAAAGTCCGGCAGAGTACGTCTACATGGCTCGCACCAGGTCGCCCAGAAATTAAGCACGACCACCTTCCCGGCCGGCGATTGCAGCGTGACCGGCTTGCCGTCGAGATCGAAGAATTCCAACTTGGGTGCTTTCTTGCCGAGCATCCGCATCGGCGCCGGGGGAAAAGACTTCATCGTCTTTGCGCCCTTTGGCGGTTTGAACTCGAATGTTTCGGGGGCTATCTCTCCATCGAGTCGGGCATTGAAGAAATCGGCCACCAACGAAATACTCTCCACCGGCCCTTCTTGGCTAAGATCTTGACGGATTGGGTCAGTCGGCATCACAACCCGTCGCAATACATAGTTCTCTCGATCGATCCAGAACGTGGCCGTGCCTTCCGGCCGCTCGAACCGCAACCGATGGCAGGCGTGGCCGTCGATCTCCCCCGCTTCCATCACCGCGACCTCTTCCGTGCCGCTCAACAGGCTTTTCATGGGGTCCTTGCCCAACAGGAGTAATACCTGCGGCATCGAGCCGCCAAATCCCCGTGTCCAGGCATCCTCCAACAACGGGTCGGTAAACAACATAGAGAACACCAGCCGCTCGGGCGCCGGTTTGCGCAACGCATAGTCGGGAATGTCCTTGATTTCAGCGAAGAAGTCCTTTCCGTCGCAAACTATCGTCGCCTGATACGCCTCCAAACGCAGCTTGTTCGGCCGCGCCAGCGCCAACGAGAATGGGGCTACGTCGCCACCCTTGTGCCCGCCGACTACAAAATCCAGCCGCACCTGACCATGATCGGCGTAGCTCGTCGCGTTTTGGTAGGCGGCCACCATGCGTTCCAGAATCTCGCGCCCGGAAAGAGGTTTCGGTTTCTCTTCCGGTAATTTCTTCTCTGCCTTCGCATTTGCATCGGAGCGCGGCGAGTCTTTTGCCTTGGACGACTCGCCGCGGCTGCATCCGAGCGGGATCACAAGCCCCAAGCAAACGGCGATTGACGCAATATGTTTCAGATACTTTTTCTCTGGAAACCCTACCATTGTGATACTCTCCAAAATGTTCGGTGAAATGTCGCGGACGCACCATTATTCGCAAACCGACGCCCCCCGTAAAGCTCGACTTCTTGACTGCGTCTCGATTCGACGGAATAATAAGGGCAATGCTCGCGTCCTCTTTGCCCAATCGACTTATTTTCGCCAGTGTGCCCAATGACCGTCTTACGATACGGGATCAATTCAAGCGTGGTGATCGAGTCGGCCGAGGCAACCGGGCGGCACGAGCCAGACGTCCCGCGAGACACTCCGTTAGCCGATCCCGGCGAGGCCGCTTCGGCCGCGCTCAACGAACCGCTCGATTATCCACCGCTGGCGAAAAGCACGACGCCCGGCGACCGCGTCGTGCTGGCCCTGGACCGCGGAGTGCCCAAGGCGGCGGAGGTCGCGGCCGCCGTCGTCCATGCACTGGTCCGCTCCGGCATCGGCGCCGACGGCATTGCCGTCTTGCTTAACCGGACGGACGGAGACGCCAAAACGGAAGACCCTTGCCGGTTGGTCAACTCCGATCATCGGAACCGCATTCGGGTGCTGACCCACGACCCGGCCGACCGAAAGCAGTTGGCGTATCTTGCCGCCGGCGAGTCGGGCGAGGCGATCCTCGTCAACCGGGCCTTGCACGAAGCCGACATCGTGCTGCCGATCGGCTGTTTGCACGACGATCGGGCGGCCGGATACTACGGCATACACGGCGCCGTTTACCCGACGTTTTCCGACACCAAAACCATCCAGCGGTTCCGCGGACTCGGATCGCTGGACGCTTCGGGCGACCGCAAGCGGGAACTGACCGATCAGGTCGATCACGTGGCCTGGCTGTTGGGCGTGAATCTCACGATCCAGGTCATTCCGGGCGGCGGCGGGCGGATCATGCACGTCTTGGCCGGCCAGAGCGACTCAGTACGTCGTCGGGGCCGCGAACTGTACGATGCGGTCTGGAGCCGGACGGTTTCACGCCAGGCCGGTTTGGTCGTCGCGGCGATCGAAGGCCCCGCAATTCAGCAGACGTGGGAGAACCTGGGGCGAGCGCTGCAGGTCGCGGGCAGTTTCGTCGAGGATGGCGGCGCGATCGCCGTCTGTTGCGATCTGTCCGCCCGGCCAGGCCCGGCAATGCGGCGTCTGGCGAGCGAGTCGTCGCGAGCCGAGTCCATGCGGCACGTCGGCCGTCATCGCCCGGTAGACGCCCTGCCCGCCGCCCAACTCGCACACGCGCTGGACCGCAACAAGGTCTACCTGTTGAGCCGGCTCGATCCCTCGACGGTCGAGGATTTGAACATGGTGCCGCTCGAAAAACCGAAGGAGTTGTCCCGTCTCGCCCGACAATACTCCTCCTGCACCCTGCTGTCAAACGCACAATACATCATGCCCGTCGTGGAGTGAAGAGAAACGCCATTTAGCCCCGGGTGAATACACCCGGGGTACAATGTGTTGCACGCAACCGCCTGTCCCCGCCGTGTATTCACGGCGGGCTAAATGATAACGGCGAAATATCATACTGATGCAACTCAAAACGATTGCCGAGAACGTGGCTCGCATCCGCGAGCGGATCGCCCGCGCCGCCCAGCGGAGCGGCCGCGCGGCCGAACGGATCACGCTGGTGGCGGTGACCAAGTACGTTTCGGCCGAGATGGTCCGCCCGTTGGTCGCGGCCGGCTGTCTCGAACTTGGCGAGAGCCGCCCGCAACAGCTTTGGGAGAAGGCCGCCGCGCTGGCCGACCTGCCCATCCGCTGGCATCTGATCGGCCACCTTCAGCGGAACAAGGTCCGCCGCACGTTGCCGCTGGCGGCGATAATCCATTCGGTCGATAGCCGGCGGCTGCTCGCGGCGATCGACGAAGAAGCAAGCGGAAAGGGACCGATTCCCATTTTACTGGAAGTGAACGTCTCCGGCGAGTCGGCCAAGCATGGTTTCTCGCCCGAGCAGATCAAGCCGCTTCTGGCGGAGTTGCCGAACTACGCGAACGTGTCGGTTCGCGGTTTGATGTGCATGGCCGGATTTGAGGGCGGGCCGCAGCGGGCCAGGCGCGATTTCGACGCCCTCCGCCGGCTCCGCGACTGTTTGCGACCGAGTTGCCCGCCGGCCGTGACGCTCGACGAGCTTTCGATGGGCATGAGCGGAGACTTCGAGGAGGCGATCGAAGAGGGGGCGACGATCGTGCGAGTCGGCTCCGCGCTGTTCGAGGGAGTGGATAGTGGGTAGTGGAGAGTGGAGAGTGGAAAGTGGAGAGTGGAGAGTGGAGAGTGGGTTGTGAAAAAGCCCCGCGACTGCGTTCGCGGGGGAATTGCCGCTTGCGGTTTCGCAACCATAAACTCACCATCAGTACAACCGATGCTCTCACTCGAACCCCATCCCGACGGCGCGATCCTCCCAGTGAACGTCCATTTGATAGAGATGGGAGGTCATGTTCCGGTCGTGCAGCATTTCGAGCCACGTCGTTTCCTCGGCGGGGTCGATCAGCTTCAGTTGCAGGGCCGCTTCCAAGGATTGGCGGGGACTGACCACTGCGATGCCCTGCGCCGCGGCGATCTGTCGGAACGCCTTCCAGCACTGCTCGAAAGTGAACTCGAACGCCTGGATGATCCCTGCCCGATCGCGGTCGTTCACGACGGGCATGGCGGCAAACTCGCGCAGCTTCGCCAACGCCTTGCCGAAGTTCTCAATTGCCCGAGGCTCGCTCATAAAGTATGATCTCTTCCAGGCAAATTTGCGCCCGCAGCGGCTCCGAAGCCTCGTTCCAATCGACCAATTCGACCGGCCGCAACGTCAGCGCGGCGTCGTCCAGGTCGGCCAGGAACCTGATCCACCTGCCGCGTTGAGTTTCGGGAAAAACGAAGGCCAGATCGAAATCCGAGTTTTCTCGCGCATCGCCCCGAGCACGTGAGCCGTAGAGGACCACCTGCTTCGGATCGACGGCGCGGACCCTATGCTCCACCACCCGCCGGACGCTGACGGGAAGGATCGACTCGGCCGCTAAGATCACCGCCTGATTGCTCATCCTGCGCCCCCGCCTTGCCAACACTCTTACCCTTCTGTAGTCTAACACATTCATAGCTTTGCATAAAGCCGCCTTGTGTCCTATTCGCGTTGCACTGCCGGAAAGGTCAGCCATTCCCAAAGGGGCCACACATGGTCAGTCAGTCCGGCAGCCATTGCTGGAGTCCGCGACAGCCATTGACCATCGGATCCCCTTTGACGCAACGTCCGCACCGGCCAACAGAAATTGTAGGTGTACATCGTGAAGTAGGTGACCGCGTCATGGATGTCCCAATCCTTCGAGAAGCAGTAGGTCTTGCGGGTCTTCCGACCGTTCCGCCCGCGGTCAGTACAGATAGGGGTAGGGAAGGCCGATTGAGTTCGGCCTCCCCCCCCTCCGAACCGGACGTGCGGATTTCCCGCATCCGGCTCTCCGGTTAGTGGTATTACCTCCAAGAGGATTGATGAACCGAGACCGAGAGGGAGACAAGGTTCCTTCTCGGTGACAGCAGGGTCGAAGGACTCTGACCTTCATCGGAAGGCCATCAACATGCAACATCGACACCCTGGCCAGTCTGAGCCAAGTCATATGTGCCTGGCACAGTCCGTCGTGCTTAGTCGTTGCCGACACTCGCGTTACGGTGATAGTCTGGCCGCGCGTCATGTTACATCCACTTTCCTGCGTTCCTTTGCTCG
>JAHIKV010000023.1 GCA_018897395.1 Planctomycetota bacterium | reverse complement strand
GAGACAAGGGGTACTACGATACGCAACCTACCACTCGCCGCCGCGCCATACGAGTCCACTTGACGTTATCTAAGGTGTCGGGTAACATAGCGCGCAAGGCAGCCGACATTCCCGCCCGTGCCGTGCATCGCCCCAACTCTATATCGTCCAGTCCGCCGCCGCGTTTTCCCCGCCCCCCGTCGGCTCGGTATCTGTGCCGTTTCGTGCGCCGACTGCACCGGATTTCGCACCGCTTTCATTCACAACCCCCGTATTTCCCGTGTTTTGCGCGGGGTGTTCGAGTCCTTGTCGGGGAGCTTTTTGGTTTTCTACGAAACTGCCCGCCCCGCCAGTTAACGCCTGACGCCGAGATTCCGGCCGTCGGGCGTTTTGCGTTTAACCCGCTTTCTGGCAACGCTTTGCGTCAATCTGGACGTCGGCCGAAAACTCTCTGTTTCGAGAGAGACCAATTAGGGTCCGAAAGCAACCCAAGAGGTTGCCACCGGACCCTCAAATTTCGGCCCAAAAATCTCCAAATCTCTGGTTAACCCCCCCCTGGGAGTTAACAAGCCGGTTGCTTTCGGAGCCCGCAAGCAACCCTCTTTGCTTTTCTCGACCACAACCCTCGTCAGCCTGCCGGTTCTGGTGTGGCATCAATTGGGAACCTGTCGCGCCGAACATAGTCGGCTTGCCGGGAATTCAGCAATTCCCGGCGTGTTGGGGTAGTTTCGAGCAAGCGAGGCGAACAGGTAAATTGGAAAAATCCCGGAAAAACATGGGTCAATTGGCTTTCGAGTATTGGGTAACTTGGCTGCCGGGAGGCCTAATTCATTACGAACACCCTTTCGGCGCAACCCCTTATTTTAAGAGACTTTAGCATCGGCCGGGAATTGCTGCCGGGAATTCAAGACCGGATAACTGAATGTTTACGTCCTCACCGCCGTCCTCAAAGCCATACCAAACTGCGGATGAGTCAGGTCCGGGCTTGATTGACAAGCGAACTCGGAAGACCTACAATAAACCCGTTGTTCCCGGCAACGACTAACCGAACGCGAAGGAGCCTAAGATAAGAGAAATCGGGTGTGTTCATTTGGCAGCCGTTGTGGGGTTGCTGGTGGCCATCGCCGTGCCGGCATATTCCGGCACGATTCGACACGACCGCGACGACTTGTGGTACCTTGACTTGGGCGCTTTGTCCGCGTATGCCAGCGTCGGCCGCGTGGACGGCACGACCAGTGCGTACAGCTTCTTGGCTAGCGGAACCCTGATCGCCCCGGATTGGGTGCTGACAGCCGCACACGTGGTCAAGGGCGCTACGTCGCTTGATTTCACGATAGGTGACACTACGTATGCGGCGACGAGCTGGGTCGCGAATTCGAAGTTTCAGAGCGGCAACCTTGGTGCCGGCTACGACATCGGTCTGATCCACCTGGGATCGGCGGTGAGCGATGTTCCGCCGGCGAAGCTCTACACGGGTTCCGCCGAGCTGGGCAGGACGGGCACGTCCGTGGGATACGGCATGACGGGCACGGGATTGAGTGGCTACGTTGTGAATTGGTCGAACATCCAGAAACGAGCCGGAGAGAACACGGTGGACGCCTTCTATCCCGTCCGCCGCGGCACGCCGAATGTGATCCTGATGGACTTCGACCGGCCTGAGCTCTCCTCCGAGAGTTCATTTGGATCGGCATCACCACTTAACCTCGAGTATCTCATTGCTCCCGGGGACAGTGGTGGCGGATTGTTCGCCGACTTCGGCTCCGGCACGGAGCTGATTGGCGTTCATTCATTCGGGTGGGGCATACTGGACGGCAACCCCGATTCGGATTACGGCGACGCTTCCGGAGATACGCGCGTCAGCGTGTTCAACTCCTGGATTTACGGGGCCATGAGCGGCCAAACCGTCGGCCCAGGTAAAGGTGGCGGCAAGAAAGGCGGCCGGTCCAGCTTCGTTCTGGACGACTACGAGTTCGGCTACTTTGACAGCTTTACCGCCGTTCCCGAACCCTCCACCCTCGTCCTACTGGCCATGGCCTCCCTGGGGATGTTGGCCTACGCTTGGTGCCGCCGAAGCTGACCTTCACCTTCACCATGAACCACCAAGCCCTGCCGGTACGCTGGCGGGGCTTTTTAATGCGCGGTTGTTGGCCGACTTGGTAACGACTACAATTTTGAGAAACTCCCAAACCCACCCCACCACGAGTCGACCAAGTGTTCCGACTGTGGGAAGGTGATTATCCTCGGGGAAGAGGGCTACTCCACCCAGGGGAAGAAATACTGGTGTGATCGATGCTCGGCTCGCAGGATGCGTGAAGACCGATAAGTTCCGACTTGACAGGCTTTACTTCCGCGCGGACACCGGCACCCGTCGAAAGCCTGTTGCGGGTAAGTGTGATGGGAAGATGAGATGAGCACCATACCCCTACCACAGTTTACGCCTCAGGCACGCAAACGTTGGGAAAAGGTCCCCGACTGGGCGCGAGAGAAGATTCTGGAAACCGTCTGGTGTGGAAACTGCCTGAAGGATACCCCTATGCAACTGCGTGTTGGGAGGATGGAAGACAAGTGCCTCCTTCTCGAGGGCACCTGCAAGACGTGCGGAAACGACGTCGTCCGACTGATTGAACCAGAGGAATGACAACCCCCCGCATCAAACAGGAAACACTTGCGCTGCGGCAGCGGGGAATACCGCAAGATCAATCTGAGGAACCGGATGCCCAAGAAATCGCAGCTTACGCACTTCCCTGACAGGAAGATATCCGAGACCTTCTTGCACTTCGCCGAGCCTTTACTGGATGCTCTAGGGCCAAATGCACCTGACGACCAGATGGAGCAATCTCTCAAGATCGCCTTCACCGTATGGAATGCCGTTGTTTACGAGACTGTCAACGGCGACCGGCATTTTCTCGACATGGCCCATAAGTTGACCTCGCACGAGCCGGTAATGGGAGCGCTGGTGGATTTCATGATCGCGCGGAAGCGTCGCCTGTTTGGCGACGACCACAGGCTCGTCGGCGAGTTCAAGTTCGTCTACAAGAACGGCGAACGCCGACTTCGGGCAGAGGCACGGGACCCCAGACCGTCAAATTGAACGGTTGAGGTGAGTTCGTCAGCGACCTCGCCAGCGTCACTTCTTTCGTCACTTCGTCCTCGCGCCGGGTAGGTTAACAGATAGAGGCTGTTAACCATTCTGTCACGCCAGACGGCGAGCCGGTCGCAAAGCGAAGGTCGCTGTGGGCAACTCCACAAGGAGAGGTCCCATGCGAACCTTCGACGATCCGTCCTTTTTGACGCCTGACGAGCGCCTTTCCGAGGTAGCCGCCATTCTGGCCGGTGGGGTCCTACGACTCTATGCCCGGTCGGCACTGTCCTGCGATAATCCCGGCCCGGCGCACAACGAGGGGGACAGTCCCATTTTCGTCGGACGAAAATCGGGACAGTCCCCGGATTTCCCGAATTCTGGTCCAGCCGGCCTTGAGGTTTCTGAAGAAACCGTGCTCAGTGTCCACAGTGGTTAACGGTTCCCGAGACCCCAAGAGAAGGAGTGATGTATGAACCTTAACGTTGAGAAAGAGGTCGCCGCGCTTCGGCGGATGACCGTAAACGAACTGCGGGCCAAGTATGCCGATGTGTTCGGAGAGGAGACGAAGGCCCGCCATAAGGAATGGCTTGTGCGGCGGATCATTTGGCGCATACAGGCACTGGCCGAGGGCGATATTTCCGAACGTGTGCCCGGCAACGAGCCGCCGAATTGGCGAACGATGCCGACCTGCGAACGACGGCGCCCAAGGCACCGAAGCTGGCCCGGACGCGGGCGGATTCCAGTAAAACGAACGCGTTACGAATCGACCCCGATCGCCGCTTGCCCATGCCCGGGCAAGAGATAACCCGCGAATACAAGGGCCAGAGGCTCGTCGTCCGTGTGTTGCCCGAGGGCTTCGAGTTCGAGGGCGAGGTCTACAAGTCGCTCAGTGCGGTCGCAAAACAAATCACCGGTACTCACTGCAACGGTTACCTCTTCTTCCGCCTCAACGGGCACGGAGGTACGAAATGACACGGACATATACACGGCAACAATCACCAGCCAATCCGCGGGTTCGCTGTGCGATCTACACGCGGAAATCCACCGAGGAAGGGCTGGAGCAGGAGTTCAACACGCTCGATGCTCAACGTGAATCGGGCGAAGCCTACATCAAGAGCCAAGCCCACGAAGGTTGGGAGTGCCTGCCCGACCGCTACGACGACGGCGGGTTCACCGGCGGCAACATGGACCGCCCGGCTGTTAAACGTCTGATGGCCGACATCGAGGCCGTCAGGGTGGACTGCGTGATGGTTTACAAGGTCGACCGACTCAGCCGCTCGCTCTTGGATTTCGCCCGAATGATGGAGGTATTCGACAAGCACCACGTCTCGTTCGTCTCCGTCACGCAACAGTTCAACACGGCCTCGTCAATGGGCCGGCTGATCCTCAACGTACTGTTGTCCTTCGCCCAATTCGAGCGCGAGATGATTTCCGAGCGGACCCGTGACAAAATCGCCGCCACCCGCCGTAAGGGCAAGTGGTCGGGCGGAATGCCGCTCTTGGGCTACGATGTTGATCCACAAGGCTCGAAGCTGGTCGTCAACGAGGACGAGGCGGCTCGGGTGCGGGCCATGTTCCAATTGTACCTCGATCACGAAGGTCTGATCCCGGTCGTACAGGAATTGGAGCGCCGCGGGTGGCGGAACAAGCGATGGACGACTCGCAAGGGGACCGAGCGCGGGGGGAGGCTATTCGACAAGAATAGCCTTTGGCACCTGCTCACCAACGTCACCTATACCGGAAAAATCAGGTACAAGGACGAAGTCCACGAGGGCGAACACGAGGCCATCGTAAGCGACGAGGTTTGGCAGCGGGTGCAGGCCATGCTTCATCGCAACGGCCGAACCGGCGGTGGTGTGGTCCGGAACAAGTTCGGGGCGCTACTGAAGGGCCTGCTCCGCTGCGTCCCCTGCAACTGCGCGATGACACCATCGCACTCAACACGCGACAGCAAGAAACGCTACCGCTACTACGTTTGCACGGCCGCCCAGAAGCGGGGCAGGCAGGCGTGCCCTTCGCAGTCGATTCCCGCGGGCGAAATCGAACGATTCATCGTCGAGCAGATCAAGTGCATCGGACGCGACCCACAGCTCGTTGCGGAGACCGTTCGCCAAACACGCGGCCAAGCTACGCAGCACGCCGTAGAGTTAGGCGACGAGGAAAACCGGCTGGAACGGGAACTGGGCGAGCACCACCGCGAGTTGCAAAAGATCGTCACGCAGCCAAGTGGGGACTCGGACAACGGGCCGGCGACGACGCGGTTAGCCGATGTGCAGGAGCGAATCACATCCGTGGAACGGCGCCTCACTCAAGTGCGCGACGAGATTGAATACCTGCGACGGGACATGATCAACGAGGCCGACGTCGCCCACGCGCTGGCCGAGTTCGATCCGATGTGGGAGTCCCTCAGCCCACACGAGCAAGCCCGGTTGCTGCGTCTGCTGATTGAGCGGATCGACTACGACGGCCGCGACGGCATGATTTCGATCACCTTTCACGCCAGTGGTATCAAGACGCTGGCCAAACGTGAATCTCGGGGAGACGCCGCATGACTGAAGGCATCAAGTTCCAGACGAGGGTCCACTTCCGTTGCGGCCGAAACGGTCGCAAGCAACTACGGACTGGCAAGACGCCGGCCGCCGATCAACCGGGGCGCGTGCCGCGCATAGCCCGGCTGATGGCGCTCGCAATCCGTTTCGATGGGCTCGTCCGTGACGGCGTCGTGGCCGACCAGGCCGACTTGGCCCGGCTCGGGCACGTAACCAGGGCGCGGGTGACGCAGATCATGAACCTGTTGTGCCTGGCCCCAGACATCCAGGAAGCCTTGCTGTTCTTGCCCAGCGTCCTTGGGGGCCGAGACCCTATACGCGAACGGCAATTGCGGCCGATTGCCGCTTTGGCTGATTGGAGGAAGCAGCGGCGGATGTGGCCTGAAATCATAAGTCCATAAATAGAAGCATGTTACGTCGGCGCTTGCACAGACAATGCCTTTTTGCTATATTTATCCAATTCCCCTGATAGGCATTAGGTATATTGTTGATGGCGATACCAACGCGAGATGGATGATTCACACAAAAGACGAGGGCGACGTCCCACCACCGATCCGACTGATCCTCAGCGGCGAGTCCTGCGCGAAATACGGGATTTCCTTGTCCACCACGGATTCCCCCCCACCACCAAGGAAATCGCGGACGCGATCGATATATCGACGGCAACGGCCCACGAGCAGGTGGGCCAACTCGTCCGCAAAGGATACATTCACCGTGAGCCCCGTAAGGCGCGAGGGCTCACTATTCTGCGCGAGCCGGCAGAGGAACCGGTCGACATCGTTGCGGTTGAACTGTACGGCATGGTCGCCGCCGGCCCGCTGTCACTTGCCGAAGAGAATATCCTGGGCGAGGTGATGGTTGATCGGGGGCTGGTCAGGTCAGGTCCTCACTTTGCTCTTCGGGTTACCGGAGATAGCATGCAAGGCGCCGCGATCCGTGATGGTGATATTGTAATCGTGCGCCAGCAACCTATTGCGCAGAATGGTGATATCGTCGTTGCGCAAATCGGCAATGACGCCACACTAAAACGCCTATCGATCCGCGAACACGAAATCGAACTGCGCCCCGAGAACCCCAACTTTCAACCCATTTCTATTGGCCCAGATGATGACCTACGAATCCTCGGCAAGGTTGTCGCTGTTCGACGCAGCGGGGACTTGCCGAACACATAGTCTTTCACAGGATTGCACCAATGATGGATCAAGTACTGGTGACGGCGAAGAGCCGTCAGGTTATTGTCGACGTGGACGTTTCCAGCAGGGAGTTCTGGACCAATGAGCTTGAAGTAGCCTACGACCAGATCCTAGAGCAGACCACTCAGGCCGGTTTCATCGAAACATGGCTGGCTAAGAAAAATGGCCGGCAGACCGAAATGCTGCGAAGGAACATGGGCTGGGAGGCAAAGCCCGGCCGTGTCAAGGGAAAGAAGGACGAACTGCGGCCAAACACCGATGAACTCCTTCCTTATGTGCTAGTTCAGGAGTTTGCCAAATTCAAGTCCAAACTGGCCACCATCGAAGTTGCCGGCGACCTGCTGCCACCAGATGTTATGGAGTTGTGTAGCAAGGGGGACGATGACGACTACGATACACTGGCGCTGTCCTTCGCCATCTTCCATCTCAAACCGCATGAATTGCGTCGCATCCTCCATGTCGACAAGATTTATAAGACCGGTTTCGCCCGCATGAAAATGAAGGACGGTCCGCGCCGCCCTACGCGCCCGCTGGCCGATTTCCTTGCACGGCACAATGTGGAAGACATCCTCCGGCAATTCGACAAGTCCAAGAAGGACGGCCGAACGAGCGAACTGAAAAACATCCTGCACGATGGAGACCACGACATGGTCTTTATTCGTCGCTGTGAGCGGCCAACCCTGATGCTCCAGGGGCACACGGTGCTGCACGGATACCGCCCGGAATGGATCGTGTTGATATTCTTTGACGGTGCCAAGCGGGTAAACATCTCGTCGCGCAGCGTTGAGGCGTCGCTCGAGATCGCCAACCAGATTGCGACGGAATACTACGGCACAAAATGTGAGTACCAAAACGAAAACGAAATCGCCTACCGGAAGCAACTGGAACGATTCCTCGATCTCCTGAAAACCGACCGGGATCAGCAAATGGCATGGGTCGAACTTGTCATGGGTAATTCGCCGCTCGACGGGGAAGGGGAATGCCCGATCCGGCTCAGGGACCCCAAGTGCCATTCGATCGGCCCCGCCGTTCGGCACTTCGAGAGGGTGGTCGGCAGCCTGTCGGGGAATGTCGATGCCATTGAAAGCATCAAGGTGTTCTATGCCAAGAAACGCGTCAGCCTGATCTTCGAGAAGATGGAGCTGGCTGAGGATGAATTTGTTGTCCGCTACTCGGACCAGCGGCTGAACCCCAAAGAACGACTGGCGTTTGAAACCTATATGAGAACCGCCCATGCCATCCCGGTCCTGTCAACGGAAAAGCGATTCAAACGTCCGTCGTGAGCATATCGCGCGACTACTGCAAGACGGGCATCTGGTAGTGGCCCCATCCCCTGATGTGCTGGCCGCCGCTGGTCACCTCCGTGGTCTCGGCGTCATTGACACCGAAGAGCGTGAGTTTGTGAAGTGCGCAAACCACGAGGACGCTGACTTTCCCCCACGCAACAGGGACTGCCCCGGACGAATATACCTGGACGACCACCTGCACGATTCGGGCGGAGAACTGCGCTGCCCCGATTGCGATCGCGCCGTGTTCCCCGATCAGTACAGCAAACAGCGTTTCTTCGAGCTTCGGGTGCGTGTTCTCCGCGACGGGGTCATGTCGTTTCTCGAGGAGCTTCTCTCCAAACTTGATCCAGCGGTTCGACAGGGCGGTGAAGGCGTCCTGAACTTGAAGGTAGGTGATGGTGCGGTGAACGTCTGCGTCGTCGACTACTGCCAGGACCAGAAAGTCTTCTCGCGCGATCGCGCCGCTTTCTGCCCAACCTGCTATGTGGCCGTGAATGCACGAGACTTCGAGGCGCGATTTCTGCCGGAAGATTGGATTCACCGCGTCTTGTTGGCGGACGTGATCTGCGACACGAAGAATCTCAACGACCTCGTCCGATCAGCAGTCCAACAGGGTGAGCCAACTGATCTGCGGCACGCATCCATCCCTGTTTGCGACAAGCGTCCACTCCCTGTGGTGATCGAACCCGCCAAGCCAACAGCGGCTGATGGCCGACGCTTTGTGGTTGAGGTCGGTGAGGGCGTCGTGCGCATCGAGGGCGTTCAGGTAATCGCCAAACAGGCCGGGCCTCGATTTGTCATTTTCCAGACGCTGTGGCAGCATTTCCTCGGCGATTTGCAGCAAGGGATTCCTCCCGCCGACTTCACCGCCACACCAATACACGACTTGATGACCGCACTAGAAACACAGACCGACAAGCGATATCCCGATGAGACGACCGTGCGACGAACCATTAACCTTCTTCAAACCGACATCGAGAAGACGCTGAAGCAGACTCTGGGCCTCCCTATTGACCGCGAGGATGTGGTGCAGACCTGCGATTGGACAGGGCAGCGCGATTCCAGTTTTGGCTATCGGATCAACCCGTTTACCGTCGCAGTTCGTCCGTTTCAGCTAGACCTTTCGCAAGAATCTTAGACTTTTCGCATCGGTCCCACCGAGGCTGTGGCTTTCTCGGCGAAAGAGGGCGACGCCGGCCACGACCTTTCTCATCCCCTTCCGAACCTTTCCTCCAAGTTCAGCCTGCTTCTAAGGACAATTGATTTCAGGATTTACGTCAGCGGCCCAAACGCCGCGTCCTGAAATTGGAGGTTCTTATGGAGCATCTGTTGCCGAAACAGCGTCGCCCCCCAGGGGCGAGCGCCGTGGCGGTGCCCACGAGTCGGTCGCTATCTCCGAACCTACGTCATGTGTTCGACTACATGTGGCGCATGGGTTACGGAATAATCCGCGGAATCCACGTCCGCGACGGCGACCCTCAGTTGACCCCGCCCTTTTTTCCCGTCCGCAAGGCCCGTCTTTCTGAGGAGGCGTGGTCGCGCCGTGAATCTGCCAACGCAGACTATCAGCTGACGCGCGAACACATCCGGCTTCAGGAAGAACTCGCGGCCCTCGGCACGGGTGTCGTCGACGTCAAGGTCGTATCCGGCGTACCGGTCGACCTTGACCTGCACGAGCAGCCCTGACGGCCTGCTCTCGTTCCACAGTCAGTTTCGATTCCAAACAACTAACTGACCGCACGAGCGGAGGCGTTGTGGGAGTCGCCAAGACACGGCGATCCTCGCACGTTTCCGCTCGTGCTGCTTTCTTGCCGGCGCTTGGCGACCTCCTGCACGCCCTACTCGGCGGTTTAAGGAGATCGATCCAATGATCGCCAAGCACATTCTGCAGGTTTTCGGGGAATTCGCGTTTCGCTTCATCAGCAAGAAAGTGGATATCCTCGTCACGCGGTGCGGGTTCAGCAAGTCGGAGCGCGAGGACCTGTACCAGGACTTCGCCCTCAATTTGTTAACCCGTAGCGCGAAATATGATCCCAACGCCGCAAGTTGGGAGGGGTTTGTGGTCGTTGTCTGCGAGAACCATTTTGCCGATATTCTCGCGCACCGGTTTGCGGAAAAGCGAACTCGCCAACGTGAGAAGTACTCACTCAACGCGCCTGTCGCCGACAGAAATGGCAAACGGCGAGACCGATCCGGCAAGGTAGACGAGTGCATTCACCACAATCGCACCGGGCGGCGGTTCCGATCGCGACGGGACGCGTGGGAGATGTCCGACGACGTCCAAGCAGTGGTCACGGGACTCACAGACTTCCAGCGTGCCGTTTGCGCAAAGCTGATGCACGTCGGTGTTTCGGCGGCGTCACGCGAATTGGGCGTGTCCCGTGCCGCAGTTATCAAGGAGATCGGCTTCATTCGACAGCGATTTGAACAGGCCGGTTTGCGTGGATATCTGTAATTTTCTGCGACAACTCGGGTGGCGAATCGGTAGGTTAACAATATCTGCCGTTCGCCACCCGAGTGTTTCATAGGAATCTCACATGACTTCCGAGGTCTACCGCTACAACTTTGTGCCGGCACTTCCCCTCGAAGACATCGAGGCATCCCTGGTCCTGGCGATCATGTCGGCAGAAAGCCTACACGGCGAGGCCCAGGTCCGCCTGGACGCGGCCCATTATTTCGACGCCGAGCAGCGTGCCTGCGTGATCGACGCCAGCACGCCTGTCGGGCGTGACGTCAACCGCCTGTTCGTCGGCTTCGTCAGGCGCGAATTCGGCGAAGATGCGTTCACCGTCGAGCGCATCGAGAAATCCCAAGAACACACCCAACCCCAGGAGATATGCACATGAGCGTGCTTTCACGCATCGAGCGAGGCCGGCAGCCGGTGCCACCCAGAATCGTCCTCTATGGCATTGAAGGCATCGGGAAATCGACCTTCGCCTCGCAGGCGCCGGCACCGATCTTCGTGCCAACCGAGGACGGACTCTCTGAGATCGACTGCGAGCGGTTTCCGTTGGCCAAGAGTGTCGACGACGTGCTTACCGCGCTGGCCGAGTTGCACGTTGAGCAGCACGACTACCAGACCGTGGCCATCGACAGCCTCGACTGGTTGGAGCGGCTCATCTTCGACGACCTGTGCCGCCAACACAACGTCCCGTCGATTGAGAAAGTCGACGGCGGCTACGCCCGCGGCTATACGCTTGCCCTGACGCACTGGCGTAAGGTTCTCGACGCGCTCGGCCGGCTGCGCAACGACCGCGGCATGGCCGTCATCTGCATCGCCCACGCCAAGGTCGAGAAGTTCGAGGACCCCGAGTCGTCGGCTTACGACCGCTACAGTCCTCGGTTGCACAAGCATGCCGCGGCGCTCGTCTGCGAGTGGAGCGACGCCGTGTTGTTCGCCACGCGGAAGTTCCGCACCCAGACCGAGGACGCCGGCTTCAACCGGAAGCGCACGATTGCCAACGCCATCGGCAAGGACGGGGGCGAACGGATCCTCCGCTGCGTCGGCGGACCGAGTTGCATTGCGAAAAACCGTTTCGGGATCGCCGAGGAACTGCCGCTCTCGTGGGCGGCGTTCATGGCGGCCCTCTCCAGCCAACAGAACCAAGGAGATCCAAACAATGGCTGATTTACGCGGATTCGATGCCAACACGGTGGAACCCACCGCCGCTCTCGATCCAATCCCCGCCGGCAAGTATCCGGCGGTGATCACCGAAAGCGAAATGAAGGCCAACAAGGCCGGCACCGGCAGCTACCTGCAGTTGACGTTCCAGATCATCGACGGGCCGTACAACAACCGTGTGCTCTGGGCGCGGTTGAATCTCGATAACCCCAACGCGACTGCGGTGAAGATCGCCAGAGCGGAGCTGTCCGCTGTTTGTCGGGCGGTTGGGGTGCTGGCGCCAAGCGACAGCACGGAGTTGCATAACTTGCCGCTCATGCTCCACGTTCGCTGCAAGAAGCGAAGCGACACCGGCGAGATCGGCAACGAGATCAAGGGCTATTCCAAGAAGGAACAGCCTGCGGCGCCGACCACGGCGGCCACCAATGCCACACCACCCTGGAAGAAGGCAGGTTGATGGAACTGGAGCTGCCCTACCCGCCGTCGATTAACCACTATTGGCGCCGGGTGGGGCCGCGGACGCTCATCAGCCGTGAGGGTCGCCGGTTCCGCGAACGCGTGCTGGCGATCCTCGCGGCGATGCGCATTAGGCCGCTTATCGGTCGCTTGGCGGTGGAGGTCGAGGTCTTTCCGCCCGACAACCGCCGGCGGGACGTCGACAACGTATTCAAGGCCCTCCTTGACGCGATGCAGCACGGTGGGGCCTACGAAGACGACAGCCAGATCGTGCGGCTGTCCATCGAGAAACGGAAGCCCGTCGAGGGCGGCAAGACCATCGTCCGAATCGAGAGGGTGTGAATGGTTATTCTGCGTCCCTACCAGAACGAGGCCAAGGCAGCCATCTATGACCACTTGCGCACGCGTGATGACAACCCGTGCGCGGTCTTGCCAACGGCATCGGGTAAGACGCCGCTGCTGGCCTCCATCTGCAAAGACGCCGTCGGCCTGTGGGAGGGACGGGTGCTGATCCTGGCACACGTGAAGGAGTTGCTGGAGCAGACGACCGACAAGCTCAAGCAGGTCTGTCCCGAGGTGAACTTCGGTGTCTACTCGGCCGGGCTGAAACGCCGCGACACCGAGCACGCGGTCATCGTGGCGGGCATCCAGTCAGTCTACAAGAAGGCGTGTGAACTGGGCAGCTTCAACCTGATCATCGTCGACGAGGCCCACCTCATTCCCCCAGACGGCGAGGGAATGTACCGCACGTTCCTGGCCGAGGCCAAAGTGGTCAACCCCGAGGTGCGGGTGATCGGCCTGACGGCCACGCCATTTCGGCTGAAATCCGGCATGATCTGCGGGCCAGAGAACATCCTCAACGCCGTCTGCTACGAGGTCGGCGTGCGGGAACTGATCCGCGACGGCTATCTATGTCGTTTGGTGACCAAGGCGGGCACGCAGAAGGCGGACACGAGTGGTCTGCACGTCCGCGCCGGCGAGTTTGTGGCCGGTGAGGTCGAGGACTTGATGGACCAGGATGGATTGGTAGTCGCCGCCTGCGCTGAGATCGTCGGCCTGACGCACGACCGTCGTTCGTGTTTGATCTTCGCCTCGGGGGTGAAGCACGGGCAGCACATCACCAAGGTGATGCAGGAAGTGAGTGGCCGTGAGTGCGGCTTCGTCTGCGGAGACACGCCCACTACCCAGCGCGACGAACTGTTGGGGAGATTCCGTGCCGGTGACCTGAAATATCTGGCCAACGTCAACGTGCTGACGACGGGTTTCGACGCGCCAAACATCGACTGCGTTGCGCTGTTGCGGCCGACGATGTCGCCGGGGCTGTTCTACCAGATGGTGGGCCGTTCATTCCGCTTACATCCGGGAAAGCAGGACGCCCTTGTACTCGATTTCGGCGGCAACGTGCTTCGGCATGGGCCGGTCGATCAGATTCGCGTCCGCGAGACCGCCACCAATGGCAACGGCCAGGCGCCGGCCAAGGAATGTCCCGAGTGCCATTCTGTGATCGCCGCCGGCTACGCCGTCTGTCCCGACTGCGGATATGAGTTCCCGCCGCCCGAGCGACAGAAGCACGATCCCAAGGCCAGCGAGGCCGCGATCCTCTCCGGCCAGCCCACCGACACCGAGTACGAGGTTCAAGACGTCACATACAGCGTCCACACGAAGCGCGGCGCGCAGGAGGACGCGCCGCAGTCGCTGCGCGTCGATTACCGGCTGGGACTAAACCACTGGCAATCGGAGTTCATTTGCTTCGAGCACGACGGTTATGCCCGTCAAAAGGCAATCCAGTGGTGGCGCCAGCGCTCGCCCGACCCGGTGCCCGACACGGCGGAGCGGGCGGTCGAGATCGCCGAGGGTGGCGGCGTCGCCCACACCAAGATGATCACCGTCCGCAACGTGGCCGGCGAGAAATACGACACCATCGTGGGTCACAAGTTGGGGCCAATGCCTGAGCCGGTACCGGCGGGCGAGTTCGACGACTACGACCAATCCGAAATCCCATTCTGAGACCGGCATGGACCGAAAACGCGAACAACAGGAGCAGACGCTTTGATCGAAACAGCACGTGCTTATCTCAGCGCTGGCCTTTGTCCGCTCCCCGCGATCCTGGAGGAGAAGCGTCCGGCCCTATCTGCTTGGAAACAGTACCAGCGTCGGCTACCGACCGAGCATCAGCTTCAGCACTGGTTCACCGACTCGCAGCCGATCTGCCTGCTGACAGGAGCCGTCTCGGGCAACCTCGAGTTGATCGACTTCGATTTCGAGGGAGAACTGTTCAATCCGTGGATGGAATTGGTCAACGCAGAAGCACCTGATCTGGCAGAGCGGCTCGTTATCGAACGATCACAGTCCGGTGGGCGCCATGTCGTGTACCGCTGCGAGGCGACGATCCCCGGTAACCTGAAGCTGGCGCAGCGGATTATCCAGGCCCCAGACGAACAGGAACTCGTGCTCTGCGGTAAACGGTATCGCCCGCGCCGTGTCGGGGACCGGTATGAAGTCACCTGCACGCTGATCGAGACGCGTGGTGAAGGGGGTCTCTTCCTGTGCGCCCCGACGCCGGGCTACGTGTTGGAGCAGGGTGAGTTCCAAAACCTGCCTGTCCTGACCGAAGACGAGCGGAACGTCATCGTCGAGGCCGCCTGGGCGCTCAACGAGGCGATTCCAGCCGTGCAGAGATCGCCCGGGGCGACTGAGATGTGCGGCCGGCCGGGAGACGATTTCAACCAGCGTGGTGATATCCGTGCCTTGCTCGCGCGTCACGGCTGGACCTGCGTGCGCGGCGGTGACAACGAGTGCTGGCGCCGGCCGGGCAAGGATCGCGGCTGGAGCGCGACGCTGCGCGATCGGGTGTTCTACGTTTTCTCCTCCAGCGCGGCGCCGTTCGAGCCGAATCGGGCATATTCGCCGTTCGCCGTCTACGCGATGCTCGAACACCAAGGCGACTTTGCACAAGCGGCCAGTGCGCTGCGGGACGAGGGATATGGTAGCGATGTGTCGGACATGGAGTCCGGCGTCGTCGATATCTCCACGCTGGTAGCGAACCTCATTTCACCGCTTGCCGAACGCAGTCCAACAGTCCCCGATCCCGGGCCGATCCCCGAATGCCTCTTCCGTGTGCCGGGTTTCATCGAACAGGTGATGGACTTCACGATGACCAACGCGCCGTACCCGAACGTCGGCTTGGCGTTCTGCGGTGCAATGGCCCTGCAATCATTCCTGGCCGGCCGCAAGGTCTGCACGCCGGGCGACCTGCGCCCGAACCTGTACCTACTGGCGCTGGCCAGCAGCGGAACCGGCAAGGACTTTCCCCGCAAGGTCAACTCGCGGCTGCTGTTCGAGGTGGGGCTCGTCGGCGCGCTGGGCGACAAGTTCGCCAGCGGCGAGGGCATCCAGGACGCCCTAGTTCGCAGTAGCGCCATGCTCTTCCAGAACGACGAGATGGACGGCGTGCTGCGGCAGATTAACCTCGATCGCGAGAACCGCCGCGAGTCGATCCCCAACATCCTGTTGACGCTCTACACCTCCGCCAACGACGTCTACCCGATCCGCGTGAAGGCCGGGCAGAAGGAGACTGTCCACATCGACCAGCCGCACTTGACGCTCTTCGGCACGGCCACGCCGCAGTATTTTTACGAATCGCTGTGTCAGCGGATGCTCACCAACGGTTTCTTCGCCCGCATGATCGTCATCGACGTCGGCAAACGCGGTGGGGGCCAGACACCCGGCTCGGCCCGACACCTGCCCGATCCAATCCTCGACACGGCACGGTGGTGGGCTGAATATCAGCCGAGCACGGGGAATCTGCAAGATGCCCACCCAGAACCACGCGTCGTACCGTTTGCGCCCGAGGCAGCCCTGGCCATCGAACAATTGCAGCGCATGACCGAGGCGGAGTACGACCGGGCCGAGGAGGCCAAAGACGAGGTCGCCCGCACCGCTTGGAGCCGGACCTGCGAGAACGCCACGAAGCTGGCGCTGGTCTACGCCTGCAGCGAGAACCACGAAGAACCGGTCATCGGCCTGTCGGCCGTCCAGTGGGCGACGGCTTTCGCCATGCACCAAACCCGTCGCCAACTCTTCCTGGCCGCGACCTACGTGGCCGAGAACCCGTTCCACGCCGAGTGCCTGAAGCTGCTGCGCAAGCTCAGGGAAGCACCGGAGAATCAGATGCAAAGACAGCACCTTCTCCGGGCGATGCGGTGCAAGGCCGCCGACTTCGACCAGATCGTCGGCACGCTGTTGCAGCAGGGAGACATTGTGGCAGCGCAGATTCCAACGAAGACCAAGACTGCACAGGGGTATCAGCTCACATGATCACGATCCAGTCGAACACTTCACGAATCCTGCACAATCCTTCACACCGCTGTGAAGGATTCGAGTTGGAATGCCTACAAATCAGGTCGGTTGACCAACGTTTTGGCGAATCCTACACGAATCCTTCACGGGGTCGCGTGAAGGATTTGGGAGGACGTAAGTCTATATCTGCACTTTCTGAAAAAATGCCCATTCTTCCCAAATTGAATCGCGCGATCCGTTTACCCGAGTTGTTTGCGTCCGGCAACCGCTGGACTTTGCCTGCTGACAATGCTTTCGACGCCAAGTCGATTGTCAGACGTGGTG
>JAHIKV010000174.1 GCA_018897395.1 Planctomycetota bacterium | reverse complement strand
GATGGACGGTGGACGTTCCCACCTCGAACGCCTCGGCGATCTTCTCGTCACTCCAGCCCGGGCCGCCTTGGCCGACGTTTGCCTTGAGCAACATCCTGGCGCGCAACAATTTATCTGCCGCCGCACGCTTCTCAGCAACCAGCGATTTCAACGCTTCCCGTTCCTCTATCGTCAACCGCACAACGTATTTGGCTTCCTTGCCCATGTTCCGGCTCCTTTCCAACTTGACGCACGAAAGGAGCCTTTATACACACTATCCAAAACCTGTCAATTTCAACTTGGTGGACCACTAGAAACGGAAGAACCATAATTCTCGTTCCCATGCTCTGCGTGGGAGCAAGGCGTACATAGCGCGATCGTCACGATGCGGCTTTTTCGAGAAATTGGTCCGCGCCGTGGGTCTTGGCGATCACGGTCAAGCCCGTTTCCGTGACCGTGAAACCGCGGTTGCGGTCCAGATCGGCGTCGTAGCCGATCTCGATGCCGGCGGGCACGTGGACGCCCTTGTCGATTATCGCCCGGCGGATTTTCGCGTGCCGTCCCACGTTCACGCCCTCGAAGAGAATGGAATCGACCACTTGCGCGTAGCTGTTGATGCGTGAATCGGGGCCGACGATCGTCCGCTCCAACTGTCCGCCCGAGACGATGGTCCCCTGGCAGACGATGCTGTCGAGCGCTTGCCCGCGCCGGGCGTCCGGCCCCTTCTCGGCAAAGACGAACTTCGGCGGTGGAAGGTTCGGCTGGAAAGTGCGGATCGGCCAATCGGCGTCGTACAGGTTCAACTGCGGATCGATCGCGATCAGGTCCATGTTGGCGTCGAAATAGGCATCCAGCGTGCCCACGTCGCGCCAGTAGGCCTCGGTCTTCCGGTTCTCGTCCATGAAAGGATAAGCGTACACCCGGCGCGAGTCGATCAACGCCGGGATCAGGTCGTGGCCGAAGTCGTGGCGGCTGCCTTGGCGGGTGGCGTCGAGACATAACTGCTCGAAGAGAAATCGGGTGCTGGCCATGTAGATGCCCATCGAGGCCAGCGTGCGCTGCGGATCGCCGGGGATCGGCTTGGGACATTCCGGCTTCTCCTCGAAACCGACTACTCGGTTCTCCGCGTCGATCTCGACGATGCCGAATTGCCGCGCCGCCGCCGGCACGGCGACCGGCAGCGCGCCGACGGTCAGATCGGCGCCGCTTTCGACGTGGTGTTCGACCAGCTTGGCGTAGTTCATCTTGTAGATGTGGTCGCCGGCGAGGATCACCACGTATTTCGGCCGCTCGCGCTCGATGGTGTAGATGTTCTGATAGACGGCGTCGGCGGTCCCCTGATACCAATGCTCGTCGATGCGTTGCTGCGGGGGAACGACTTCGATGAATTCGCCCAGTTCGCGGCAGAGATAGGATTGCCAGCCGAGGTGGATGTGCCGGTCGAGGCTCATCGCCTTGTACTGGGTGAGGACGAGATTCTTGCGGATCCTGCTGTTCAGGCAATTCGACAGCGTGAAGTCGACGATCCGATACGCGCCGCCGAAGGGAACGGCCGGTTTGGCCCGATCGCGGGTAAGCGGCTCTAGCCTTGCCCCCTTGCCCCCCGCCAGAATTACCGCCAAAACATCCTTCATTTCAGCCCTCTAATAGTTCAATATCCACACGATAATAGCACGGTCCCGGCATGAAGCAATCCCGGAAGGCCGAATTCTACCGATTTCGGCGGGTGGGATAAAGGGGGATGGCTATGCTCCCGATGTCCGCCTAAACCCCTTAACATGCGGTGGCACTCAAACTACACTCAAGTGGCAGGTTGCGGTCGACCGTTTTGTAGCACTTGGCAATCAACCGAAGGACCAAATATGTGCGAAGAAAACCTCCCCCAGGCAGTAAGATCGGGTTTCGAGGACATCAAGAAATCCAACGACTACGGGACCGAGTTTTGGAGTGCCCGCGACCTCCAACCGCTGCTGGGATACAACCATTGGCGTAGCTTTGAGAATTCCGTCAAAAAAGCCATAACCTCTTGTGGATAATCGGGTAATGATCCGAACCACCATTTTGCGCGCGCGCGCAAAATGGTCGGGATCGGCTCGGAGGCGGAGCGGGAAGTACCTGACTATCACCTCTCTCGATTCGCCTGTTACCTGATTGCGCAGAACGGCGATCCGCGCAAGCCGGAGATTGCCTCGGCCCAAAAATACTTCGCCATCCAGACCCGGCGACAAGAATTGTCCGACAAAATAGCCGCCGACCTGGAACGGTTGGAGTTGCGCAAACAGACCTCCGAGGAGTTCCGGGCGCTTTCCGGCGTCGCCCGACAGGCGGGAGTGCAGAGCCGCATGTTCGGCGTCTTCCACGACGCCGGGTACAAAGGACTCTACGGCGGACTGGGCGCCGAGGCCATCAAGGCACGCAAACACATCCCGAAAAAAGAACAACTCGTGGATCGGATGGACTCCACCGAGCTTGCCGCAAACCAGTTCCGCATGACGCAGACACGCGATAAACTGACGAGCCGGGGAGTTCGCAACCAGGAGCAAGCCATTCAGACCCACAAGCAAGTCGGCCGGGAAGTGCGCGAGGCGATCAAGCGGATCGGCGGCACGATGCCCGAAAACCTGTCCCCCGCCGAACATATCCATCAGGTCGAAAAACGCATCAAGCAGGCAACGCCGAGGCTGGAACTGGACGGCCCAGAGGACAAGGGGTTGATGGGCGAAGATTCCGAAACGCCGGAAAAAGAAAATTCCGACAAGGCAGCTCTCGGCAAGCCCGAATGACTGAGCAAGAAGAGTGAACGACTCAAAGCATTGTAGGCTGGGTCGTGACCCGGCATGGGATGATCACCGGGTTACAACCCGGCCTACTTGTCTTGCACCGCCCGCCAAAGCTCGGCGTACTTCTCCCTGACAAACGGCGATAATTGCTCGGCGAAATCGCCGGGAAGACAGAGAATGCGGATCAACTCTTGTACATCGGCAAGGTCTTTAAGCCGGTCGCCGGCGGTCATGCCCGAGGCAAGTTTCAACTCGATCAGCGCGGGAAGGCTCAGGTAACTGACGTTGTCTCGCTCGACGCTCGCCTGTTGGGGATCGGGGAACGCCACCGGCTTGGGATTTCCGTCGCCGGGATAGTCGCCGGCAACGAGAAATTTGATCCGCACGCCGGATTCGGCGTCACGGAGGTTCTTGCCGCCGGGAAAAAGAGGGACGTATCCTAGACCTTCCAATTCATGGTGGATTCGTTGCAGCCCGTCCCGGGAGACGAGAATATCCACGTCCTCGGTGAACCGTCGGTAGCCATGAGCGAACATCGCCATGCCGCCGGCGATTGCGTAGGGGATGTTCAGCTCTCGCAACCGTTCGGCGATTCTTTGCAGAGCAAGATGTTGCCCGCCCTTTCCCTCGAAAAACATGCTCCCCTCCCGCAAGGCCCATTGCAGGTCATCGTTCAGATGTGTTTCATAAGCGATGGTCATGGCGGTCATTATAGAGTGCCGCGGGAAACGTGAACAGCGGGCGACTCCAGGGAGGCGTAGAGCCAATGAAGGTTCAAGGTCCAAGGTTCAAGGTTTAATGACCATCGAGTCTTGAACCTTGGACCTTGAACCTTGGACCTTGGGCCTTGAACCTTGGGCCTTGGACCTTGGGCCTTGAACCTTCGTCAGCCTCCCTTTCCGATGGCATTTTTTGTTTCGGCCAAAGGCCGCGTAAGGAGATTGTCGCACCACTCCCGTTGCCATAGCTCCAAAATCAGCAGCGACCAGAGACGGTAGCCGTGGTTGAAGCGGCATTGCTGGTGCTCGTCCCAGAATTGCGAAACGGCTGCGGGGCGAAAGTAGCCGCGATCGAGAGTTTTCTTGTCCAACAGGATTTCACGGGCAAAGTCGCGCAGCTCGTGGCGGAACCAGTGGTCCAGCGGAACGCCGAATCCCATCTTCGGCCGGCGACGGATCGAATCGGGCAACAGGTCGCGGAAGGTCTCGCGCAAAATCAGCTTCCCCCGGCCGCGGCGGAACTTCAGCCGACGCGGCATCCGCGCGGCCAATTCCGCCACGCGATGGTCGAGAAACGGCTGGCGACATTCCAGCCCGTGGGCCATCGAAGCAATATCCGTCTTGGTCATCAAATCGCCGGGCAGGTACGTGACCAGATCGGCAAGACTGAAGGCCGTGACCGCGTCGCGGCGGTCGGCGCGGGCCAACGCCGCGTCGAGAAAATCCAACGGATCATCGCCGGGCAGTTGGGCCGCGAAGCCATCGCTGTAGAGCGCGTCGCGCCGCGATTGGCCGAAAATGGCGATCCACTCCAAATATCGCCGCGCCGGGGGCATGTCGAGCATCTCGACGAACCGCTTGAAGCGCCGGCGGAACGATTTCTGCCGCGTGCCGCCGGGCAGCTTTTGCCAATATCGGCCCGCCGACATCCGACGCAGCACGCTCGGCATCCGGTCGAACATCCCCGCCAGCCAAACGGCCAGATAGCGCGGATAGCCGGCGAACAGCTCGTCGCCGCCGTCGCCGCTCAGGGCCACGGTCACTTGTTGCCGCGTAAGCTGCGAGACGTACCACGTCGGCACCGCCGAACTGTCGGCAAACGGTTCGTCGTAGTGCCACACCAGCCGGGGCAAGACCTCCATCGCGTCGGGGCGGACCTGAAACTCCCGATGGATCGTGCCGAACCGCTCGGCCGCCGTCCGGGCGTAACCCGTTTCGTCGAACTCGCCGACCGGGAAGCCGATCGAGAACGTCCGCACCGGTTCTTGCGTAAGTTGCGACATCAGCCCGACGATGATCGTCGAGTCGATCCCGCCGGAAAGGAACGCCCCGAGCGGTACCTCGCTCTGCAACCGCATCTCGACGGCCGAGGTCAGCAGATCTCGCAACTCGCCGGCGTATTCCGCGGCGGAGCGACTCTCCTCGATGTTGAAATCGGGCCGCCAAAAGGGGCGCACTTCCAGCCGGTCGTCTTCATAAATTGCGTAGTGGCCGGGCGGCAGCTTGGCAATGCCCCGAAATATCGTCCGCGGGTGCGGTACGTATTGATAGGTCAGATAGTCGTCGAGCGCCCGCGGGTCGATCTCCCGCGGCACGCCGTGTACTTGCAGCAGGCTTTTCAATTCGCTGGCGAACAGCAGCCGCCCCGGCTCGTGGCGATAGACCAGCGGTTTTTGTCCCAGCCGGTCGCGGGCCAGGAGCAATCGCCGCCGCCGCGCGTCCCAGATGGCCAGGGCGAACATGCCGCGGAGGCTTCCGAGCATCTCCGGCCCCTCGTCCTCGTACAGATGGACGAGCACTTCCGTATCGCTTTGCGTACGGAAGCGATGGCCCGATTGTTCCAAGCGGCGGCGCAGCTCGCGGAAGTTGTAGATTTCGCCGTTGAAGACGACCCATACCGAGCCGTCTTCGTTCGAGATCGGCTGGTGGCCGCCGGCCAGGTCGATGATCGACAGCCGCCGATGCCCCAGTGCCACGCGGGGCATGTCCCCTTTTCTCCCCTCCGCCCTCCGTCCTCCGCCTTCCGCCCTCTGGCCACTGGCCACTGGCCACTGACCACTAAAAAACATCCCTTCGTCGTCCGGCCCGCGGTGGCGCAGCACGTCGATCATCCGTTGGAGCGTCTCCCGCTCCACGGCCTTCTCCACATCGTTCCACACCGCCCCGGCAATGCCACACATTAAGGGACATGATATGCCGCGGGACGCGACGTGAGCAAGGGGTCAGTCCTTGCGCTTGGCCTTCCGCACGATATAGCTGGCCAGCGCCCGGCGAAGCCAAGCCGGCTTCCCGTCCGCCAAAGCCGCGCGAATCCGTTTTTCCAACTCGTCCATGCCGGGCAGGGACTTGCCCGCCGCCCGAACCTTGCCGAACGCCGCTAGGGCCTGTTCGGTCTCCGCCCGCAGGCCCCGAACCACGTCCTCGGGCGGCGTAGCCTTGAACCCGACGATTTCCGTCTCTGGTGCGACCGCCAAGCTCCGCAGCTCATACGGTCCCAACACCACCGACCACCGCTGGGGCAAGTCCAGCCTCTCGCCGGTCGCCAGGTCTTCCGCGCCCTTTGGCCGGGCGCTGAAGGCGACATCGACCTTCACCGGATAGTAATCCCGGTTGACGGCGTAGAAGTATCGCCGGCCGTCATACGCCAAAGCGCGCAGGACCACGGGGTCCGTGCTCGCCCCGACCGCGGCGAACTTCAGCCTGGGCAGCGCCCGATACGCCCGCGCAAATTGCCGAAGCTCCTCGCCGTGGGCCTTGTCGAGAAACAGTCCGCCGCGAGTGATGCGGCAGGCGTCGAACTCGGCCAGGGCGTGGGCGTACGGCTCCAGAAAATGCACCCCGGCCGGAAATGACGGCGTGATCCGCAACTGGCTGTCCCACCAGAAGCCGTCCTTGGGATACTCCGAATTGATGCGGAAGATTCCCTCGGCCGGTTTGCCGTCCATGACGGCCAGCGCCGGCAGGTTCGGGTCGCCGTCCTCGGGCCGGAACCAGATGTGGCGGCCCCATGCCTCCACCCAGCAGTTGAAGATGAACGCCCCCGGCCGGTCGTGCTGCCGGAAGGCATCGAAGAACTCTTGATCGAGGAAGTCGAAGTCGCGAAACGTGGTCGAGGCTTCCAGCGGGGCGTTGACGCCCTTGGTAAGGCTCTCCCCGCCGCCGCGGTCGCGTGAGTTGCCTATTCCGCGGTCCACCTCCAGCCCCGGCTCGTTTCGGTACAGATCGACGTCGATGCCCGCCTCCCGATAGACCCGCAACAACGACGAGGGGTAGCCCGCCGGCTTCAGGTGCGGAACCACGGTTTCGTCCCACAGCGTGACGGTCACGCGGAGGTCCGGCCGCGCGGCGGCCAGGGCTTGGTGAATTCGTCCGAACAGCTCGCGGATTTTTCGGCACCGCCATGCCACCCAGTCTGCTCGATGGTTCTTGGTGAGGAATTCGTACCGTTGCGAGAAGCGGTCCGGCGCCTTCGCGTCCACCGGCACGGCGGTCCCCGTTTCCTTCTCGAACAGCGCCACGGAATAGTCGTCGTATCCGAAACGGATCGAACCGAACCAGGGCATGGCGGAGGCGAACATGTTGAAGGAGATTCCCTGGAACGCCGGATACTTGCCGTATCGCCGGCCGATTTCCTCGACGAACCCCAGGATCGCCTCCTGCACGGTCGGGTGCAGGGGGTTGAACATCGGCCCGCCCATCGGCCCGCCACCGCCCGGATTGGCCACTTCGCCGTAGACGTTCCGCGACAAGGTGCCCCACGGCTCCAACGGCTTCTTGTCCTTGTTCTCTTCGGTCAAGCGCTTGAAGTTCAGCGCGTTGTAGAAGGGCGTCCAGTCGTTCGTGCTCGACTGCACGCGGTTGTTCCAGAGCATGTTGTTGTAGGTGTCGGCGCCGCCGCGGATCGCCTCCAGGTCGATGTCCATGTTCTTCAGGAGGTTGCCCAGCCGCATGAGCGTCAGCGACCCCTGAAATTGCAGCCCTTCCTTGCCGAACCGCTCCAACAGCGTTGCGTACCAGTCGGCGGGGTGTGTCGTCCACACGCTGTACTGCTTGCGGTCGCGGGCAACCACTATGTTTAATCCGTCTGAAGGCTCCCGCTGCGATGGGAACTGCGGACCGGCATACCACGCCAGCGGATAGACCAGCAGATTCTGCCCGCTGTGGCGAGCGTACTGCACCACGCGATCGATCCATTCCCGGTGATTCATCGCTCCTTCCGCCCCGCCGATCCCGCAGGGGTCTTCGTATTGTATCCCCAACTCGCGGCGGCTGCCGTCGCCGGGATCGCCGGGTACACTGAGCGGCGGCAGATCGGCGAGTTCGTGGATTTCGATGCTGGCCGCCGCAGCCGGCTCGCCCTCGCTCCAGGTGGTCAGCACGATGCTGCAATCCTGCCAGCGGGGCCAAAAAACCTGCCGCAGCTCCAGCATGGCCCCGCTGAGCGGCTGGGCCCACCCGGTGAACACGCCGGTCGTCAGGTCATAGCACGTGCCGTCCATGATGCACATGAACCGCTGTTTGTCGTCCGGGTAGCGGATCACCGCGACGTGCGGCCGGCCGACGTGTTCGATTGGGAAGCGGTATCCGAACCGCGAGAGGGGCACGCCCTGCGCCTCGCGATAGCGTCCCGCCGGACCCTCGACGACCTTCACGTCCCCGTTGGCAAAATACTTCTCCGGCGGCAATTCCTGCGTGCAGTCGATCCGGTGCAGCAGCCGCCCGTTGGCGATTTCCTCCGCCAGGACCGCTTTGAGATTGAAGTACGGTCCCATCGCCAGTCCCAGGCCCGCGCCCGCCGTCGTCGCCAGAAACTCGCGTCGTGTCGTCTCGCTATTCACGTTGTTTTTCCTTTCTTTACTACGAAAACACAAACGGACGAAATCATTGGGCCAAAGGCTCTATGTTCCCCCGGACCGCGGACTTGATCGCTTGGACTTGGCGCACCTGTGCCTCGGCGAAGGAGCCGATCGGTCCCGCCTTGGGATCCCAGTTCGGTCCCATGTCCAGGGTGACGACGCCTCCCTTGTCGGCCACCGCGCGCACCCATTCGCTCCACTGGGTATCGGTGTATCGCGTGTCGCGTTTGGCCCAACTGGAACCGATAAAGGCCAGCGCGTGCCACTGGGAGCCGCCCAGCCAACGTCCGGCGGGAATCGCCGCCAGCGGATGGTTCAACTCGCCCGCCGTGTAATCGTCGGCCTCGACGTAATGGACCGGCTGCTCGACGCCACGAACCGCTATGACCCCGGGGTTGAAGGCGACGATGGCCTTTGGATTGCCGTGTTTGGCCGCCGCCGCGTATTGGGCGGCGATCGCGCCCGTGAACCCCACGTGCGCATCGTAATCGCAGCCCGCGAAACCGCTATAGCCGCCGTCGAACCACCAGCCGGCCACCTTGTCGCCGTACCGATCCGACCATTCTTGAATCACCTCGCTCCACTTGGCGGCGAAGGCGGGGTCGATGGTCTGGTTCCCCTTGCCCTGCGGCAGCCCGAACGCCCGTTGGACGCGGGCCTCGAGCGGTGTTTGGCAGGGCAGATAGAGCATCAAGCGGATGCCGCGAGGCTGGAGCGCGCGATAGAGGTCCAGCGGCAAGTCGCGCGTCGAGCACCGCTCGCCCGGCGCGAGGCCGACGCGGCGGTCGTAGGCGGCGTTCGGCGCAATGTAATAGCCGGAGTTTTGCCCCAGCGTGATGACGAAGTATTTTGCCCCCATCGACTCCAACTGCTTCGCCAGCGACTCCACGTCGAAGGCTTGGACGAGGGCCAGTTCCTTGCCGTCCGTCGGCAACAAGTGCATGAGCACGCCGTATTTCGCGGCTTGGAACCAATCGGTGTTCGCGTTATGGGGCGTTGCTTGGCAGACCGACGCCCAAGCGAGACACACGATCAAACCAAGCCGCGCGGCGGCCGGCCCGAAACTGGGACAACTAACGTTCATGGCGACGCTTTTCCTTTCTTGGATATTAAGATGGGATACAATAGGGCGAGACGAGTCACGAGTCCCACCATCAACCGGGAAACCGCGAACTCGCGTCGTGTCGTCTCGCCGGTCGCGTCGGCCCTCATAGTCAAGGTGTGTCGGGATTGTTAGAACGCCTTGGCGTCGATCGTCAGGCCGTCCATGCGGTTGCCCAGGCAACGGTGGACCTCCGGGTTAATCGAGTAGTTGATGAACTGGACCGAGCCGTCGCAGAAGGCGAAGTGGCAGCCGATGGCGTGGGCGCTGCCGAAAGCCCAGCAATAGTCGAGGCCCGGAGTGTCCATGCGCAGAAGAAACCAGCCGGATGCGGGATCGCTCGGGTCGTAATATGTCCCCCGAAGCGTGTCGAGGTTGTCGCCGCAGTATTGGCTGTCGTCGTCGCCCCCCGACATTCCGTTGAAGTACCAGTCGGGACTGAGGTTCTTCTCGCCGGCAAAATAGGTGTTGCTCAAGCCGTCGGTGATGTCGTAGGCGGCGACCTCGCTCTGGTAATAACAGACGCCGGTTTGGGGGGGCTGGGGTTTAAAGCCGCCCATTCCTCCATACGGGGTGTCTCCCGAATTGGCGCAATAATCTGTATGGGCGAGCTTGCTGACGTATATCCCGTCATAGCTGCGATTAAGAAAGTTGGGGTGGAGCATCGGCGGGCGGCGCGTGGGGCAACTCATCAACGTCAGGGGCGTCTGCAAACGCACCGCGATGGCGCTCCGCTTGGCCGGCAGCGGCAGGCCGGCGCCGAGCACGTACAACGCCTCTTGCTCCATGTAGGGCAGGATGTTGTACGCCCATCCGCCCGACTGCGAGCGCCCCGTGCCCAGGTCGGGGTCGCCCACGCTTGAATTTGAAACAGTGCTGATGCCGCCGGTGGGGAAATGGCCGTGCTTCTCCAGCAAGTGGCTTGCGCCTATGCCGATTTGTTTCAGGTTGTTGCAGCACTGCAACCTCCGCGCTGCTTCTCGCGCCGCCTGCACCGCCGGCAACAACAACGCGATCAATATTCCGATGATCGTGATCACCACCAAAAGTTCCACGAGCGTAAACGCTCGGGATTTCTGATTTCTGATTGCTGATTGCTGATTGCTTCGGTCCATCATTCGCCTCATGGTTGAATGGAAAAGTCGGTCAAACGAACCCCGAAAATCTCACGCCAAGGCGCAAAGGCAACAAAGAATCCCTTCTCTTTGCGCCTTAGCACCCTTGCGGGATTTCCTGTGCTTCCGAAAATGGCCGGCATTCCGGGCGTCGCCACGAAAAAAGCTTCGTGACGGCGCCGGAAAAACGCCGGTCAAATCAGAAATCATATATCCTAAATCATAAATCTACCGCCGCTTCCTCCATGCGTAGCAGAGCAGGCCCACCAGCCCCGTGGCCAACAACGCCAACGTGGAAGGCTCGGGAATCGGGGTGAACGCAATCGTGCCGTAGATCACGATTGAGCCAGTGCTGGCGTCCGTTACGGTGGCGCCCCGGCCGACGAAGTCGAGAGTGTCGCCCGCCGCCACGGTTAGAATGCCCGCATAAGCATGCGTAGCCCGGTAAGACGTTAGCGCCGTCATGGGATCCACCAAGGTGTTATTCAGAAAGACCTGGGTGTTGGGTCGTCGACCTGGGTAGCTGGAACTGTAGATATGCCATGCGTCAGTAACCGCGTCGAAAGTGGCAGACACATCGACAGTCCCCGCGCCCGGAGCGGTCCAACGAAGCACGGCTGGTCCCCTTGGGCCGCTAAGTATCGGCGTCTCCGCCAGCCACATTACAGAAGCATGGAGTATGTCGGAGGACGAACCGTTGTACATCACGCCGGGAGTCGTGGTCGAATCCAGGGCCCAACCAAATAAGTAATTGTAGGTGGGATCTTGATGTTGGTAAGTCATCGACGTGGCGGTGGACGGGACCGGGTTGCTTGTGTCGTACGTCACGTAGCTCCACACCCCGTAAGGGCTGGAGTTGCTGGCGTAGGTGGTGTTGAAGGAGTCGCTGAAGTCGTAGATGGTGTCGGCTTGCGCCACCCCCACCGTAAGTACAACCGCGACGACCGCGACAACTCTAGTCAGTGTCTTGCGAAAACTCATGATACACCTTTTCTGCTTTCTAAAAAAACTTTCCACACTTTCACCGCAGCCGGGCCGACAGCGACTTGCTGCCGAAATAAATCCCGGCGTGGCGGTGTCTCTCCTCTCCTCTTGCCCCATTTTTTTCTGGTTCCCACGCTCTGCGTGGGAACCCACGTTTTCCGACGCTCTGCGTCGGTGGTCGGAGCCTACTACGGACGCGGAGCGTCCCGGCTTGTCCGTTCCCACGCGGAGCGTGGGAACGAGAGCGGGTGGTCACGGACCGTTCATCGGTTGACCTCCT
>JAHIKV010000336.1 GCA_018897395.1 Planctomycetota bacterium | reverse complement strand
GTCCACCCGCTTTATCTCCCGCACGTAGAGGTAGGGTCTTCCCTTCTTTTTCTTTATGTGGAAGTGAGCCATAGGCACAATATAGCATGTAGGGTCTTACATGTCAATACTATATGTCGATATTATGCCGTTATAATGCACGAAGTGGCTGTTCGTGAGAGAGTAATTGATAGGTCTTACGCTTCGGAAGGCACAGAAATGGCTTGGTTGCGGGGTTTTTGGGCTATGAGTGGGGGTTATCTCTTAAAGTCCTGTCTGACTCGTCCCGAGCTTGTTAACGAAGCCCTGGGGAACTAAAGTGCGGAAAGCCGCCGCGATTACGGCGCCCAGGACCAGGAGCCTTAACATCTCGATGAACTCGTTGCGCACGACGAATAGGAACTCGATGAACCTTTGTTTCCGGGGAAGGCCCTTGTAGTGGTCGTAACCGGCACATTCATGACCGCCGTGGATGTGGCCTTTCCGCAAACCATCATCGCTCTCGTGGTCGTGGGAGCACGCGTGTTCGTCGATGTCGATTCCAGAAACGGCTTCGCAGCAGACGAGGGGCCCTGCGCGACCAATCTCGGCCTTCACAACATCGCCCTTTTTCACCATTGAGAAAATGCCACCCACCGCGAGCGATATCACGATAGTGAAAACGAGCCGCAGCCACAGTATCTCCGGCTGGCCCGGGAAAGCCGCCAGGGTGACGATGATCACCACCGGGTTGAGGACCGGCGCCGCGAGCAAGAAGGTGATGACCGCGCCGTGGGGGACGCCTTTCGCCATCAACCGTCGGGCGACCGGTATATTGCCGCACTCGCACACGGGAAACAGGAACCCGAGTACAAGGGCGTAGAAGAGTGCCATGAACGTCCTCTTGGGGAACCACTTCATGAGGAAGTCGTCGCTCACGTACACCGAGAGGGTCGCAGAGACTAGGACGCCGAAAAGCAGAAACGGCGTCGCTTCAAGCAGTATTGAGAACAGTACTACGTAGAAATCCCTGAACGCCTGCACTTTTCACCCTCTAGTGTACTGGAACGCAATTAACTATAAGTATTCATCTCTTCATACAATGGGGCGAGTTTCTCGATAATCTCATCGGCGGTCTTCGTCCATGCGAATACCTTTGGATTCTCGTTATGGTGATCGATGAAGTCATAGATTGCCTCTGTTAGTTCGTCCACGCTTTTGAAAACGCCGCGGCGCACCCGCTTCTCCGTAAGTTCGCTGAAGAATCTCTCCACCAGGTTCAGCCATGAAGAGGAGGTGGGTATGTAGTGCACGTGAAAACGGGGATGCCTACCCATCCACTCGGAAACTTTCCCGTGCTTGTGGGTTGAGTAGTTGTCTACGATCATGTGGATGTCCAGTTCTTTGTGGGTCGACCTGTTAATCTGGTTCAAGAACTTCAGGTACTCTTGATGCCGATGCCGCTTCATGCATGTTCCGATGACCTTGCCCTCGAGCACGTTCAGGGCGGCGAAAAGCGTTGTGGTCCCGTTACGCTTGTAGTCGTGTGTCATTGTGCCACAGCGCCCCTTCTTCATCGGCAACCCCGGCTGGGTGCGGTCCAGTGCCTGTATTTGCGACTTCTCGTCAACAGAGAGAACTATGGCATGCTCCGGTGGGTTGAGGTAAAGACCTATCACGTCGCGAAGCTTCTCTATGAACCTGGGGTCCTTGGACAGCTTGAATGTGCGCACCAGGTGGGGCTTGATCTCGTGGGCGTTCCAGACACGCCTTACCGTTGTATGGCTTACCCCCGCATGCGCGGCCATTGTCCGGGTGCTCCAGTGCGTGGCGTTCTCGGGCGAAGAAGACAGGGTGGCCTCTATTATGCTTTCCACCTTCTCTTGATCGTATATCCTCTTGCGACCCCGGCCGGGCATCTCCTTGAGCCCATTCATTCGCTGGTCTGAAAAACGGCGGCGCCACAGTGACACGGTGTGAACATTTGAGCCGGTCTCCGCTGCGATTGTCTTGTTGTCCTTGCCCTCGGCAGCCAAGAGGATCATCTTTGCACGAAAAGAATCCCGCACCTGCGCTTTACGGGAACGAGCAGTTCTCTCGAGTTCCTGCCTTTCTTCCTCCGAGAGTACTATCTCCGCGGCACGTCTCATTCTTGCCTCCTTTCTCGAAGGCAAGACTACCACAGCTAGCCTCATACTGCAACAGTATTGCGTTCCAGTACACTAGAATAACACCGGGTCGCGCAAGTTCACCTGCTGTCACAGCTGCTGCCATGCCCTTGAGCCACGAATAGCGATTCCGCTGCCGCAAGGGCATCCCCTCTCTTTGCCTCAAGATACATCGCGACCATGCTGAGTCTGTCAACGGAATCTGCCAAAGCCAAGTTATGCCCGCGTCATCCTGGCACCGCATTTGGGGCACTTTTTAGTGGAGCAGGGTAATCCCCGTGTATGGGGTGCAGTTGCGCCACACTTCGGGCAGATGCAGTTGCCTCCTGGACCACTTCCGGGCTTGTCGCCACCCATACGGCCGCCCCCGCTGCCCGAACCCGCTCCTCTTCCTGTACCTGGCCCCTTGCCCTCCGGTCCTGTTCCGTCTCCAAGCGGCATGATGCAGCCTCCTATGTCTTTGTTTTCACGGATTCCAATAACGCTATGGTCTGTTCCCAGAGATCCTTGAGCGCGTTCGCCGCAGGCCCGCCGTATCGTTCCACAAGCACCTCGCCGTTCATGGTGGCTTTATTGACCTCCTCGTCGAACGGTACTTCCCCGAGGACTTGAAGTTTCGACTCCGAGCAGTAGTGGCGGACTTGTTCCGCTATCTCCGGGTTGATATCGCCCTTGTTAATACACGCCGCCATCTTGACCCCGAAGTGCTTTGCGACACCGTGTATGCGCTCCAGCCCCCACAGCCCGCTCAGCGTGGGCTCCGTAACTGCCAGTATCAGGTCAGAACCGGCAACAGAAGCTATCACCGGGCAACCGATCCCCGGTGAGCCGTCCACTACTATCAGGTCCAGCCCCCGCTCCCCGGCCAGGCGTGAAGCGGCCTCTTTGACCCTGGTGACGAGCTTGCCGGAAGCCTCTCCTCCCGGCCTGAGGAGCGCGTGTACCAGGGGGCCGAACCTTGTCTCAGAAACAAATACCTCGCCGGTGATCTCGGGAACGAGCCTGGCGGCGCCATCAATGCATAACAGCTCGCAGACCCCGCAGCCTTCGCATGAGAACGGGTCCACCACCAGGTCTTTGATGGCACCAAACGGACAGGACTCTTCACAAAGAACGCATTTGGAGCACTTCTCAGGGTCAATACGCGCAACCATGGCCCCCTCGAACGGCTCGCGGCTGACAAGGGTGGGGTCGAGGAGCAGGTGTAGGTTGGGGGCGTCCACGTCGCAGTCCGCCGCTACCGCGCCGCCTGCCAGGTTGAGGAATGAAGCAGTGACGGTTGTCTTGCCCGTCCCACCTTTTCCGCTCAAGATGGTGAGCTGAGCAGGCATGCCTTTCTGACCTCCTCAAGTATCTTTTGAAACCGCCAGGACCAGGTCTCATCCGTCTCCGTGCGCATCTCCCCGCGAGAGCAGGCCTCGGCCAGGTCCCTGGAGAACGGTATCCTGCCGAAGACCTGGAGCCCTTCTTCCTCGCAGTAGTCATCTATTATCGCGTCGT
>JAHIKV010000334.1 GCA_018897395.1 Planctomycetota bacterium | reverse complement strand
TTCAACGACCGCGCGGCGACCCCGGCGGGGCTGGTCACGGCCCAGGTGATAACCAGTCGGTCGCTCGATTCTTTTATGCCGTCGAGGTCGCTGCCCGGGTTCGCTTCGGCGACGACCACCTGTGAGATCACCGGCCCGGCGGGGGCGGTATATGTATACGCTACGGTGTTGTCCGTGCTGGTCGATGCCTGGTTGGGAGTGCCCAGCGTGTTGTGAGCCATCCCGGCGATGATCGACGCGGTGACGTCGCCGCTGCCGGTCATGCCGGAGACCCGCACGTCGTAGGTCGTGCCGTCCACGCCGACGGGGGTTACGGCGGCCGACAGCGTTCCCAGCGCGGTTCCGCCGAGGGTGACGTCGGCGGCGGTGAAATCGCTCACCGCGGCGCCGAACACCACGCGGAAGACGATCGGCGAGGCCGTGGTTGGATCGGCCTGAGTAGCGGCCCGGTCGATAGTGACCGTCAGCGGCGCCGCGGCGGGAGAGACGTATTTGGCGAGGAAGGCGTCCCGGCCGCCGGCGCTGTTGAGTTGATAAATCGCCGCGCTCGGATCGAAGTCGACTGCGCCGTGGAAGTAGCCGGTCGTGTAGACGGCCCCGGTGGGCGAGAAGACGGCGATGCCGCCTGCGCAGTCTTCGCCGGACCCTCCGGTACGTTGCGCCCCGACGAAACCGCCGGCGGAGTTCAACTTGAGGACGAAGGCGTCTTTCTGTCCGGCGCTGGTCAGATTGTAGGTCCCCGCGCCGGGGTCGAAGTCGGCGATGCCGTAGAACCCGCCGGTAACGTAGACGCCGCCGTCGCCGTCCAGGGCGATGTCGCCGGCGAGGTCCCAGCCGGTGCCGCCGAATCCGTCGGCCCAGACGAAATTGCCCGCCGAGGTCAATTTGAGGACGAACAGGCGTCGGTTTCCGGCGCTGTTGAGATTGTAGGTTCCGGCGCCCGGGTCGAAGTCGACCACGCCATGGAAACCACCGGTGAGATATACCGAGCCGTTGGAGGCGATGGCGACGTCGGCGCCGTATTCCTCGCTGGCCCCGCCCACCCGCTTGGCCCAAACGAAGTTGCCCTCGGCGTCCAATTTGGAGACGAACATGTCGCTGTCGCCGGCGCAGGTCAGGGTGGACTGGTTCGGGCCGGGGTCGAAATCGGCGACGCCCTGGAAGCTGCCGGTGGTGTAGACGCTGCCGTCGGCGGCCGTGGCGATTCCCAATCCGTTGCTCATCCCCTGCGACCAGCCGGTTCCGCCGACGCGCTTGGCCCAGACGAAGTTTCCGTCGTAGTCCAGTTTCAAGACGAAGACGTCCTTCGGTCCGATGCTCTTGAGGTTGTGTATGCCGCCGGCGTCGGGATCGAAGTCGACGTTCGTGCCGGTGGTCGAGGTGGCGAAGTATCCGGTGGTGTAGACACTTCCGTCGTCGGTAGTGAGGGCGATGTCGTTGGCCGCTTCGTCGCCTGCGCCGCCCACGCCGCGCGCCCAAACGAGTCCGCCGTGCGAATCGAGTTTGGCGATGAAGGCGTCCTTGCCGCCGGCGGCGGTAAGATTGTATACGCCGGAACCGGAGAGGAAGTCGGCGGTTGCGGAGAAACTGCCGCTAACGCAGACGACGTCGTCCGAACCCGCGGCGACGACGGCAACGCCGGTGGCGGCGTCGTCGCCCGTGCCGCCTATGGCGCGTGCCCAGAGCAGCGCCCCGCTGGAAGAATACTTGGCCACGAAGACGTCGCTGCCGCCGGCGCTGGTGAGATTGTATACGCCGACGCCGGGATCGAAGTCGACCGTGCCGCGGAAGGTCCCGGCAACGTAGGCGTTGCCCGCCGAGTCGGCGGCGACCGCTTGGCCGACGTCGTCTCCGGCCGCCCCGGCCCGAATGGCGAAGTCGTAAGCGGCGGCCGAACCGACCAGTCCGGCGTCGAGATCGTCTTTCACCCCGCCTGCGCCGAGGGTAAACAGCGAGGTGAAGCCGGACGAATTGGCGTCGCTGTCGATCGTATCGTCAACGTCGCCGCCGACGTTGGCGTTGGTGAAGGTGTAGCCGGCCGGCGAGCGGAACACCAGGTAATAATCCAAGTCGGGCAGCAGCAAGTCGAAGCCGTAGTTCCCGCCGGCGTCCGTGACCGTTTGCCCGTAGGAGAAGTCGCCGGTCCCGCCGACGACGCCGCTGGGCGAGCAGAAGATTTCCACGGTCGCGCCGGCGATTGCCGTCTCACCGGCGTCCTGTAATCCGTTGCCGTTGTCTTTCCACACGCGGTCGCCGATCGAGGCGGTGTCCTCTTCCGCGACCACGGTGATGGTGAACTCCATCTCCGACCAGAATCCGGCCGAGTCCGTCGTGCGGAGGCGGATAAGGTAAGTGTTCTGGGCGTCGAAGTCGAAGACCGTGTTGGTCCGCAAGAGGCTGCCCACGACGCGGAAGGAGGCGTTGTCGTCGTCTCCATCGCCGGACACCAACTGGTAAGCGTACGCGCCGGCATGTGGACCGGTGCTGGACAGCGCGCCGACGGGGGTGTTCACCGGCACGTGTTCGGCGACGCGATCGTTGGACAAGAAGAGTCCGGTCGGACGATTGCGGTCGATCGTGTAGACCTCGCCTTCAAAGTTGCCGTTGTTGGCGTCCGGGCCGCCCAATTGGTTGCCGGCCGCATCGACGATCGAATCGTTGTCGACGAGGTTCAACCGCACGGTGCCAAGGGCGCCGGCGCCGGCCAGTACGGCGACGGTGTAGGTGTCGCCGCTGCCGGCAACGCTTTGCACGGAGGCTCCCGTCAGATTGGTCTCGATGGCGAAATCGGATTTGTTCACGCCCGTGACCGCCTCGCTGAAGGTCACGGTGTAGAGGAGCGTCGAGACGCTGGTGGGGTTCGCGCCGGCCCGCGCGATCGAGACCACCTCCGGCGCGGTGCGGTCGATCTCGTAAACCGGACCGATGAAGCTTCCGACGTCGATTCCCGCGCCGACCAAGACATTTCCGGCCAGATCGACGATCGTATCGTCGTCGACCAGGTCCAACCGCAACGTACCATCGCCCGTGCCGACGGTCACGGTTACGGTGTAAACGTCGTCGGCGCCGGTGACTTCGCTGATCGCCGCGCCGGTCAATCCGTCGGACACCAAATCGAAATCACCGACGTCCACGCCGGCGACCGCCTCGCCGAAAGTCACGATGAAGGTTACCGTTTCAGCGTTGGTCGGACTGTCGCCGTCGCGCTCGATGGAGACGACCATCGGCGGGGTTCTATCGATGGTATAGAACTCACCCTCGAATGTTCCTCCCGAGGCGGGAACGCCCAACAGATGGCCGGAAAGGTCTTGGATCGAGCCGTCGTTGACCAGATCCAACCGCAATGTGCCCTCGCCGGAGCCGGTGGTTACGGCAACGGTGTAAACCGCGCCGCTGCCGGAAACTCCGCTGACCTCCGCTCCCGTCAAGCCGTCGATCGCCAAGGTGAAATCGCCGGCGTCCACTCCGGCAACCGGTTCGCTGAAGGTCACGGTGAAGGTTACCGAATCGGCATTTGTCGGGTTGTCGCCGCCAAGCTCGATGGAGACCGCCGTCGGCGAGGCGACGTCCTGGTTGAAGAAGTCCTGACCCAGTATGATCTGGCCGGCGCCGACCGTTACGTTGTAATACTCCGGCCCGTGCTGTTGCCAGCCGCTTTGGGTCACTTCTCGGACGATGTAATCTCCGGGGGTCAGTTCGACGAACGCGTATGTGCCGTCGTCGGCGGTTGTCGTCGAAAGTTCGCCGACATTCAACATGCCGTTGCCGTTGGCGTCCAAGTAGATCGTCCAACCCTCAAGCCCGGTCTCGTCGAGGCCGCGTATTCCGTTGCCGTCGAGGTCGTTCCACTTCGTGCCCAGAATTTCGCCGGGAACCGGCAGGATGGAGACTCGATAGTCCTCCACCTCGCCGTCGGCGGCGGGGCCGGTGAACGAAAGGCCCTGTTCGGTGCTCAAGCGGAAGCGGGCGAACGTATCGCCGTCCACGGCGACGTCGGGCACGTTGATCGTCAAGGTGTTCAACCCTACGGCGACCAGGACATCGCCGGCGATCATTTCTCCGGCGTCCGACCAGTCGCCGTCGCGGTTGAAGTCGATCCACGCGCTTAGATACGCCTGCCGGCCGGTTTCATTCGCAACCATAAAGGAGACGTCGGCGTCCCGTCCCGGAATCAAGGATACGCCGGAGAAATCGAAGCCGTCGTCGTCGTCGCCGGTGGCCGTCAGGTTTGGCTGGGGCAGGGGGTCGAGGCTGACCGTCTCGCCCAAACAGAGGACGTCGGTCGATATTACATGAGACGCGCCGTTGCTGGCCCCCAGGGTGGGATAGTCGGGGTCCGGAGCGTCGCCCCAATCGACCCGCGTTGAGATGACCCTGATCCGGTAGTCTTCCACCTCTCCGTCGAGGGCCTCTCCGGTCGGCTGCATCGCCGAACCGTCGGACAATAGTCCGGTCGTGCTGAAGCGGAATCGGACGAAGGCGTAGAAATCGCCCGAGACGGCCCAGCCCGCCGGCACGTCGAAGGTCAACTCGTTTTTCCCGGCCAGGATGCCGGTGACGGCGCTTCCGGCGGCGTCTCGGAGGACGAGTTTTTCGCCGGCGTCCCAGACGCCGTCGTTGTTCCAGTCGATCCAGGCGTCCAGCACTCCGTTGGTCGAGGCGGTGACGACGATGGTCTTGGTCTCGCCGGCCTGGCTGACCACGTAGTCGCCGTCCACGAAGTCCACGCCGTCGTCGGATGCGTCGGCGGTAGCGGCGCTGTCCACCTGGGGAGTGGCTTCGCTGTCGATCCGCGCGCCGAGATGCACGTCGGGGTCAACGATGTGCCGGGCGCCGTCGGGAAGGTACGTGTCGCTCATCGGCGCGTCGCCGAAGTCGTAGCCGATCAGCTCGATCACGAAACTGGTCGTATCGTCGGAGTGGTTCATTTGGACCGGGTTGTCGGCCAGGTCGCGGATGCCGTCGGTGAGATAAATGGTGTAGGTGCTTCCCGGCGCCCAGGCCCCGCCCGCCGATCGAAGAATGATCCAGTCGTTGGTCTCTTCGTACCTGAAGTAGTAGTCCCGGCCCTCGATCAACTCCACACCGTCGCGCATGACCTGCACGGTCTCGGGAAGGACCGTATAGTCGGCGATCCCCGCGCCGTCGTCCTGCAACCGGATGATGAACTCGGGGAAGGTTTGATTACCGATGACGGCCACCGTAACGTCGGCAGGCGTCGGGTTGCGGTCGATTCCGGCGGCGTCGTTGTCAGGCGGGGCGACCAGGAAGGCGGTCGGGCCGTCGAAGTCGACGCGGTCGATGGCGCCGCGGTCCTTGAAGGTGTTTTGGCCGAATCCCGACGGCGGAGAGACGCTCGGGTCGTCTGTCCGCAACTGGCCGAGGATGTCGGTCGAAGGTGCCAGGATGGGCGACAGCGGAAGCCCCAGCGGGTTTTTCACGTTGACCATGTTCGCCCGGTCCTGCAACGAATCCAGCGAACTGTCGATGATCCTCGAACCGGCGGCCGGATAGAAGTTGCCCGCCGCGGCATCGACGAACAGCGGCTCGCCCGCCGGGATTACAATGGCAAAGGTCTCGGTGACACCCAGCGTCAGGGTGCCAACGTTGTCGAAGTACGCCGCGTTGAAAGAGTTGCCGGAGTACGCGGTAGTGCCCACGACCGTCGTGGTCGATAGGTCGTTGACGACAATGCCGACCCAGGTGTTGGCGACGACGTTGTTCAACATCGTCGGGCTGGCGTTGGGACCGATCCAGATGCCGAAGTTCTGGGTGCCGGTCCCGACGCCGTAGATCGTGTTGTTGACGATGCGCCCGAGCGGAACGGACCCAATCGACTGCCCGTTCTGCGGAAGGTCGCCGCCGAAGTTGATGCCCATCACCCCGGAGTAGGCCACGATGTTGTTCTGGATAACGACGCCGGGGACCTGATGCGCGCCGTTGACGACCGCCAGCGGGGCGGTCGGGCCGGGCTTGGGAATAACAACTCCCCCGGCGCGCTGGGCCGGGGCGACCAGGATGCCGATACCGTTGGAATAAGTGATCTTGTTGTTCTCCAGGATAATCTGGCCCTGATCGTACACCTGGTTTTGGTCCCCCAACTCGGTGTACTTCGTGGCCGCGACCCCGGTAAACCGCCGCGCCAAACCGCTGACATCGGAGATGTAAACGGTGTCCATCCCGTAGTAGTCCTGCATGTACCAGCGCCCGTCCGCCTGGGACCACTCGACCTCGAAGTAGCGGAGCCGGTCCGGGGCGACGGCCAGATACTTGTCGTCGTCCGAGTCGGTCACCCAGATGCCGACGTAGTGGTCCGGGTCGCTCTCGTCGTAGTTGAATCCCCAGACGGTGATGGCGTGGGCCATGCCGAAATCGCTGAACACGCCCAGCGTGCAGCCGTACCCGTCGTGGAGGAACTCGTCGATGGCCCCGAGCACCAGCGCGTCGTTCGACTCGGTGCGGAGGTAGCTCGGGAAGTCCAGGTCGCGGAAGAAGCCCCCGCCGGGGACATCGACCTCGGCGCCGCCCCATCCCGAGGTGGGATTGAACCCGGTGAACCACCACTCCCAGCCGGCTTCCGGCCAGCCCCCCTCGTCGGTCCAGTGGTCTTGGAAGTACTGGAACACCTGGTCGGCGTCGTACATGCCTTCGACCAGCCCCCAGCCGGACCAGGCGAGGATGTTGCTGGCCGCGGCCGCCCAGCACAAGAAGTCGTCGCCGGTCCCGGGAGGCGCGGCCGAATCCGGCGGGACCTTCTCCGCGTCGTACCAGACGCCGTCCCACTGCGGATCCTCGGTAATCAGGTAGGAGTCCCCCGTGGGCGTCGCGTCGGCCAGGCCCATGAAGGCGCTGGTGTCGCCGTTGAAGTTCATCGGGTCGTCGCGCCGGTCGCGGAGGGTGGTTTGCCCGCCGCCGGCGCCGCCGCCCCCCTGACCGTCATCGAGGCGCGAGAATTTGGCGGCCCGGAAGAGGTCGATGCGGTTGCTGCTCTCATTCTTCGTGGCCGTCACGTTGAACAGCCCGGCGGCGGCCGCGGCGTTGATCGCCTCGACGACGTGGGCGGCCACTTCCGCCGCGCTCTCGTTGACCGAGAAGTGGATCGGCTCGTAGTCCGGGTTCCCGCTGGGCACGTTCTGGTCGAGGAACTGGAAAGTCACGGCCGTGACCCCGTCGCTAACGACGAAGGCCATGCCCTGGGGAATGTCGTTGGCCGACGGGACCGTAAGCGTATAGCTCTCGTCGAACCGGTCGTTGGTGTCGAACGAACGGACCAGGGTCATCGGATACAAGTATTCGGGCGCCCAGACGGCGTATTCGCTGGCGCCGCGGACCTGGAGCTGGTAGTAGCCGGTCGAGATGACCTTTTCCGGCGCCGTCGGCGTGAAGACGAAGTCCGTGTTGGCCTGGACCTGGGTGGCCATTTCGCCGCGCTCGACGAAACCGATCACGATATTGTCCAGGTAGAAGCCCTCGTGGGCGTTGTCCTGGCCGCGGGCAATGTCGTTAAAGTCGCCCGATTCGCCCGGCAAGTAGTTCGCGTAGGGCAAGGGGCCTGGCCAGTCGACCGGGTGATGGATCATGCGGATGATGCTGCCTTGGACCCTAAACGACGGGTTCCCGCCGGCAAACACCGCGTCGAACGTCGCGCCGATGACCTGGGCCACCTCGTCGGCAGTCATCATGGAAGTGATCTCGATCGGGGTGGCGGCGAGCGAGTCGGAGCGGAAGCCGTCGCCGACGGCGACGATCGTCGGATCGGCCGATTGCTCGAGGCCCTCGGCCCGGTTAAGCATCACGCGGTTCTCGTAGACGTCGGCGACGATCGACTCGCCGTAGGAGTTTGTCAGCCCCAGGGCGTTGACTGCCGCGGCCACCCGATAGGCGACCTCCGTGGTGGTCTCGCCGATCTCGATCAGAATCTCCTCATTGCCCGGGTCGGCATCACCGGCGGAGTAAACAAACTCGAAGGTCCGCGACCCACCTCCAAACAAGTCGGTAATCTCGAACCACTCGCCGTCGGCGATGGCGTCGCCGGCCACGTTCGGCAGGCGCAGGGCCACGCCCACGTCGAACTCGAACAACACGCCGTCGACGCTCAACTGGTCGCCGTCCTCGATCAAGTCGCCGGCCAACGCCTGCAAGTAGGCGCCGGTGGTGTCGAGCATGTTTCCCACGTCGCCGACGTTCATGTCGCCGGCGGTGGTGAAGTCGAACCGCAGACGGACTTCCGACTCGCCGACGAAGTCGGCCAGGGACCAGTAGTAGACGGCATTGGTGGGGCCGACCTGCCAGGGGTCTTCCGGCGGGGCAATGCGCGTCTGGTGCCATTGGCCGTTGGTGTCCAGCAGGTTGCCGTCGGGATTGTCCAGGGTCGCCCCCAGCACGTACCAAGTCACGCCGTCGGCCGAGGCGAACACCTGGGCGGTATCGAAGCCTTCCGGCCCGCCGGTGTCGAGGAAATACTCGAAGTACAGCGTCGGCGCATCGATCTCGGAATACTGCTCCAGGCTGAACGTTTGCGTCACGAGCGAGCCGTATGCCCCGCCGGGGGCGTTGTAGTTGCCGGCATCTTCATATCCGAAGTAGTAGCTGAATCCGCCGTTGGGCAATTCCGCCCGCTCCGGCGGCGGCGGCTCCGCCCGGCTCAGGTCGTAGGTCGCGTTCACGTCGTGGCCGTCGTCGTCCGCGCGCCGCTCGGTGACGTGCCAGAGGTTGTAGTCGAGCGTCGAGAAGCAGAGGCCGGAGACGGCCGTCATGCCGGGGACCGTGACGCTGGTCTGGGCGTCCACGAAAATGCCCTGCTTGTCGACCGAGTTGCCGCCCGCGCCGAGCGCCAAGGCGTACAGGTCGCCGGTGCGCGAAACGGCGAAGAACGTCTCGGCGTATCGGGCTTCCTCGACCGTTTGCGGCCCCAGCGTCAAGCCGGCGAACTCGACCCCGTCGCCGGGGTTCTGGTCCGATTCGATCTCCCCGATGAACCGCAAATGTGCCGCGGCCGGGTTGGGGATCGGCTGGATTTCGTTGGGCGTGTGGACTTCCGGCGGGTCGGTGCTGGGGTCGGGCCAGCGCCTGAACTCCGGCTCATTGTAATTGACGATCTCGTAGAAGCCGCCCGCGTCGCTGACGGCGTACAGCGCGTCGCCGAGGAAGGCCATGCCGGTGATCTTGCCGCCGGGGCCGATGCCGAAGGTCGTCAGCGGGTGGTCGGTCGTGGGAAGGTCGGTCAGCGAGGCGTAAGTCAAGTTCACGTTGACCCCCTCGGCCGTGGCGTCGACGGCGAAGGGGGCGGCGTTGATCGCCGCGGCGATCTTCAGCGCGATTTGCCGGGCGGTATCCGCCGCGCCGAAGGAGACCGCCATATCAGCGCCGACGGGGACTTGCAGACCGGCCTCGCTCAGCGGGGCCCCGCCGCCGTGGTCGAAGCCCAAGCGGTGCGTCCAGACGGGGTCCATCCCGGCGAAGTCGTACACCGTGGCCCCGCCGAACGTGATGCGATCGTTCCTTGCGGTCCGGTCGGCTGCGCTGACGTCGATGGCCGGCAGGTTAAGCTCGACGACCCGCTCGATCTGATTGCCGAACAGTGCCGGATAGCTCAACGGCGCGACGGTAAGAATGCTCTGGAATACCGGATCGTCCCAGGTCTCCTCGAAGGGGATTATGACATTGACGCTGGCGGGGTCTTCAAGGCCGTAGCGGCCTTCGACGCCCAGCAGGCCGCCGCCGATCGGCAAGACGATTAGGCTGTCGTTGATCAGCGAGACGCGGGCCTCGGCGAGAGTGGCCTCGCCGCGGGCGGTCTGCAGCACGCCGCCCAGGCCGTTGATGGCGGCCACCGCCGCCGCGGCCACCACGTCGGCCGTATCGCCCGCGATGATCGTGACCGCCGTGTTGCCCGCCGCCACCCCGTCGTCCGCCGGGTCGAACTCGAACGTCGTGGCCGCGCCCGCGTTGTCGGTGATCGTGAACGTCTGGCCTTCGAGGCTCCCGCCCACGTCGGGGCCGAGGATCATCACCGGCCCGCCGTCGAACTCGAAGGTCCGCTGCAAGGCCGCCGTGCCGACGCTGAAGGTCATGCCGTCGCGGACAATCAAGGCGCCGGTGCCCATGTCGATGTCGGGACCGCAATCCAACTCGAAGGTTACCTCGTTGCCGTCGGCGTCGGTGACCGTAAACCGCGTGCCGTCGAGGATGTCTTCGGCGGCGTCCGAGGCGTGGGTCGCGTCCACGGCGGCGATCACCGGGCCGGTGGCCAGTTGCGCGATGGGAATGATGTTCGTCGGCAACCGGGCCGTGCCGTCGTTGGCGATGTTTGGCGGGTCGATGGCCGTCCCATCCGGCAGCAGCAAGTAGAGGAGATTGCTCTGATAGGCGACTTCGTTGAAGCCGTTCAGCGCGTTGCCCACCACGAGCCAGCCGCCCAACTCCGTGCTGTAGACCAGCGCCTCCATGTGGACGCCGCCGGCCTCGCCGAGCGGCGAGTTGTCGCCGGCGACTTCCAGGGCGGGGGGCGGATTGGCGGGATCGGTGGAGTAACGGTAGGTGATCAGCCCGTCATCCTGGTCGGAGACCAGTAGGCTGGCGTCCTCCGTGTCGAGTTCGCGCAGCCGTCCGGCGGCGGCGTTCTGGTCGGCCGCCAGCGCGTCCGTGCCCCGCGTGACGGTATACAGCCGCCCGTCGCTGAGCATCACCAGGTCGCCGTAAGTGTAAAGATTGGCGTTGGGGTCGGCGTCGGGCAAGGCGCCGTAGGTCGTCTCGACCACGCCGGTCCACGGATCGGCCGTCAACACGTTGCCGTCGGTCAGCACGTAGAACGTGACGTCGCCGAGGTGGAAGGGGACCGGCTCGGGGTTCAGTTCAAAAGCGGGACTGTCGCCGATGCCCGAGGCGTTCTGGCTGCCGATGTTGTCCTCGGCGATGCGTTGCATGGAGTTGATCGGCTCCCAGCGCAACATCGGATCGTCGGCCGTCGCCGAGGCGGTGGCGCCGGTGCTGGTCACGGCGATGTAGTAGGTATGCCCTTCGAGCAGGTAAACCGGACCGATGAACGGGTCGCGGGCGCCCACCGAGCCGCGGGTGAGATCGTCGAGGTTGGTGCCGGCGGTCGGATCGGGCTGGTCGTCGACGATCCCCGAGTCGGTCCCCATCAGGATCAACGTCCCGGTCTCATCGAATATCCACAGTGTCGTGTCGGGACGCACCAAGCCGTCGGCGTAGTCGATGTCGAACGTCACGGGGTAGACCGACCCTTCGGTCGTAAAGCCGTCGATGCGCTGGATCGTGTCGCCGTAATCGACGGTGAAGGTGTACCAGTCTACGTCCGTGTAGTCGGCCAGGAAGCCGCCGACGGTGATTACGTTCCGGTCGGACTGGAGCAGATTGCCGAGCGCCTGGGCCGTGTTGAAGGTGTCGTTGCTCGCGACAGTGGGGTTGTCTGGGGCTTCGGTCTCGTATATGTCGCTGGTCAGCGGAGAGTGGCCCGGCAGACCAATCACCTCGATGCCGTTGGTGGCGTAGCGGATGTCGGCGTAGCGGATCGTCGAGCCGGGATGCTCATAGACCTTCCGCAACCGGACCTGCAACTGATAAACGCCGCTGGTCTGGTGGGCGTCGGGAGCGGTCGGCGCCGCGCTGGAAACGCGGATGTAATACGTCCGTTGTTGGCCTTCCGGGCCGGGCAATACCACGCGCATGCCGGCATCGCGGGGGTTGATGCTGTAAACGTCCTCATAACCCCAGTCGTCCCCTTCCAGGGTCAGCGCGGCGCCAAACAACAAATTGGGGTCCTCGACTTCGTCGCGCCAGTTGTCGCTGCGGGCCAGCACGTTCCCGTCGGCGTCGAGCAGTTCGACCACGGTGTCCAGCGCAAAGGTGGTGCGGTCGAGTTGGATCCAAACCTCGCTTCCGGCGTATCCCTGGAAGCTGTATACGTCGACGTCGTCGGGCCGGTCCAGCGCGATCGTGCCGTGGACCTCGAATCCCATGCGGAGCACGTCGTCCCCGCCCTTGTTTTCGGCGGCCAACTGGCCAAGCCACTCCGCCGATTCGGGGGAGGCGTTGGGGTCGGCCGAGGCGACGGTGGCCGGCTCGGCCTCGTTCAGGATCGCCAAGTTGTGGTCGTTGCTGTATTCCTCCAGCTTTATGCTCCGCCAAGCGCCGGCCGTGCCGGTGGAGTTCGGCGTGTTGTCGGTATCCAGCACGGTCCGGTTGTCGGGAGTCAGGCCCGCGCCGACCGTGTCGTCCGCCAGATCGGTGAACACCACCGGATGGCCCGGCGTGCCGAGCACCTGGATCGTTCCGCCGATGCGGTCGTGGATTTCCAGCGGGCGGCCGGTGGCCGTCAGTCCGGCGTTGGCCCCGCTGAGTTTGACGACCAGACTTTCGTCGGCGCTGCTTTGCAGCCGCAGTCCGCCGTAGGTGCATAGGTTCGACACGACGATCTCATCGTAGAGGACGTGCACGATGTCGGTGTCGTCCCAGACGCCTTCGGTGGTCAAGTTTCCGCCGCGGACGATCATGCCGTTGATCGAATTGCCCGACATGCGGTTGGCTCGGACCAACGGGCCTTGATTATCGCCGTATTCCGCGAAAGCGCCGGCCTTTCCGGTGGCCCGGCCCCAATCGGCCACGTTAAGATAATTGAGCGAGTTTACGTCGATCGAGACGACCGGGGCCTGGTTGTCGACGAAGGTGTTGCCCGCTATTACAGGTTGCGAGAAGAGGACGTGAATCACGGCCGGATCGGTGATCACTCCGCGGCCGTTGCGGTTGCCGGCCGTGGTGTGTGCGGTGTTGTCTTGAAAGAGCGTGTTCGTCACCCGGACGGTCGCCTGGCGGATGTCAATGGGGGCGAAGTTTCCGAACCCGCCCTCGATGGCCGTGCTGCCGCCGGCGTAGAAGACGCGTGCCTGGTCGATGCTGCCCCGCGAGGTCGGGTTGAAATAGAAGCCGCCCCAATCGCCCGGCCCCGGGGTCTGGGTCTGGCCGTTGTTGGTGGCGTCGAACGTGCCGCCGGCGCCGTAGGTGTCGTCCTCCAACGAGGTGAAGATGATCTCGTAACCATCGGCCCCTTCGGCGATAAACTGAGCGCCGACGCCGGTCTCGATTCGCGTGCCGGCGAGCTTGACGATCGCGCCGGGGTCGATGGAGAGACGGCCCGCCATCAGTGCCTTCGTGCCGGTCAGGCCGCGGACTTCGACGTTCGTGCCGTCGAGCACCACGCGGTCGCCCACGGCGCTGGCCGAAACGTTCAGAATCGACCCGTTGATCGCGTTGGCGATGATCGTCGCCACGTCGGCGGGGTCCAGCGGCGCCAGAGTCAGTGCGATGCGCACGCTGCCGGAGGCCACGCCGTTGCCGATCAGGTCGAACTCGAATCGCACGGTGTTCCGGCCGTCGCCCATGAAGAAATACTGACGGTCGACGAATTGCGAATACGATCCGGGCACGACGAGTTGGTTTCGGCCGTCGGCCGTCAGCGGGCAAGTCCCCTTGACCGCGACCGCTCCGCCCGCGTCGCCCGTGATGATTATATTTTCGGGGATCGCCAGGACCACGTCCACGTCGTCAAAGCGGGCCGAAACATCGAGCTGTTGCAGCGCGGATGCGGCGGCGGTGGTCACGCGGAGGAACAGGGCGTTGAGGCTGTTGGCGATGAGTTTGTTGCCGTGCAGGTCGGGCCCTACCCGGTCGTAGTCGGCGGCGAAGGGGGTCTCGCCGAAGCCGTCGTGGAAGGTCGTCTCCAAGAGGCTGTTCGGATCGGCCGACATGGCCGCGTCCGCGCTGTAGCGGATGGTGCTATAGGACACGGTCGGCCGGGCCTCGAGCATGTGGATCGGATTGTAGACGTCCTGGATGCCGTTGACCGTCACCTTTCCGCCGCCGTAGCGGATGTCGGCGTGGTTGACGTAGTTGAGGAAGATGCCTTCCTGTTCGAGGACGATTCGGTTGGGATTGACCGCTTGCTCGTCGTAGTCGTAGTTGTTTCGGAATACCAGTCCGCCCCAGTTTCCGGCCGTCGGAACGGTTGTGTTGGCGTAGGTGTCCGCGCCCACCCGCTCGTCGAGGTAGGAAGTGAAGTATACGCTGTTGCCCGGCGTGCCGAGGACTTGGAGCGCGCCGAGGCTGCGGTCGACCGACACGGCGGAACTGCCCACGGAGACGTTGGCGATGCGGAGTTTCAGAATGGCCCCGGCGTCGATCATCAGCGAAACGCCCTGGGGAACCTCCAGCTTCTTGCCGTCGCTGAGCGTGTTGCCCAGCGGGTTCGTGCCGATTTCGTATGCCAGGTTGTCTTGAAGGGTCGATTTCAGCTTGGTCGAGCCGAGATTGATCGCGACCGTCGGACCGTTCACGTTGACGATGGTTCCGCTGACGGTGGCCCGAGCGTACAAGCCGTCGTAATAGCGAGTGGGCGCCGTCTGGCCGAGACCGGCGGGGATCCAGCTCACCGAATTGATCGCCGCGGCGAGTTTCGCGGCGATGGCCGCCGCGTTGTCGGTGGCCTTGAAGGCAACCTGAATGTTGCCCTTGGTGAACGAACTGTTGCTGTCCAACTCGAAGGTGAAGGTGCGGGTGGCGTCGGAGATGGTGAACGTCTTGCCGTCGACCAGCAGACTGCCCGCTACGGTCTGGATGCCGCGGCCTTGGTTGTCGTTGGCGAAGTTGTTGCCCACCACTCGGACGACGACGCCGGCGCCTTGTTGAATCTGCGTCTGCGGTAGCGAGTTGTAGATCAGTGTGGCCGCGGCCAGCGCGTCGGAGATGTTCTTGTACGGATGGGCCGGCGTTCCGTCTGCGCCGGCGGCCGGGGCCAGCTTGTCGACGATCAACGTGTGGTTGTTCGCGGCGGTTGCGCTGGCGGTCTGGACGTTGAACCAGAAATCATATTGTCCGCCGGGCACGCCGTCCGCGTCGCCGTCGATGGCCGTTCCCCGCGAGTCGGTCAATTGCTGAACGACTTTGGGCCGGAATTTCAACTGCAATTGATACGCGCCCTCGGTCGTTCCGCCGTCGACGTCCGGGCCGTATTGCGAGTTGCCGGTGGAGCTGACGCCGATGTAATAGGCGCCCGCCTCCAGATGGACGCCGATGAACGAATCGTCGTCGAAATAATCGTCGTTGCTTGCAATCACCTGAAACTGGTCGTCGTAGAGCACCAGACAGGTGTCCAGCAAGCTGGCGTTTTGCATCCGCTGGGCAATCGTCTCCGCGCTCAGGTCGCCCTCCGACTCGATCTCGAAACGGTAAAAGTCGGTGTCGATGCTGTCGTTGCGGTACAGGTACTGAAGGACGGTGACGTCGTTGTTGCCGGGGAAAGTGACCTCCTGATCGGTGCCGATAGTGGCGATGGTTTCGCTGCTGCCCATGATCTCGAAAGCCGGCAACTCGTAGGAGTGCATCGCGCCCAAGGGATGCAAAATCTCGTGCATCATGACCTGCATGAAGGGGCTTCCGTATTCGGAACCGCCCCAGTCGTAGTAGCTGTTGACGATCACCAGGCCGTTTTCGGGACCGCCGCCGGCCATGCCGGCCGGGGCGCCGGGGCCGACTTCAATGTAGGGGTCGAACACGCGCAGGTCGCCGGTGACGATGGTCATGCCCAGGTCGGCGGATTCGATGAACTGCACGCCGCTGTACTGGGAGATGATCGAGAAAATCTCGCGCACCCGTTGCTTCTGGACGTTCGTAATCAGGTTCAGCGCGGGGGCGTTTTGGATCGTGCCGTAGACGCTCTGGAAGTTGTAGTAATAGGTGGGGATTTCTCCGTAAGGGCCAATGTCGCCCTCGTCCCCCGGCGCCGTGTGGCTCTCGGCCCACACGTCGGTCGCGCCCTCGGGCAGGTCGCGGTTGCCGGGCGTGTTCCGACCGCCGGGCCACTGAACGTCGTAATAAATCGGCGATATCCGACCGGAGATCAACCACGATTGGCCCGTCAAGGGGTCCGCGGCGTACTTAAAGCTGCCCAGGTCAGCGGCCGCGTCGAATGTCGAACCCACGTCGATGAACCAGCCGTCCTGCACGTCGGTCCGCTCGGTGGCGACGATCGGCCGGTACTGGTCGCCGATCCGCAGTCGGAAGGCGCCGATGGCGTTTTTCGCCGGATCGGCCACCAATTGCGCCAAGTCGGTCGCCGGGTTGCCGGCGCTGTCGGCGCCGAAGGTCAACGTGACTTTCTTCGCCGCCGCGTTGTAGACCGCCTGCGTCGGGTTGATTATCACGTCGTCGGAAGTGTTCGCCGTGTCCTGGGTGGAGATCAGGCTGTAATAGGTCAACGTCTGCGCGGAAGCCAAGTCCATCGCTTCGCTGAAGTAAATCTCGATCTGATTGCGGGCCTGAGAGAGCGTGCCGTCCGCGGCGCGGGTGATCGGCTGCGGCACCACGCCGGTGACCTGCGGACCCAGGTTCAAGTCGAAGGTCCAGGTGAAGTTTTTCCCGTCCCAATACGAGCCGCCCTGGTCGGGTATGATCTCGCCAAATCCGACGGTCATCCCGGCGATGTTGCTGAACGGCATGACCAGCTTGCCGTCCGGACCATAATAATAGTGGACGCCGTCGCTCCCCTGCCCCACGATCGTCACGTGATATATGTCGTTCGGCAAGGTCTCGGCGAAGCGGATCAAGACCTCGTTGGGGTTCTCGCCGATGCTGGTGTACCCCGGCTGGATCACCACGTCGTCGATGTCGTAAGGGTTGGTAGCCGGGTCATAGAACGTGCCGTTCACTCCGGCGCGGGTAATCTGGATGCCGGCCAGGGTGCCGGGATCGAGGGTCGTGTCGTTGAAATGGAGCGTAAGCTCCGTGGGAGCGACGTCGATCATGGGGCTTTCGGTCGCCTGGTAGGTGGTTACGTTGGTGCTGACCGAGATAAGGGCCAACTCGCCGAAGATTTCGGTGCGTGGGTCC
>JAHIKV010000173.1 GCA_018897395.1 Planctomycetota bacterium | reverse complement strand
TTTGTCGAGACGATGCTGACGGTGATTGAGAGTTGTCGTCAGCAGCGTCGCAATGTATTTTCCTTCGTCACATCCGCCGTCGAAGCTCATCTCGCCCACAATTCCGCTCCTTCATTGCTCCCCGGGGTGTGAACGGTTACGCGTAAGGGTGACAAGGAACCCAAGTTAGAATCTCGGTCGCCTTCGATACCACCTGATGTCCCTCCAGGTTCCCGCCGCATAAAGCCGCTGTCGCCTCGTGAAGCCAACGTCGCCTTCGATGATGCGATTAACGATGCGTTGGGAAAGAACAAAACAGACAGATGAGTGAGAACTCCAAATGGAACACAGAGCACAGCAGGAACAGCAATGCCTCGGTTGTCAGCACAACACGCCAACGCAGGGTGCCCGGATTTGTCCATTGTGCAGCCATATCTTCCAGGGCAATGGTTGGGATGGAATAGACGCACATTGGCGAAACAAGCACGAGAACATATTGCGTTATGAGGATTTTTGGGCATCGTTATGTGACGCTCACCGTGGGCATCGGAGGCTGAAAAGGGGATGCAACTCATTATCTTGATGGTGACGCAATGGCGGTGAAGAAGAAGACCAATGAGATTGAGCGTCGGACCGCGGAAAAATCCGTGCCAGAGTCACATTTGCCGCTGCCCTCGGACTACGCAGAACTCCTTGAAGACCTCAAAAACCGCATTCGGCGAACCCAAGTCCGTGCGGCGACGGCCGCCAGCCGTGAGTTGATCCGGCTCTACTGGGACATCGGCCGGGAGATTGTCCAAAGGCAGGATCGGAAAGGTTGGGGTGCCAAAGTCATAGATCGCTTGGCGACCGATCTTAAGAAGGCATTTCCCGGAATCGCTGGCTTTTCCCGAACCAACATCCACCGCATAAGGGCGTTCTATCTTGCTTATACGAAAGAACTTGCAATTGTCCCGCAGGTTGCGGGACAATTAGAATAATACAATCTGCGTGACCGTTCAATACACACCTCTTCATCCCAAAAGAACAAGGACTCATCATGTCAGACCAGCATCCGAACAACTATCCCAAACTTCACAACGCCGCCTGGCCGGGCGTGGTCGGCAAGGGGGACGGAGGCGAACCGCCGATCGAGCTGGATACGATGCTCGACCTGACCGCCGCGGCCGAGGTCGATGGCACGCGGTTCGACGGCTTCGACCTGTTCCTCTTCGACCCGCACGTCGGCATCGACGCCGACGACGGAGAAATCCGGCGGCTGGCCGACAAGGCGCGGGCGCGAGAGCTGGAGATCGGCAGCGTCGTGGCGCCCGTCTGGCCGCCGACCGGAGGCGGATCGGCCATGGGCAACGCTCAGGACCGCAAAAAGTTCTTGACCCAGGTGGAAAAAGCCTGCCGGATCGCGGAAAAACTACGCGAGATGGGCATCAGGCCGAACGGCGTGGTGCGGATAGATTCGGCCTGCGGCGTGGCCCAATGGGCAGACGACCCGGACTCCAATCAGAAACGCATCGCCGAGACGTTCCGCGAGGCGTGCCGGATCGCCGAGGACCACGGCGAGCGGCTGGCCGCCGAGGGAGAAATCTGCTGGGGCGGCATGCATAGTTGGCGGCGGATGATCGAACTGCTGGAGATGATCGACCGACCGCAGACCTTGGGCTTCCAGGCCGACATGGCCCATACGCTGCTGTATCTGCTGGGTCACAACGCCCCGGAAGACGCCCTGCTGCCGCCGAACTTCGACTGGAGCGATCAGGCCAGGTTCGACGAGGCGTACGCCGCGCTTGCCACGAAGCTCCGCCCGTGGACGATCGACTTCCACGTAGCCCAGAACGACGCCACGGTCCACGGCGCCGGCTCGCACGACAAGACCGGCCGGCACTGTCTGGCAACGGACCCGAACGGCAAGTTGGACATAGTGCATTGTGCCGGCTACTGGCTCCGCGACAACACTGGGCAATTGACCAAGACAATTCGCCACTTCTGCTGGGACGGCTGCATGTTCCCCAATGCCGTGATGATGAGGCCCGAGACTTGGAACGACGTCCTCGGGGTGATGATCGCAGTGCGGGACGCGCACGGATGGAAGGAATGACGAATGTCCAATGTCCAATGTTCAATGCCCAAGGTTCAATGTCCAATGTCCAATGTCCAAGGTTCAATGACCAATGAATCGTGAGCAGTCGTTAGCGAAGGAAGATGCTTGTCTTGGTCAGACAGACAAGAATCGCAAGTTTGATCTTGCCGAGCGGACGGCATGCTTTGGTGAAAGGATTGTAGTTTTTGCCAGAACGATTAAGTTGGATGCCGTCACAAGGCCATTGGTTACTCAATTAGTCAGAGCGGGAACAAGTGTTGGGGCCAACTATTGCGAAGCGAACGAAGCTGGATCGCGAAAGGAGTTTCGCTATCGAATCAGCATCTGCAATCGTGAAGCGCGTGAATCGAAGCATTGGTTGCGCATGCTTGCCGCCGCATCGACATCCAGCAAGGAAACCTCTCGTGTGCTTTGGAAGGAGGCGCATGAGCTAAATCTAATTTTTTCCAGCATATTCAGGAACACGAAAATCCCTTAATGACCAATGTTCAATGTTCAATGTTCAATGTTCAATGTTCAATGTCCAATGACCAATGACCAATGTTCAATGTCCAATGTTCAATGTCCAATGTCCAATGTCCAATGACCAATGTTCAATGTTCAATGTCCAATGTTCAATGTCCAATGTCAGTAGTCCCAAGTTTGGTGGCTGACGCCTCAGCAAGTCATCCTGAGCGTAGCGAATAACCTCGGCAGCCAAGGAGATTCTTCGCTACGCTCAGAATGACGAATGCCAAATCTCACAAGAACTTGGAACTACTGACATTGGACATTGAACATTGGTCATTGGACATTTACCGTCCCCTCTCTTTTATCAAAGGACTTTCAACGATGACGAAGCCCCTGAACATCGGCATCATCGGCTGCGGCTTCATGGGCCGTGCCCACTCGAACGCTTACTGCCAGGTCAACCACTTTTTCCACAGTGAACACCGGCCGGTGCTGAAGGCCTGTTGCGCCCGGCCGGAGGAGAAGAACAAGCTCAAACAATTCGCCAAAAACTGGGGCTACGAGTCGATGGAGCTAGACTGGAAAAAACTGGTCGAGCGGCCGGACATCGACCTGATCGACGTCTGCGTGCCGAACGTGTTGCATCACGAGATCGTTGTCGCCGCCGCCCGGGCGGGCAAGATGATCGTCTGCGAAAAGCCCTTGGCGATGAACGTCCGGCAGGCCGAGGAGATGGCGGCCGCCGTCGAGCAGGCCGGCGTGGCGAACATGGTGTCGTTCAACTACCGCCGCGTGCCGGCCATCTCGCTGGCCCGGCAGATCATCGACGAGGGGCGTATCGGCCGGCCGTTTCACTATCGTGCGGTCTACAACCAGGACTACACCATCTCGGCCGACGTGCCGCAGGGGGGCATGGCCCTTTGGCGGCTCGACGCCCGAGTGGCCGGCTCCGGCGTGACCGGCGACTTGCTGGCCCATTCGATCGACACCGCCGAATGGCTAAACGGGCCGATCCAGCGCGTCGTCGCCCATACCGAGACGTTTATCAAGGAGCGCAAACACGCCGAATCGGGCCGCATCGAGCCGGTCACCATCGACGATGCCTGCATGTTCCTGGCCGTTTTCGCCAACGGCTCGACCGGCACGTTCGAGAGCACCCGCTATGCACGCGGGCGAAAAAACTACAACACCTTCGAGCTGAACGGCGAGAACGGCTCCGTGTTCTTCGACCTCGAAGACTCGCACATCCTGCAATACTTCCGCTATGCCGATCCGTCCTCGGGCAAGAAGATCGAGGACCATCTGACCGGGTGGCAGCGGATACACGTGACCAATTTCGAGCATCCGTACATGCGCCACTGGTGGGTGCCCGGCTGCACGATCGGCTACGAACACACGTTTATCAACGGGCTGGCCGATTTCCTGGCAAGTCTGGACGACGGGCCGGAGTTCCATCCCACAGTGCGGGACGCGGTGCGCACGCAGCGCGTTTGCGACACGGTGCTGGAAAGCGCGAAAAAGGGACAGTGGGTCGATATCCCAGCCTGATGCGAAGCCGCTTGCGGCGCAAAGCAAGTACCAAGTACGTTGGGGCGGCGGTTCTGAACCGCCCCTCATTTCAACAGCATCGTGAAGCCCGCCTGCTCGAAATGGCGGTCGGTCGTGAGTGCATCGGTCAGCCCGCGCTCCTTCATCACAACGAAGGACGTGCAATCGGTGAGCGACCAATCCTTGTCGCGTCGTCCCGCATAAAGCTCATATCCACGCTGAAACAACTCCCGAGACGCAGGAACAATAATTACCTTTGGGTTTCTCCTGAGACGCCGCAGAAGGTCCCCAAAAAGCTCTCGCCCTTTCCCGCGCGAGCAGATGTTGCCGACTTCCAACAGTACGAACTCGGTGGCTATCGGGCGGTGCTTTAGAGTGCGCGCTAATTGGGTGGCCCGCTCATGAAACCGGTCTGTGCGGTTGAACAATGCGACGTAGTAGGATGAGTCCACGAAGACCAGTTTCATTCGCGCTTTGGCAATCCGTACAAGTAATGATCGATGTTAACCGAGGCATCGGGGGGGAGGCCCTCCAACTTGCCGATAAAGGGTTCCAAACACTCGTACAGAGTGGGACCATCGTCGTCCGGCTCGGATGGGCTCTCCGGCGGTTCCATCGGCTCGACCTTGACGCCTAACCCCTCCGGCAGCGTCACCGCGTCGTCCAGCACGACGACTCCGTTGCATACGTGGCCGCGATAGGTCATGTTCAACTCCTCCTTCCGACCATTATAGCACACCACTAAGACGAGTAAACCTCTTGACGCACACGCCTTGAAAGCGAAAAATCACTGCATCTTTTTTTCCGTAACGAAGTCCTTTCGGTCCCGGACAACCGCCCACGCCGCATGAACTATTTCGCCCACGCTCTGCCGTTCCTTGATCGGCCGTTATTCGTGGCCGGCGCGAGCGTGCCCGATTGGCTGACGGTGGCCGATCGTTCGTTGCGGCTGCGGCCGAGACATGCCGAAGCGTTTGTCGACGACGCGGATCGTTGCGTGGCGGAAGTGGCGGCCGGAGTATTGCAACATCTGGGCGACGACGCTCGATTCCACAAAACGCGGGCCTTCGCCGAAACTTCCCTCGAGCTGTCGGTCCGGGTGCGAGACGCGCTGGGCGGCGAAAGCGGAATGCGCCCCGCCTTCCTGGGACACTTGCTCGTGGAACTCCTGCTGGACGCCGCCCTGATCGCCGACGATCCGGCCCATTTGACGGAGTATTATCGCTTGCTGGACGAGCTTGACGCCGGGCAAATCGAGGCGGCGGTCAACCGCATGGCGCCCCGCCCCACCCGGCGGCTGGTCGGCTTCATCAAACTGTTCCGGCGGGAACGGGTCTTGTGGGATTATCTGGAAGATGACACACTAATGATGCGACTCGGCCAGGTGATGCGGCGGGTGCGGTTAGACCCTCTGCCCGATCACCTTGCATCTATCCTGCCGGGGGCGCGGATATTGGTGGCTATACGAAAGATCGAATTGTTGGAGGGAATCCCGGCGTGAGTTGTCAGTTTTCAGTTTTCAGTTTAGCCCCGGCGTCCACGCCGGGGAATGACCGCGTGGACGCGGCCGCTAAACGGGCAAAACAACTGACAACTGACAACTGATAACTGACAACTTACCCTGGGAGCAAATCATGCGTTATGGAATGAACCTGTTGTTGTGGGCCGACACGATCGGCGACGAGGCGTTGCCGCTGTTGGACCAGATCAAAGAGATCGGCTTCGACGCCGTCGAGTTGCCGGTGTTCGAGTCGGACGTGAAGAAATACGAGAGCTGGGGAAAACACCTCGACAACGCCGGTCTGGCCCGCACCGCCGTGACGGTGCGCGGGGCGGACGATAACCCGATGAGCCCCGACCCCAAAATTCGTCGCAAGGGGATCGAGGCCAACAAGGCCGCGTTGGACTGCTGCCGGGCGGCGGGAGCCGAGGCCCTCGTCGGGCCGTTCCACTCCGCATTGGGGTGCTTTAGCGGCGCGGGGCCGACAAAGGACGAGTGGAATTGGGCCGTCGAGAGCATGCGCGAAGTGGCCGAGTACGCCGAACGGTGCGGCGTGACGTTGGGGCTGGAGTATCTCAACCGCTTCGAGTGCTATCTCTTGAATACGGCGGCCGACGGCGCCCGTTTCTGCCGCGCGGTGGACCATCCGCGCTGCCGGATGATGTACGACACGTTCCACTCTCACATCGAAGAGAAGAACACGCCGGCGGCGATTCGCGAGTTGAAGGGCCTGCTCGTCCACGTCCACATTTCGGAGAACGACCGCAGCACGCCTGGGTCGGGAAACGTCCGCTGGGCCGAAACCTTCGACGCGCTCCACGGGATCGGCTACGACAACTTGATGGTGATCGAGGCCTTCGGATTGTCGCTGGAGAGGTTGATTCCCGCCACGAAGATTTGGCGGCGGATGTACGAAAACGAGCGCCGACTAGCCGCCGACGGACTCGCGTTTATGAAGGGCGAAGTGGCTAAGCGATGGAAATAGGAATGATGAATGTTGAATGATGAATGATGAATGGGAAACCGATGGTTAATCCGAATCGTAATATGGAAAACACCAATGCCGCAAAATCGTTTAGCCCGGCCACCGTGGCCGGTGCGGATGAACCCGACCCGTGGGATAAGATAATCCAGGATCCTAGCCCGCGCCCGGAACTCGACAAGGCGGCGCAAGAGGCGCTGGAGGACTACTTGCAAGGAAGAACCACTCCCCTTGACCCGGACAATATGCCATAATGTCCCCATCCCCCGGTCCGCCGTTCGAGTCCGAGCCGCAAGGCATTTCGCTGGACGAGTTGGCCCGTGCGTTCTCGCAAGTGATGGAGACGGAACCGCGGCAGAGCGAGAAAACGCCGCCGACGGACGCCGAGCCATCGGCCGATGCGCCCGAAGACGTTGCATTCGAGGAGACCGCGGCCGACGCGAAGCCGCAAGCGGCCGATCCGGCGACCGAGGAAGATCCCTGCCCGGTCAATCCGCGAACCATTCTGGAGGCGATGCTGTTCGTGGGCAACCGCGACAATCAACCGATCTCGCCCGGTCGGGCGGCCGAACTGATGCGCGACGTGTCCGTGGACGAGATTCCGCCGCTGGTGGATGAATTGAACCGTCGCTACGACGCCGTCGGCGCTCCGTATCGCGTCGTCGGCGAGGACAGCGGCTATCGGCTTGCGCTCCGCGAGGAGTTTCGTCCGTTGCGCAACCGTTTTTCCGGCCGCATCCGCGAGGCCCGGCTGTCGCAGGCGGCCATCGACGTGCTGGCGTTGGTCGCCTACGGGCCGCCGATCACCGGCGAGATGATAAGCCATCTGCGAGGCAAACCCAGTCGCCACGTGTTGGCCCACCTAGTGCGTCGCGGCCTGTTGCGGATCGAGCGGCCGGAACCGAACTGCCGCACGCCCCACTACCACACCACCGACCGCTTCTTGCGGCTGTTCAATCTGGAATCGCTGGCCGACCTGCCGCGGAGCGAGGATGCCGGCCCGCCGTGATCAGGGCTGTAGGTTATGCTTCAGCATAACAATTGGATGGGTGATCGGTTCGTTATGCTGAAGCATAACCTACGAACTACGAGAAAGTTGGCCAGGCAGGCCGGCGCCCCATCGGTGCCGTAAAAATGTACTCGTATCCTTGTTGCATCAGGTCGTTCACGACGATGCGTTTTCCTTGCATCGCGCGGTCTCCCGCCGATTCAAAAAGAGAACGGGCACAAACGGTTGGGATAAGATAGCAGAAGCGTACCGGCCCATCGTGCCACCCGTCAATGGGAGACCGGCTCGTTTAGCGCCCGACTCGACGCCGATCAAACAGACCGTTAGAATTGGCGGTTTCACAGATATCCATCATCGAAAAATCGATTGGTGAGTGCATGACGAGAGCCGCGCGACGAGTGGTCGTTACCGGAGTGGGATTGGTTTGCCCGTTGGGGAGCACCAAGGATGCGTTGTGGGAGTCGCTCTCGCAGGGGCGTAGCGGCGTGGCCCCGTTGGGAGTTGCCGCGGCCGAGACGCTGCCGGTCGGTTTCGGCGCCACGGCTCGGCAGTTCACCGGGGAGATCGACGATTTCGGCCCGCTGCCGAAGGAGCGGAAGAAGGCGATCCGCAAGGGGTTGAAGGTAATGTGCCGCGAGTGTCAGATGGGCGTGGCCGCCGCCCAGTCGGCGCTGGCCGACGCCGGTCTGAACCTCGGCCGGCCCGACCCCGACCGCAGCGGCATCGCGTTCGGCATGGACTACCTGCTTTCGGACCCGGAGGAGTTTTGCGAGGGGATCGTAAATTGCATGGACGGGCAGGAGCGGTTCCAATTCCCGCGCTGGGGGACCGAGGGCTTGGCGGAGATGTCGCCCTTGTGGCTGTTGAAATACCTGCCGAACATGCCGGCCAGCCATTTGGCCATCTACAACGACTTTCGCGGCCCGAACAATTCCTTGACCATGCGCGAGTCGGCGGCCGACGCCGCCTTGGGCGAGGCATATCAGATCATCCTCCGCGGCAGTGCGGATGTGATGCTCGTCGGCGCCACCGGCTCGCGGCTGCACCCGATGAAGATGATCCACGCCCTCGGGCAGGAGGAAGTGGCCGTCGGCATGGGCAATCCGGCCGCGATGAGCCGGCCCTTCGACCGCGATCGGCGTGGCATGGTCTTAGGCGAAGGGGCCGGGGCAATGGTCATCGAGGAACTTGCCGCCGCCGAAGCCCGCGGCGCGACGATCTACGGCGAGGTGATCGCCGCCGCCGGCAGCTCGGCAATCGGCCGACGGCTCGAGGCCCGGCGCGGCCAGGCGATGGAAAACGTGCTTCAAGCGGTTTTGCAGGCGGCCGACGTGGAACTCGATGACGTTGGCCATCTGCACGCCCACGGACTAAGCACCCGCAGCGGCGACGCGGAGGAGGCCGGCGCTATCCAACGGGTTTTCGCCACGCGCAAAAAACCGTTGCCCGTGACTGCCGCGAAGAGTTACTTCGGCAATCTTGGCGCCGGCAGCGGGTCGGTGGAATTGATCGCCAGCCTGTTGTCGCTGCAACACGGCCGATTGTTTCCGATCCTCAACTACGCGACTCCCGACCCGGACTGTCCTATCGCGGCGGTCCGCGACGGCGACGTCCCCCCGGGCGACAGCTTCATCCATCTCAGCGTCACTCCCCAAGGCCAGGCCGCCGCGGTGATGCTGCGGCGATTCGTGTGACAGGCTACGTTTCTTTGTGACGAAAAATCGCCCCAAAATCGCGGGCGGCATGGACTACCCGGGCAACCTCTATTCCATCGGCGGTTGGTTTATACAGAACCACGAAGTTGCCGGCCGTGAAGCTGCGGGGTTTTCCAGGGAGGTCTTGCCGCAATTCACCCAATAGCGGATTTCTGCCCAAAAGACCGAATTTGTTGAACAACTTTTCCAGTTCATTAACTGCCGCCGACGGATTCCGATCGGCAACGTAGTCGGCAATTTCCTTGAGATCGGATTCGGCCTGCCGGGAGAGTCGGAATCTCGTCATTGGCCGACCCCGCCGACATTTTTCGCGCGATCAACGGCTTGTTGCTTCAATTCCTCGAATCGTTTTCGCAATCCATCTTCGTCGTATTCATTGAATTCGCCGCGTTCGAGCTGTTCCATGCCCAGTCGCACGTCTTCGCGGAACTGCCGCTGCCGGTCTTGGACGGACCGGAGGACTCGCACCGCGCTGACCAACAAATCCTGCTCCGATCGGTAGTGACCGGAGGCGACCTGTTCTTCGACGAATTGCACAAGCTCGGGAGGCAGGGATTGATCGATCATAGCGGAATTCCTTAAACGAAGTGTCCGGTTGCCTTCTATATCGTAATCCGATTGGGCCATTCGAGCAAGAGTATCCCGCTGAGTGAACCAGTGCCCCTTCATGGCAACAATTACTCTTGCGCCGCTTCGGCGTCGAAGATTCGCTCGAAGCGGCGGCGGATCTCGCGGGTGGCGGTCTCGTAGTCGGTCATCAGGGCCTCGCCGCCGGGGTAATGAAGCAACCCGGCCAGCTTCGTCAATTCGACCGGGTCGCGGGGAAGCTGGTCGCGGGCGGTGGAGTTCATCAGCCGGAGCCGCCCCTCGATGGTCCGCAGCAGCCGGTAACTCTGCTCGAAAAACTCGCGGTCGTCGTCCGAGAGCAGGCCCTCGCGATGAAGCTCATCGAGCGCCGTGAGCGTGTTTGCGGCGCGGATCCGGGAGTTGTCGCGGGCATGTTTCAATTGCAGCATCTGCACAAGGAATTCGACGTCCACGATTCCGCCGGGGCCGCGCTTCAGGTCGCCGCTGGCAGAGGCGGTCTTTTCGATCCGGCCTCTCATCCGGCGGATTTCCGCCGCGGCGGAGGATTGCCGGGGGTGGTCGAACGTGGCCCGGGCCACAACGTCCATCGCCGTCTCGCCGGCGCGCCGCGAGCCGTACACCACCCGCGCCTTGCAGAGGGCCTGACGTTCCCAAAATTGCCCGCCGCCGGTGGCGAAATAGCGCGAAAACTCGTCAAACGAAACGGCCAACGCGCCGCTGCGTCCGGTGGGGCGGAGCCGGACGTCCACTTCGTACAGCCGGCCGTACCCGCTGGTGCGGCTGGTGGTTTTGATGATCCGCTGCCCCAGCTCGCTGAAAAAGTGCTGGTTGGTCGTCTTTTCGGCGTCCGATCCAGGCGTTGCCAGGGTATGTCCGTCCGCTTCGTAGAGGAAGATCAGGTCGAGGTCGCTGTGGTAGTTCATCTCTCGCCCGCCGAACTTACCCAGCGCCAGGACGACCAACTCGCAGGGCGCCGCGGCGCGGGGTCCGTCGCCGATCAGCGGCCGGCCGTAGCGCGAGTGCAATCGCTCACTTTCGCGGGCGACAATCCGCGCCAGGCAGGTTTCGGCGATGTCCGACAGCGCGCCGGTGGTGGTCTGCACGTCTTCCTTGCTCAGGATGTCGCGCACGCCGACGCAGAGTTGCAGATCGTTCTTGAAACTGTGCAGGATCGGGTCGATGTCCTCGGCGGCGCGGCAGAGTTCGGCCAATTTCGCTTCCATGTCTTCCCGCGTGGGCAGCTTGTCGAGCACGAGGCTGTCCATCAAACCGTCGATCATGCCGGGGTTGCTCGTCAAGAGATCGGAGAGATACGGGCTGTAGGCGCACAGTTCGACGTAGAGCCGCAGGCTGGGCGGGTTGAAACTGAACAGTTCCCAAAGCACGCCCTTGCCGCCCAGCGAATCGCTCACCTTGTCCAGGTTGACCAGCGTCGAGTCGGGGTCGGCCGTCGCTGCGATGGCCGGCAACAACTGCGGCGCGATGGCCGCCAGGAAGTGCCGGCAGCGGCGGGTCGAGAGAAAATCGCTCCGCTCCTCGGCCAGCGACATCAGGTTGCTGTATGCCCGTTGCGAGTCGTGAAAACGATATTTGCCCAACACCTCTTCGATCCGATCTTCCGGCGGGTCGGGATCGAGCACCAGGTCCACCTCGGCCCGCGTCTGCCGGTCGTCGCTGAATGCGTCGTGCAACAGGTGGTCGAGTATCCTGCGGTTCAACTCGGTCTTGCACCGGTAATCGTCGAGAAAGGCATCCAACGCCGAACGCTCGGCTTCGTCGGCGTAGCCCATCCGCAACGCCAGCTTGCGCAGATCGTCATGCCCCTCGGGCAACAAATGTGTTTGCAGATCGAGCATGATTTGCAGCCGGTGTTCAATCCTACGGAGAAAGGTGTAGTTTTCCTCGAGGATCGACCGTTCCGGGTTCGCCAGACAGCCGACTTGTTCGAGCCGGGCGATGGCCTCGAGCGTGTTTCCGGTGCGCAGCTCGGACAGGTCTCCGCCGTTGAGCAGTTGCAGGAATTGGATGACGAACTCGATGTCGCGGATTCCGCCGCGTCCGGTTTTCACGTCTCGCGCGGCCGCGCCGTGCGAAATCTGCTCGATCCGCCGCTTCAGCGCTTTCACACCGCTGATGTCGGCATGGCTCAAATAGCGGCGAAAAATCCAGGGCGTCAGTGCGTCGAGAAACTCGCGGCCCAGGGCCAGCTCGCCCGCCGCCGGCCGGGCCTTGATGTACGCCTGACGCTCCCACGTCCGTCCGCGGGCGTCGTAATAGGCCAAGGCGTTGCCGGCGTCCATGACCATCGGCCCCCGGCTCCCCTCCGGCCGCAGACGCATGTCTACCCGATATACGCTCCCCAACTCGGTCTTTTCGGTCAGCATCCGCACCAACTCGCGGGCGACAAGGCTGAAATACTCGATGTTCGGGATCGGTCGCGATCCGTCGGTCGTCCCTTCGCCGTCGCAGAGGAAGATCAGGTCGATGTCGCTCGAATAGTTCAGTTCCAGGCCGCCGAGCTTGCCCAGTGCCAGGACGACGAAACGGGCGGGCCGGCCGTCGGGACGCCGGGGCGCGCCGCACTGGACACGATACTTCCGCCGCGCAGCCTGCAACGCCGCCTCCAAGACCGCGTCGGCCAGAAAGGAAATCTGCATGGTCACCGCCCGAAGGCTCTGCTCGCGGATGATGTCGCCGTATGCGATTCGCAAGGTCTCGCGGCGCTTAAACCGCCTCAGCGCCCGCATCACGACCGTTTCATGCTCGAGCGCGAAGATTTCCGCGGTCAATTCGTCGATCATCGATTGGCGGGATGATTCTTGGCCCTCGCTCAACCGCAACAGGTCGAGGCTTTCCGGGTCGGTCGCCAGCAGGTCGCTCAGGTACTGGCTGGCCGCGAAGATTTGCAGCAGCGTGGGCAATGTCCGCGGATCGCGTTGAAACAGCGCTCCCAGCCCGATCGGGTTCCGCGCCGCGCGGACGAATCGCTCCAGGTTGTTCAGCGCCATGTCGGTGTCGGCACAGCCGGGCAGGGCTTTCTCGATCTGATCGAAAACGTCGGCCAGCAGATCGAGCGTCACGCCGGCCCGGGCAATGCCGAGCAGGTTGCCGTGTCCACGTTGGGTATCGACTATCCCCAATCGCGCGAGCCACTGGGCCGCGGCGGCCGTGTCGTCTAGATAACGGCGGGTGGTCTGGATATTCATGTAGTGGGTAGTGGTCGTTTAGCCCCGGCGTCCACGCCGGGAATTGCGCCGCGTGGACGCGGCGGCTAAACGGCGGCTCTAATACAACGTTCGGATGATTCCGTCCACTCCCTCGATCATTTCCTTGACCTCTTTTCCACGGGGTTCACGGTGCTTCTGGTGGCCGCAGAGGTTGCGGATGTCGGCCAGCCGTTGTATCTGACGCCAGATGGGCACGTCGAGCAGTCCGGCCTTCTTCAAATGGTCGTTGAAATCGTTGAGCGTCGGTTCCGAGTGGCGAACGACCACGCCGTGGCTCTTGGCCACCTGCCACAAATGCTTTTCCAACACGACGCCGGCGACGGTCCCCGCCGCGCGCAGGAAACCGCGGGCGGCCAGCTCGCGGCAGGCGTCCAACTGCGAGTCGAACAGGTCGGCCTGCACCAATTGGCGGACGTCGAACAGGCTGCTCTCCAGCCGGGCCTCGGCCGAGCGGAGAATATCCAACTGCATTTTCAGCCGCATCGAGACGGCCAGCAGATCGTTGAACGCCGGCTTGCCCGAGCCGTCGGCCGGGGCGCGGCGGCCGGTTAGCCAGTCCTGGATGTTGTAGGTTTCGGCGTCGATCAAGCGGCGTTTGGCCTCTCCCATGTAGAGCCGCTCGAACTCGGCCGCGCGGGCGTGGATCAGTTGGCCGACGACCGCCACGGCCTCGGTGTACCAACGCTGGTAATTCCGCTCGAAGCTCCCTTTTACCCGATCGGCGATTTTCTGCTGCTCTCGGTCGCCGGCCGCGTCGCGGAGCGAGAGATCGACGAGCATTTCCTCGCCGAGTTTTGTTAATTCGCTCAAGTCGCGGCGGTATTTGTCGAGATTGTCACGCATGGCGGAAAACGTCGGCGGTGGTTGCGAAACCGCAAGCGGCAATTACTCTAATCCCTAATCCCCAATCCCTAATCCCTCCGTCTCTACTCCCGCGCCTTCTTCAGATACTTCTCCAGCAGCGCCGGCACCTGGTCGGGCGTCACCTCGCCGTGGATTTCATCGTCGATCATCACCACCGGCGCCAGGCCGCAGGTGCCGAGACAGCGAGCGCCTTCCAGGGTGAATACGCCGTTCTTACTGGTTTCGCCCCAGGTGATGCCCAACTCCTCGATGATCTTCTGGGCGATGCGCTCGGCCCCCTTCACGTAACAGGCCGTGCCGATGCAGACGTTTATCATGAACTTGCCGCGCGGCTTCAATCGGAAGAAATGGTAGAAGCCGGCCACGCCAACCACCTTCGCCGCGGGCACCTGCATCAGTTGGGCCACCGCGTCCAGGTGCGTCTCGGCCAGATAGCCGAACCGCGATTGCACTTCGTGCAGTACGGCGATGAGCTGGCTTTCCGGGTGCGGCTTCGCGCTGGCCTGCTCGATGAAATCGACGATCGGCTCGCCCAGCACCATTTTGGCGGCCGCCTCTACTTGTTCCCAATTGTCCGTGCAAGTGCTCATCTTATGCCTCGCGGCTCTCTGGCGTGGTAATGGGTGTGCAAGAGTTCGTATGCCTTCTCGGTGCCGGGACCGCCGAGGAAAGAACTGTAAACCTCCTCGATGGCTGGGTTCTCGTACGACTTGCGGAGTTTTTTGCCGCCGTCGATCGCGTACAGGGCGCTTGCCCGACGGCGGAGCAAGTCGGGGTCGAGTACCTTGACGCCTTCGGGCGGATAGGGTTGCCCGCCGCCGCCTACGCAGCCGCCGGGACAGGCCATCACTTCGATCACGTGGAACTGCTCTCGGCCGGCCTTCACCTTGTCCAAAAGAATTTTGGCGTTCGTCAGGCCGTTGGCCACGCCGACGTGGATGTTGTGCTCACCGATGGCCACGTAAGTTTCGCGGAGCCCCTCGACAGAGCGGACCTCGGTGTAGTCGAGCCGGTCGGCCGGTTTGCCGGTGATCAACTCGCTGGCCGCGCGGAGTGTGGCCTCCATCACGCCGCCGGTCGTGCCGAAGAGGTCGCCGGCGCCGCTGGCGGTGCCCAGCGGGGCGTCGAACTCGCCCGGCGGCAGACCCGCGAACTCGATCCCGTAGCACTTGATCATCCAGATCAATTCCCGCGTGGTCAACACGGCGTCGGTGTAAGGCATCCCATCGGCGGTAAAATGTTCCGGCCGTCGGGCCTCGTACTTCTTCGCCACGCAGGGCATCACCGCCACCATGAAAATCTTCTTCGGGTCGATGCCCGCCTTTTGGGCGTAATAGGTTTTCGCCAAGACCGAGAGCATCATCATCGGCGAGCGGCAAGTCGAGGCGTGCGGAATCAGCTCGGGATAGAACTTTTCGAGAAAGCTGATCCAGCCCGGCGAGCAGGAGGTAATCATCGGCAGCGGGCCGACGGAATGATGAGTGATGAATGATGAATGATGAATACTCCGCGATTGGGGGTGCTGGGATGCCAATTCATCATTCATCATTCTACATTCATCATTGCCTTCCGTCGCCGCTTGCAGCCGTGAAAGAAACTCGTGGGCCTCCTCGATGATCGTCAGGTCGGCGCCGAAATCGGTGTCGAACACGCGGTCGAATCCCAAGCGTCTCAGCGCGGTAATCATCTGTCCGGTGGCCGGAGTGCCGGGCGGCAGGCCGAAACCCTCGCCGATGGCCGCGCGGATCGAAGGGGCGGTTTGCACGACGACGTGCATCTCGGCGTTGGCCAGCGCGTCCCAGACCGGCCCCGCGCCGCGCTTCTCGACGAACGCGGCCGTGGGACATACGTTGATGCACTGGCCGCACTGGATACAGACCGAGTCGTCCATGTTCGCTATATGGGCGGGGCCGACGACGGTGTGGAACCCGCGGCCGTGCTGGCTGAGGTTGAAGACGCCCTGGATTTCCGCGCAGACCCGCACGCAGCGGCCGCAGAGCACGCACTTCTCGCTGTCGCGGACCACCGAATGGCTGGACAACTCGATGGGGAACCGCTTCCGCCGGCCCTCGAAGTGCCTTGCCCGGACGCCGAGCGAATAGGCCAGATTCTGCAATTCGCAGCGGCCGTCGCGCTCGCAGGTCTGGCAGTCCATCGGGTGATTGTCGATAAGCAGTTCGACTATGTCGCGTCGGGCCTGGCGAATTTCGGGCGAGTTGGTCTGGACCTCCATCCCCTCCCAGACCTCGGAGCTGCACGCGGCCATGTAGTAGCCCATCCCCTTCACGTCGACGATGCACACCCGGCACGAACCGGCCAGGCTCAGGTCGGGGTGGTAGCAGAGCCGCGGGATGCGGATTCCCAACTGCTCGGCCGCGTGCATGATCGTGGTCCCCGCGTCTACCTGGAGGGGAGTTTCGTCGATGGTCAGGGAGATTTTTTTGTTTTTTGCCATGAGTGATTATTCCCATCACGTTCAACAATAGCCGGCGGCTATTGTCTCATTTCTAATCCCTAATCCCCAATTCCTAATCCCTCCATTACATCCGTTTCACCGCCTCGAACCTGCAAACCTCGAAACAACGGCCGCACTTGATGCAATGCGACTGGTCGATCAGGTGCGGTTCCTTGCGCTCGCCGCTGATGCAGGTGACCGGGCAGTTCCTCGCGCAAACCGTGCAGCCGACGCACTTCTCGGGGTCGATCTCGTAGTGAATCAACGCCTTGCATTTATGGGCCGGACAGCGGCGCTCGACGACGTGGGCCTCGTACTCGTCGCTGTAATGCTCGAGCGTGCTGAGGATCGGATTGGCGGCCGCGCGGCCCAGGCCGCAGAGCGACGCACGTTTCATCAGCAGCCCGAGCCGTTTCAGCTTGTCGAGATCCTCCGGCGTGCCGCCTCCGGAGGTGATCCGCTCGAGGATTTCCAGCATCCTCGTGGTCCCTTCGCGGCAGGGGGTGCATTTGCCGCACGACTCGTCCTGCGAGAATGTCATGAAATACTTGGCTATATCGACCATGCAGTCGTCTTCGTCGAGGATGATCATCCCGCCGCTGCCCATGATCGAGCCGGCCTTCATCAGGCTGTCGAAATCGACGGGCAGGTCGATCCACTCGGCTGGAATGCATCCGCCGGCCGGTCCGCCGGTCTGGATCGCCTTGAGCTTCCTGCCGCCGGCCACTCCGCCGCCGATCTCCTCGACGACGGTCCGCAGCGTTGTGCCCATCGGCACCTCGACCAAGCCGGTGTGCTGAACCTTTCCAGCCAAGGCGAAGACTTTCGTACCGCCGCTTTTCTCGCTGCCTATCCGGGCGAACCATTTGGCCCCGTAATTGACGACCGCGGTGACGTTGGCAAAGGTCTCGACGTTGTTTATCACAGTCGGCTTGCCCCAAAGCCCCTTTTCGGTCGGATACGGCGGGCGGACCCTCGGCTGGCCGCGTTCGCCCTCGATCGAATGGATCAGCGCCGTCTCCTCGCCGCAGACGAAGGCCCCGGCGCCGAGGCGGATTTCCAGGTCGAAATCGAATCCCGAGCCGAGGATGTTTTTGCCCAAAAGTCCCCATTGACGGCACAGCTCTATCGCCCGTTCGATCCGCCGAATGGCCATCGGATACTCGGCCCTGACGTAGAAGAAGCCCTGGCTGGCGCCGATGGCGAATCCGCCGATAATCATTCCCTCGACCACGTTCAGCGGGTCGCTCTCCAACATGCTGCGGTCCATGAACGCGCCGGGATCGCCTTCGTCGGCGTTGCAGATGAGGTATCGGGTGCGGTCGGCGGCGCCTTTCCCGGCGTGGACGCCGGGGCTAAACGTGCCTTTCCCGGCGTGGACGCCGGGGCTAAACGTGCCTTTCCCGGCGTGGACGCCGGGGCTAAACGCCTCGTTGCCCATCTTCCACTTCAGGCCGGTCGGATATCCGCCGCCGCCGCGGCCGCGGAGTTTCGAGCGGGTAATCTCGTCTATCACCCATCGAGGGTCGTTCTTCTCCAGCACCTTGGCCAGCGCCCGGAAACCATGGTAGTGAAAATATTCCTCGATGCTCTCGGGGTCGATCACGCCGTTGTGGCGCAGGGCCACGCGGCTCTGCCGGTTGAAGAAGGCCACGTCGCCGTAGAGTTCGAGGAAATTTCCGCCGATCGTCTTGCCCGGCATCCTCAACCGCTCGACCGGCCGGCCGCCGACGAGGTGCTCGCGGATGATTTCGTCCAGCTCGGCCTCGTCCTTGACGCGATACAGCACCCGGTCCGGCTGGATCATCAGGTGTGAGAAGTGGCCGGCCTCTTTCGCGTTGCAGGCGCCGAAGCAATGGGCGCGAACAACGTGGACATCCTCATTCGCCAGGCCCGCGGCGCTAAGTTTTTCCGCCAGCACTTCCTGGAACGGCCGCGGTCCCTTCCACCCGCAACGCACGCTGCCGCAGATAAGTATCTCATGCCGGGCGAGTCGCTCGACGGGACCGTCCAGCACGTGTTCCAATACCGGCCGGCCTTGCAGCACGTGTTGGGTAAATATCTCGTGTGCCAACTGCCGATCCACCCGCTCGTACTTAACCGGCATTTGGCCGGGGACCATCACGCCGACGATCGGCTCGCGGCTGCATCGGCCGGTGCAGCCGGTCTGGTGCAGGAGGATGTCGTCGCGTCCGGCGGCGGCGAGGTGCTTGCGGAACTCGTCCAAGACGTCCCGGCTGCCGGCGGCGTGTTCGCAGGTGGCCGATCCGACCTGGATGCGTATTTTGTCTGCGGTGGCCCGCTGCCTGAGGATTTCTTCCGCCCGATTTGCCAGTGCTTCGTACTGCTCGACAACCTTCGTGGTCACGGATGCCCTCGATAAGTGTTGATGGAAGCCGGATTGGTTTACACGCCGGCTATTTCACCAGAAACCGCCCCGTGTGTAAAGCCGACGGACGGCGGCCTCACGGCGGGGGGATTTCATCGACGGCCTCCGCCGGCCGGTCGATCCACACGATGCCGAAGATTGTCAGGCAGACCCCCAACAACAGCCAAACGGTGGGCGGCTCGGCGAACAACGCCATCCCGGCCACGGCCGCCATCGCCACCTGCGAGGCGTTCACCGCGTTGGCATGGACCACCGTGGTCCGCTGCAAACCGTGAATAAGCGCTAAAAACGCGACGAGATTAAAGACGCCGGCGGCAATCATCAAGATAAACTGTTCGACGGGCGTTTCCAGCAGCGCCGCAGCGCCGAGCCGGAAAACGCAGACCGGCCCCAGGCCGACGACGCCCGTCAGCGTGACCAGAAAGGCCACGGCGGCCGGCGACGTGTTTCCAGTCACGCTCCGGCGGATCACGGCGCTGAGCAGAGCGTACACCGCTCCGGCCAGTCCAGCCGCGGCCACCGCCAGGACCATTAACAGCGGATTAGGCGTCACGGCCTCGGCTTCGGCGATCGAGCGCCCCGCCGCCTCGGCGCCGACGCCCAGCAGCGCCAGCGACCCGAGGAGCATTGCGACGGCCGTTATCGACCGGCCCGAGACCCGCTCGCCGAGCCAGACCCGGCCGATCACCGCCCCGCCGGTAATCATTGCGCCGAACATGGCGGGTATTGTGACGGCCAGTCCCACGACGCCGAGCGACCACTGGACGCAGACGTTGCCCGCCACCTGGATCAGCAGGCCCACGAGCAGGAGCAGCCCCAACTCGCGGCCCGCCGGCAACCAGCGCCGGCCACGGACGGCTTGCCACAGGAGCCATGTCCCAATAAACACTGGCGCGACCAGTTCCCGATTGAAAACCGCCCAGAATGTATCGCAATGCACGGCGGTCAACTGCCGCATGCAGATGTTCGAGGCGGTATAGCCCAGCGCCGAGAGGAGGCAAAAGGCGACGCCGCCCAGAGCGTTACGATTTCCGAGCGATGGGGACAAAGGGGGCGAAGGGGTCAGGGGCCAGAGGTTAGGGATCAGGGGGCAAGTTTAGCCCCCGCGTCCGCGTGGGGCAAGGGTTCGCGGGACACCCCCCTCGTCAAAAACCGCCCCGGCCGGTAAGATCAACCATCGCGGCGGGGGAACAAGCGGCCCCCGTAGAACGCCGGTTTTACCTCATTCAAGCAACGCAACACGTTTAGCAGCCACCGTACCGGCGACCGCTAAGGGCCTGTAAAAGAATAAGTGGGTGATTTACACGTAGGACGGATTTCCTAATCCGTCCAGTTTTCGGGGACGGATTGGGAAATCCGTCCTAGTGCGCTTGTAAGTGTATCGAATCAGCAGGGTGGAAGTCCCTGTCGAAG
>JAHIKV010000172.1 GCA_018897395.1 Planctomycetota bacterium | reverse complement strand
TCCTGGATGACGTAGTCCTTCGGCTCCTGGCGCATGAGGTGCTGGGCCTTGATCTCGCGCTCGCTGCCCACGCGGACCAGGTCGGCGACGGTCATCACCTCGGCGCGAATGAAGCCCCGGGCAAGGTCGGAGTGGATTCCGTCGGCCGCCTCGATGGCAGTCCCGCCGCGGCGCAACAGCCACGTGCGTACCTCCTTCTCGCTGACGGTGAAGAAGATCATCTGCCCGGAGACGTTCATCAGCGTGCGGATCAGATGGTCGCGGTTGGTGGCCACAAGCCCCATTTCGCGCTCGAATTCGGCGCGGTCCTCCGCGCTCATCTTCGACAGCTCCAACTCCAGCCCGGCGGGGACGGCCATGATCGGCGCCTCGGGCGTGGACAACGACGTGAACCGCTCCGGGTTCGATTCGTCGTCGGCCGTGTTGACGATCAACAGCCGCGGCTTTTCGCTGAGCAGACGGAACGCGCGGGTAACTTTCTGCTGCTCCTCGGTTATATGCGACTCGCGCAACGGACGGCCCGACTCTATCGCCTCCAACACGATCTTCAGCGTCGAGTGTTCGTGTTCCAATTGCAGATGTTCCGGCCGCGGCAGTGGTTTTTTGAGCGATTCCTCCAACCGCTGGATTCGATTTCCGACGATTTCCATGTCAGCCAGCAGGAGGTCTTCGTCGAAGGATCGGAGATCGGCCAGGGTGTCGCCACCGTCGAAGGCCGAGGCCACCAGCACGAGGCAACCGGCCTCGCGGATCATCGCCAGCCGGGCGGCGTTGCCCTCGTGGGTCCGGCTCATGCCCGGCGTATCGACCAACTCCAATGCGGCCATCGTGACCTTCTTCGGATGGTAGACGTCGCAAAGCCGCTCGACGCGCGGCTCGGGTATCACGGCCATCGCGCTCTGGCCGACGTGGGCCAGCGCCGGATCGGGCGCAACGCCGGTAAGCCAATGGAACAACGTGCTCTTGCCCGAGCCTTGATAGCCGACTAGTCCGATTTTCATGCGTTGGTCCTGGATGGTTTGAATGTCCAATGTTCAATGTCCAATGTTCAATGTTCAATTGCCAATGATTGGAGACATTATCAGAATCGAACAATAGTCCTTGGACATTGAACACTGGACATTGAACATTGGACATTGAACATTGAACATTCACAATTATCGACGGATTGTTGTCAGTTCAGCCAGCGCATGTTCTACCGCCTGGGTCTGCGAGCTGTCCAGGGGCCTTCGGCCGAAACGGATGCGGTAAAACGCCTCGACGACCACGGCCGGCAACGGCTCCAGGCGTTTCTCTCCGGCGATTGCGGCCAATTCCGCTCCGGCCGTCGCGGCGAACTCGCGTTGGGTCTGGCCCGGGGCGCGGACGATCCCCCGTCGCGCCATGAGCGTCTCGAAACGGCGGTAGAACTCGATTTGGACGCGGCGGCGGGCACGCGCGGCGTTGTTGCCCGTCCAAGCGGCATGGAGACGCCGAACCAATCGCCACACCATCCAGCCGAGACCGGCCAGCGTCGCCGCCAGCAACGAGCCGAGCAGACCGAGCAGCACCCAGCGGACCTCGCGGCCGAGATGGTCCAGGTAGAGTGCGACGGAGACGGAGTTGAAGATCGCCCGCCAACGGCTTGGATCGGCGACTGCCCGCCATGCCTGCTTGGCCGCCTCGGCGATTGGTTTGTAGATGGCGTCCCGCTGGCGCTGGCAGTCTAGTTCCACCACGTAATTCGACCAGATGGACTCCAGCCAATCGGCTCCGCCGCGCAGTGGAGAGAGCCAGTCTTCGTGAACTTCGTTCGCTCCGGCGGGCGTGGGGTCGAGCCGCAGCCAACCGCCGTTCTTCAACCAAGGCCAGTAGAGAACGCCGTGCAGCAGATCGGGCGGAAGCTGACTGGGACGGAGATACGCCTCGACCCAGGCGTGGGCGTGCAGTTGGCGGACCAGGTAATATTCGCCGACGGCGTCCCACTGGTCGCACTTGAAGCCGGAGACCAATCTGGCCGGAATCCCCTGGCTGCGGAGCATGAGCGTCAGCGCGGTGGCGAAGTATTCGCAATGCCCCCGCGGGTGTTTGGCGACGAAGTCTTCGATCGGATCGAGTTCCGGGTCGCGCTGCTGACCGACGAGGCTGTACTTGAATTGGCCCGAGGCGGCGAGTTTCCGCTCCAGATAGCGGGCGCGGCCGAGCCGATCCTTCTTTGGCAATCCCGATTCGGCGATCCATTTGTCGGCCAAGGCCCTGAGGTCGGGCAGGCCCCAGGTCCCCTCGCCCGACGGCAGAGCCTTCGCGGCCAGGATTGAATCGTTTTTCAGGCACGGCGTCAGCGGCTTCTGCACTCCACTGACGATGGCCGTCGTTCCCAGCGTGTACTTGAACTGCCGCGCGCGCAGATAGCCGGTTCGGAGCAGCCGGTTCCGGGCGAAATCGACGGTGATGTACGGATTGTCTTTCAGGGCCACGTACGGCGCGACGAAAAACAATTCTCGGCGGTCCATTCCTTCGATGCTGATTTTCTGCCGCACGACGCCGCCGAGCGGCAAGGAACGAGGACGCAACAGCGGCTCGGTGCCGAAGCCCCGGGACGGTTGCCCCACGCGCCACTGGCCGCGCTCGTAAGTCATCATCACCGCGCCTTGCAGATAAACCTCGCCATGAAGCGGCCGCGAAACGTCGTCGGAACCCTGGAAGAACCGCACCCGCATTACCTCTTCGCGGCTTTCGATGATCCGGCCCAGTTCGCCGAGCGTGACCTCGTCGGAGAACCCTACCAGGGGTTGCGGATGGACGACGGCGCTGTGCCAGGCGACCTGCCCGAACCGTGGAAGGGCGAAGAACAGCACCAGCGTCAGGCCGAGCGTGTAGAGTCCCATTTTCCCCAGCCGGCCGAACAGATCGGCGCCGACGGCTGACTGTCCGCCGCCGCCCGACTGACCGACGAATCCCGCCCCCCGTCCTCCGCCTCCCAATCCCTCGGTTTCCGGTCGATGGCGTTCCCACTGGCGGTGCAGCGACAAGATCGCCATCGCCGAAAAACCCAGCAGCATGTAAACGGCCAACAATACGCCGAACATCACGCCTTGGCTGAACAGCGTGGCGACCACCACCTGCAACAGGCTGAGCATGACCAGCAGCCAGTAAGTCCGCTCGTTTTTGCGTTGGAAGAGGAGAATGATTTGGAGGCAAACCAGGAGCCGGGCGAAACCGAGGGCCTGCAACTCGTTTCCCAGCGGGAAAAAATCGTGAAGCGAATACACGGCGCCCAGCAGCATCAACACATTCGAGGTCCACCGGCCGAGGCTGAACCGCTGGGTAACGTCGGTCAACCAGACGGAGGTCGCGGCCGCCGCCATCACCAACAACGGCGATCCCACGCTCCGTTGGCCCATTCCCAGCAGCAGCGCCCCGAGGGCCGCCAGCGTGGCCATGTTGATTTGCAGTAGGCGCTCGAGGTACATGGGAGAGGGATTAGGGATTAGGGATTGGGGATTGGAGGTTGGTTTAGCCGCCGCGTCCACGCGGCGCCGACACAATATATCATTCCGCTTGAAAAAACTCCGCCAGTCGTTTGCTCGAAGCATCGATGCACCGGATGCGCTGCGTGCGTTCGCGCAGCACGGGATCGGACCACAACAAAGCCAGCCGCGAGGCGTCGGCCAAATCGACCGGGCGCGTGCCGACCAACACCACTTCCGTGTCCGAAGCGGTCCGCCGCAGGGCGTGGGCCAACAACTCCGGCAGCGCGTCCTCCGCCCGCGCCTCGATCAGCGCGAGCCGTTCCGTCAAGTTTTGCAACGTGGCGGGCGAGGCCGGCCCGCCGATGCAATCCGGCTCGTCGTCGGCCAACGTCAGGTAAACGTTGCTGCCGCCTTTGCGGCACAGGTCGGTCAACACCGTGGCGGCGAAACCGACCGCCAGCTCCACGGTTTCGAGGTGTTCGGCGGCCGGTGGATCGGGTTGCCAAAGATCGAGCACAACGGCCACGTCGCGGCTTCGCGGCCGCTCGAATTGGCGCACCGTCAATTCGCCGGTCCGCGCCGAGCTGCGCCAATGGATCAGCCGTTTTCCGTCTCCGGCCCGCCATTGGCGGACGCCGTAGAAATCGCCTTCGAGTCCCGGTCGATTGCGGCGGCGGTCGGCGCCGGCGAAGGCCTCCATCCGCCGCGCGGTCCAACCCTCGGTAAGCCGGCCCAGCCGAGGCAACACGATCAGCGTCTCCGGCCGACCCACGGTGATCGTCTTGGAAAATAAGCCGAAGGGAAACCGCGTGGAGAGCCGGATCGGCCCAAAGCGATAACGGCCGCGACGTTCCAACCGGCCGCGATAGCCGCCCTTTCTCCATTGGCCGGCGCGGACGTAGGGAAACAGCACGCTGGGTCGCAAGGTCGTCGGACGTCGGCCGCGCCGGGTGTCCGCCTCGCGTTGGATTTGCTCTTCGGCCACGATCGCCCAACTTCCCAGCCGCCGCCGAGTGTTGGTCAGATTTAGTCCGACCGCCAGCGGATCGCCCGCGCCGACGCGGAGCGGCAACCGGCGTTCGATCTTCAGCCCCCGCAGCGCGAGGCCGACGGCCCGCCAATTCAGCAGCACGGGTCCGAGCAGCATCCCGGCCAGGATCAAGAGCAGGTTGACCTCTTTGAGCATCGCGCCGCCAAGAACCAGCGCCACGATCACCAGGTAATACCAACCCTCGCGGCAGACGGTGGTTTGACGGCGGAACATCATATCTCGAGATAAAGCCGCGACCGTTGGTCGCGATTTTGGGACTATCGTGGGTTGCACTACGTGGCGCGACCGACGCAGCGCGGCTTTATGTTACCCCGGCACGGGCGTTTCTTCCACCAGCCGCTCGATCAACGATTCGACCGCCTCGCGCTGACCGCCGTGTAGATAGCCCTTGGGTATCACCCGATGGGCCATCACGGGTATCGCCAGCCGCTTAACGTCGTCGGGCACGACGAACGTCCGGCCGGCGACCAGCGCGGCCGCCTGCGCCGCTCGATACAGGGCCAAAGTTCCCCGCGTGCTGACGCCGACGTGCAACTCATCGCAGGCCCGCGTGGCTTGGACGATGTCCAACAGATACTCGTTTATTGAATCCTCGACTTCGACCTTTCGGACGACGGCTTGTAGCGCGGCGACTTGCCGGCAGTCGAGCGCTGGGGCCAGCGAGTCGACCGGCTCTCCGTCGCGGTGCGTCGTCAGGACCCGCATCTCCACCTCGCGTTCGGGATAGCCCAGCGGAATGCGGAGCAGGAAGCGGTCGAGTTGGCTCTCGGGCAAGGGATACGTTCCCTCGAACTCGACGGGGTTTTGCGTGGCGATCACCATGAACGGCAGCGGCAGCGGATGGGTCTCGCCGTCGGCCGAGACCTGCCGCTCGCTCATCGACTCCAGCAGTGCGCTTTGCGTGCGGGGCGTCGCCCGGTTGATTTCGTCGGCCAACACGACGTTGGCGAAGATCGGCCCGGGACTGAAGGTGAACTCGTGCTTCCGGCCGTTGTAAATGCTGCTGCCGGTGATGTCGGCCGGCAACAGGTCGGGGGTGAACTGGATGCGGTGGAAAGTGCCGGCGAGGCTGCGTGCAATGGCCTTTCCGACCAGCGTTTTGCCCACCCCCGGCACGTCTTCCAACAATACGTGTTCGCCGGCCAGCAGCGCCACGATGGTCAGCCGCACGACGTCCTCCTTGCCGAGGACTACTCGCGAGACGTTTTGTTGCAACAGCGCGATGAGGTCTTGCGGTTCGTCGGACATACCGGCTACCCAACTCGTTCGATTTTCAATCCCAGCTCGGCCGCGGTCTTACACTGCCGCACGTCGGCAGAGACAAACAAATCGCACCCCGAATAAAGCGCAGCGACAACGTGCATGGCGTCCAGTGTACGTAAATCCATATTTTCCAATACTGTAATAGCGAGGGAAATCACCGCTGGCGTCAACGGCACGACGGTCACTTCCTCCATGTCGCCGGCCAATTCCCTCTTTACAGCGGCATATTCCTCAAAGGATAGCCCTGCTTCGCGGCGCCGTCGGTTCAGCGCGGAAATCATCTCGGGAACGCATAACACGCTGACGACGACTTCGGAGGCTTGCGCACAGAACTCCAGAACTCGCGCCGTGCCGGGTTCCTCGATATACCGCTTGATCAGCGCAGAGGTGTCGAAGGCAATACGCATCATCGAGAAAGACGCCGCTCTTCCAGAATTGCCTTGCTTAATTCGACACCCTCAATCCGCAATGGGTTGGCGCGTTTCCATCGCTCCATGGAACGTTCACGAATTGGCGTCAGCACGGCCACGGGTTTCCCGTGCCGGCACACTTCGATCGTCTCCCCTTCGTCCACGGCATCGAAGTATTTTTTTGCGTGATTTCGCAATTCCGTAAAAGTCACGGTAATCATATTGGAACCTCCTTCGCAGGCCAGCACAACACGATATGACATTTTACTGTACAGAACTGCGGACTGCAAGGTGGTAATGGGTCCGATCGCGGGGGGCGGGGGGTAGTTTTTATCAGTCCGCGTCGTTTTTCGGCTTTCCGAACACCGCCAGGCAAAGGCGGAAGATCATCAGCAGAACGAACGCGCCGATGGCGGCGGCCAGGAAACCCAGCGGACTGATGGGGTTCAACCCGCGGTCGGGGAACAGCCAACCGAGGCCGAACAGGCCGATGGTGCTCCCGCAGATTCCCAGCACCACGGCCCAAAACGGGCCGGCGGGACGGCGAAGCGGAAACAACACGGTGGCCAGCAGACCCGCCAACGTGCCGAATCCGATCCAGATCAGCACGACGTTGATCCAATGCTGGGCGGCGGGAGAAAGAGCGATGTCGGACATGGATAACGATTTAGCGGCCGCCGGCACGGCGGCCCTTGGCGGAAATTCCAACACGAACCAACGTACCGTCGGCCGCTAAACAAGAAATTCCAACACAGACCGACGTACCGTCGGCCGCTAAACAAGAAAAATCCTTGTGCTGCTGACGTCCAAGGTGTACCGCGGCGGCGGCACTCCACGCCTTGGACGCCGGCAACGCAAGGCACCGTCCCCCCCACAACGCGATCGGTCGGCCAACCGCGTTCGGCGTGACTTTTTCGGCGCGGTCAGCGTCTGAACGCCTGCTGCGCCTGGTCTTGATTGTACGCCTTCATGGCGGCCGCTTCTTTGGCGAGCTTAAACTCCGGCCCTGGCGGGAAGTACTGCACGTCGTCAGACATGTAGTACGGGCTAGGCAACGTCTGGCCACCGGTCTCCACCTGACAGCCGGTAAGTCCAATGCCCGCCAGTAGTCCAAGGCCGAGCACCAACATCCGCGGGCCGCGCCGCCGGTTGAACAAGCCCATCATGGGCCACCTCCGTCCCTAAAGCTTCCATTTTGCCCATGCCGCCAGGTTTACCTTGTGCGTAGAATCCTTGCGGCCGATACATTCGTCGCAAGCGTTATCGTCAACCGGCGGGGGGGAACTTTAGAGTCTTAGAACGTGTTTTGAAATCATTCATTTAGCCCGCCGTGAATACACGGCGGGGCGGGTTGACCGCGAAAAACCGCTTGCCCCGGGTGTATTCACCCGGGGCTAAATACGGATATTTCAATATCAATCTTATACCGATTTCGTCGGCGCGACTGCCGCAAAGCGGCTTTATGGTTGCCCCCGTCAATTGGCGCTGCGGGCAAACGCGGGGAGCCAAGTGCAGAGGTAATAAGCCCGGGGGGTGGTGGCTTCCAGTATCGCGGCCAGGTCGAACGAAGGTTGGGCACGGGTCTGACCGAAGAGTATGTCGGACAGATTAGGCTGGGCTTTGTACTCCACCACCTTGACGTTTTCCTTGTACAGACCGGCCAAACTGATTGCCCGATCGATGGCGTCCTCGACGAACCCGATCTTGTCGACCAATCCGTTCACCAGGGCCTGGTTGGCGGTGAAAATTTGTCCGGTGGCAATCTTGCTCAACGCCGCCGGATTGTCGCGGAACTTGGGACGCCCCTGTTTGATGACGTCCTTGAATTGGTTGAATCCGTCATCGACCAGGGCTTGGAAGACCAACTTTTCCTCGGGCGTCATTTTCCGTGCGAAGCTGCCCATCGTTTTCAGAGGTCCGCTGGAAATGGTGTTGTCGCGGATACCCCAACGCTCCATCAACTCGGCGAAATTGAAATTGGGAATCAGCACTCCGATCGAGCCGGTCCAAGTAGTCGGCTCGGCGAAAATGGAGCTGGGCGTATCGCCGACGCACATCGAGACGTAGTATCCCCCGCTGGCCGCCATGCCGCCCATGCTTACGACCATCGGAATGTCCGCCGTTTCGGCCAGTTCCCGCAGGTGGTGGAGCATGTAATCGCTGCCGGTGATGGTTCCGCCGGGTGAATTGACCCGCACGACGATCGCTTTCAGGTTTCCTTTTTCGGCGTCCCGTTTTGCATGTTCGATTTGCTCCCTGAAAAACCCCTCTCCGCTCATGATCGCTCCCTCGATCGAGAGGATGGCCACTTTGTCGCGGCCGTGGCGGTTTAGGGAATGGTATTTTTCCTGCACCTGCTTCCCATCTTGAAGAGAACCAAACCCGGTAAATCCAACCACGGCAAACAGCAGTAGGTTCAATGCGGCCGAGCCGAGCAGTCCGAGGAGTATGACGGCCCAGAACAGCCGAACGAAGAAGCCCGATTTTCGTCGTGGCGGGGCGTGAATCGGTTCGGGGACAATCTCGGGCCGTAGCGGCGGCTGCGAGAATCCTTCCGGTTGGGGGGGCTGGTCCATGGCCGTCTCCTTTTGAACAATGTGGTACGCGACCATTGTAACCCCGTTTTTCCGCGACGCAATCCGCGCGGTGTTGCAAAGGAAGGGGGATGGGAGGTAAGCTAGTGGCCTGCGAGATTTCGGGAGAAAAGTTTCGTTTAGCCCCGGCGTCCACGCCGGGATCGTAACGCAGCGGGAAATGGGTATTATGTTCCCGGCGTGGACGCCGGGGCTAAACGAACGGGATCTCCCCCTACATTCCGCGTTTTGAATCACAATTGTGTTCCAAGGAGTCCATGCGTGTTTGTTGCCGCCACTTGCCGATGTTTTGCCCACCTGCCGCTGGAAGCCGCCATGCGGCAATTGGTGGAATTGGAATACACCGCCGTGGAGATCATGATTCACCATGACGGCGGGCACATTCAACCTTCGGCCGTGTTGGCCGATCCCGAGCATGTCGTGGCGCTTTGTCGTCAGACCCACCGTCTAACGCCCGCGGCGCTGAGCGTCGACATCGAGGCCCCCGAACCCGAATACTGCCGCCAGTTCGCCGCCTGCTGCCGGTTGGCGAAGACCATTAAGGTGGTGACGGTAACGGTCCGGTCGGCCGAGTTGGGTACCCCATTCAACGCCGAGATCGAGCGCTTGCGGAAGATGGTCTCGCTGGCTGCGCCGGAAGGGGTCCGCGTCGGCCTGCTGACCGAGGTCGGACGGATGACCGAAGACCCGAACACCGCCGTGGTTATATGCAACAACGTCAAGGGGCTTGGCATCACGCTCGATCCGAGCCATTACATCTTCGGCCCGCACGGCGGAGCGAACTACGAACAGTTGTTGAAGCACGTCTATCACGTGCGGCTCCGCGACACCAGCAAGGACCAGCTTCAAGTCCGCATCGGCCAAGGAGACGTGGAATACGGCCGGTTGGTCAACCAGTTGAACAAGGTCCGCTACAACCGGGCGCTGTGCGTCGACCTCCGGCAGACGCCCGAGGTGGACCAGCTAACCGAGATGCGCAAGATGCGATTGTTGCTGGAGAGTTTGCTGTAGAGTGGATAGTGGATAGTGGGTAGTGGATAGTGGGTAGTGGGTAGTGGGTAGTGGGTAGTGGGTAGTGGGTAGTGGGTAGTGTAGAGGGGATTCAGGAGCGGGCCGATGGCCTGCCTGCCGCTTGCGGTTTCGCAGTGAGCGGCTTTCGATTCTCTCGGAATATTCTTCGCTTCTCATACTCCCGGTGGAGAAACTTCCATGCGGCGGTCTTCTGGAAGTGGCATTACCGCCACGACGAACACAAAGCCGAGAAGTTGAGTTGACGCTCGCCGAGCCGGCTGGGAATTGGTCTATTTTTCGGCGGGAAAACGTGTTTGGCGGGAAAAGCACCGGCCGAAAAATGGACCAGTCCCCTGTAAAACGCGGAGAGACGGCGCCGTGCCTTCAGCGCCGTCTCTCTTATGATCCGCGGCGGGAACCGCGGAGGTTGGTTCCTCATCGTTGTCAATCTTCGTTGGGGTGGCAGTTCAACTGCCACCCCAACCGTGTTCAACTGCCGGCCCAGCCGTGTTCAACTGCCGGCCCAACCGTGTTGTTGTCAATCGTCGCTCTCCGGCGGCTGCCGATCGTGGCGTCCCGCCCGCATCTCCTCCATCATCTTGAAGAGTCGGTCCATGCGGCGGTTCATTTCGTCCAGTCGCCGTTCCAGCCGCTGGTCCAACCGATGAGGCAGCGGTTTAACCTGCATCTTGCCCGGCGGCGCGACCGGGACCACCATAACGTCCGCCCCAACGTCGATCGCCTTCGGCCCGCCTAAAATCCCCAGCATGCTACGGCCGAGCATTTGCTCGACGAAGGGCCGAACGTCGGCCGGCAGCTTGCCGAGTTCCTTCTCGGTCAACTCCCACTTCTCGTCGCCGCGCTTAACGACGATCTTCGCCGGCTGGTCGCCTTCCTTGCTAATGACCACGCTCATGTTCGCCGGCAGCGGTCTCGAGGGGATCAGCACGTCTTTCACGAGGGCGCCCGGTTGGAAGATGCGAAGCTGCATCGAGGGGCGTTTTTGGCCTTCTTTGCCCGGCCGCATCCCCTCCAGCCACATCTGTACCTTCTTCCAATCGGCAGGCTCCGGCGGCGGGACGGGCTTGCGGCGGGCCTCTTCCGGCCGCTTGGCCGGCGTGGCCTCGATGGTCACACGTTTGCCGCCGCGGATCAACTCAATTTGCAGCTTGACGCCCTTGACGACCTCGAGTTCACGGACTAAATCGCGCGGCTCGCCGAGCGGCTTGTCGCCGGCACGCAGCAAGACGTCGTGTTGTGCAAGCCCCGCCTTCGCCGCGGGACTCTCCGGCACCACGGCCACGACCAGCAAACCCTGCTTCTCAGGCAGGTTCAATTGGGCCCGCAACGCCGGCATCACGGGGAAACATTCGATCCCCAGCCAGTACTCGTCCGGTGCGACGGGCTGGGCCACCACCTGCACCTGCACCTGGGCCTGTGCCTGGACGCCCTTCGGGCCTTCCACTTTTTTGATCGGGCCGCCTTCCACTTTGATCGGGCCTTCCACTTCCACTTGTAGCTCGATCTGTGCCTGGGCTTGTGCCTGGACGCCGATCGGGCCTTTCACTTTTTTGATCAGGCGTTCCACTTTGATCAGGCGTTCCACTTTCACGTCGACCTGGCCGCCCTGCGGATCGCCGGGCAGACCTTCAGGCGGCTGGGCCATCGCCGCGGCGGCGCCGAGCATAACCAATGCCGCACCGCCCATCAAAATACTCCTCAACATGACACGCTCCTTTACGAAAAAAAGGGGGAAACAAACAGTTCGATCAATAAGCTCCGTTTCCGACGTAATGCACCTCGACCTGATCGACGGGCACGACCAGCCGCCGCCCGTCCTCCAACGGCGTCGAAACCAGTTCCCGCCGCTGCTGGATTTCGTGTCCGGTGCGGCTGAGGGCCTGCAAGACTTCCTCGGGGATTGCCGGCGGCACGCTGCGCAGCCATTGTTCGTCGATGTTGTCTCGCTCCACCGCCGACAAGTTGAACGAAGGGCCCGGCTCTCCTCCCTGGCCGGGCGTCGAGACGGCAACCATCCGCCACGGCTTGGCGACCGCGTTGCCGGCAATCTCGCCGATCTCCCCGATGCCGGTGGGGATGCCGTGTTGCCCGACGTGCCTCTGCTGCACCCACCAGCCAAGCCACATCGCCAGCATGAAGCTGGCCGCCATCGCCGACACGGTGCCCAATCGGCCGGGCCAGACCGAACGCGGCGGGCGCGTCGCGGCGGCCGGCTCGGCGGGGGGAAGGCTCTCTCGGGCAATCGCGCCGAGCGCTTGCTTCCAACATTGCGATTCGAGGAAGGCCAGGGCGCAGCGTCGCCATCCGCTCGGCTCGTCGTCCAGCCCGGCCAACAAGTCGTGCCGCTGTTGTTCGCTCAACTGGCCGTCCACCAGCCGGTCGAAACGCGTGTCGTCCGCCGGCGTGTTGTCGATGTTCGCGTTCATGGCAATCCACGGTTTATTTATGAATTAGTTCCAACTTCGGCCGGCGCAACGTCCAGCGCGGCCAACTCCGCCCGCAACCGCCGTCGCGCCCGGTGCAGCCGCGCCTCGACGGCGCTATGGCTGATGCCCAGATGTTCGGCCAAATCGCGATAGCTCCAGTCTTCGTTGTATTTCAACATCAGTATTTCGGCGTCGCGGCGCGCGAGGCGCGACATCGCCTCGCGCACGTTCGCGTGGCGCTCCTCGTTCAAGAGCCAACCGAGCGGGTCGGTCTGGCGGTTGTCGGCCTCGCCAGGCCGGAAACGTTCGGCGTAGCGGTCGATCAGTTTTCTCCTCCGCCCTTGTTTGCGGCGGTACAACAACGACTGCCTAACCGCCAACTGGTACAACCAGGGGGCCACCTTTTCGGGATCGTTAATAGGCGCCCGTTGCCGAACCGCCGCCAGCGACACCTCCTGCATAACCTCGTCGATGGCCTGAGGCTCGCCCAGCCGGGCGCAAATCACGGTCCGCAGCCATCGCTCGTGCCGGGCCAACTCGCCCGACCAGTCAATCGCGGCAGCGTCCGCTGGGGCCTCGGCTCGTCGGCGGGGATTTGGCATTTTCTTAGCCATGAGATTAGTTTCCGCCAGTGCTGGAATCTTGCACAAATAGTTGCAAATGGCTACTATAACATTGGTTATGGTATGGATGATGTCCACCCCCCACATGTTGGTGCATGGTGGTCTGTCATCCTCGTCTAACCACTATCCACTATCCACTAACCACTAACCACTACTTCACATGGACTACTGGATTTGGGCCTTATTGCTTTTGGTGCTAGGGACCGGTTTGGCCCTTTTGGAGGTTTTTTTCCCTTCGGCGGGCATTTTGGGGTTCCTCTCGGCCTCGGCGCTGTTGGCGGCCGTGGTGATGGGCTTTTATCAGGGGCCACTGGCGGGAATCCTCATCCTGCTAGGGGCGGTGGTCGGCCTGCCGACCGTGATTGTGCTGGGATTCAAGCACTGGCCGAAAACCAGGATGGGGAAACGGGTGCTGTTGATGGCCCCCAGCAGCGAGGACGTTCTGCCCAACGATCCCGAAAAGGAGCGGCTAAAGGGCCTTATCGGCCGTACGGGCCGGGCAAAGAGCAAAATGCTGCTGAGCGGGGTCGTCGTCATCGACGGCGACACGGTAGACGCGGTCAGCGAAAGCATGCCCATCGAGGTAGGCCAGACAATCCGGGTCGTGCAGGTGCAGGGCAACCTCGTCGTGGTCCGTCCGGTGGACGAGGAGCCGTCAATCGACCCCCCCGTTGATCCCTTACAGCAGACTTACGAAGACCCGTTCGACCTACCCCCGGCTTGACAGCAGCCGGCCGCAACGGCATCTTAGAGTGCATACTTGTGAGTATTTAGACCCCGGTGAATACACCGGGGGAATAACCGCTTATTTAGCCCCCGGTGAATACACCGGGGGGATTCGTCGCGGGGAACCAACCCCGTTGCGCATATTACGTCCCCCGCCGTGTATTCACGGCGGGCTAAATGGGTGCGGCAAAAAAAACCAACGGAGCCAACCATGTCGCTACTAGCGCAAATGTTCGACAAACAAACGGTCCAGATCGGCGTTATCATCGGCATCGTGATCGGCCTGTTCTTCACGCTGATCCTGCTGGCGATCTTTGCCCGATATTTCAGGCTCTGGATCCAATCGGTCACCACCGGGGCCGGCATCGGAATCTTAGACCTGTTGGGTATGACCTTCCGAAAAGTCAATCCGGCGGTGATCGTACGCAGCAAGATCACGGCGGTCCAAGCGGGTATCGGTGACGAACAAGGGGTTACCTCCAAGGCGCTCGAGGCCCACTATCTGGCCGGCGGAAACGTCCCGCTGGTGATCCGCTCGCTGGTGGCCGCCGCCAAGGCCAAGCTCGTCGAGCTGGACTTCAAGTTGGCCACCGCCATCGACCTGGCCGGCCGAAACGTGCTCGAAGCCGTCCAGACCAGCGTCTATCCGAAGGTGATCGACTGTCCGGACAAAGGCACCGGCAGGGACTCGCTCGACGGCATCGCTCAGAACGGCATCCAACTGAAGGTGCGGGCGCGGGTCACCGTCCGCGCCAACCTGCGGCAGTTGATCGGCGGAGCGACCGAGGAGACGATCATCGCCCGGGTGGGCGAGGGCATCGTCAGCGCCATCGGCTCGGCGCAGTCGCACCTCGAGGTGTTGGAAAATCCCGACCGCATCTCGAAAATGGTGCTCTCCCGCCGGCTCGACTCGCAAACCGCCTTCGAGATCGTCTCGATCGACATCGCCGACGTGGACGTGGGCGACAACATCGGCGCACGCTTGCAGGCCGATCAGGCCGAAGCCGACATGCGCGTCGCCCGGGCCAAGGCCGAGGGACGACGCGCCATGGCCGTGGCCGAGGAGCAGGAAATGATCGCTCAGATCGAGCAAAACCGGGCAAAGGTGCTGGAGGCCGAGGCCGAAGTGCCCAAGGCCATCTCGCAGGCCTTCCGCTCGAGCAAGCTCGGCCTGATGGACTACTACAAACTTCGCAACATCCAGGCCGACACCGACATGCGCTCCTCGATCGCCAAGACCGGTCCGGTCGCCGCCGGCAGCAAAACGAGCCACACGGAATAATAGTATCACTCTGGTTCCCATGCTCCGCGTGGGAACCAGAGTTTTTCGACGCTCCGAGCATTACGGCATGAATGTTTTCCCCCCCATATTTGCCGCCGGCTGGAATGATCTGATCGGTTTGCTGGTGGTCCTGCTGTTCATCGTCGTACCGGTGGTCGGCCAACTGCTGGCAAAGCTACGGCAGGCGCAGCCGCCGGCGGGCGGCCCGCGGCCTCAGCGGCCCGTCCCCGTCGACGTGGCCGACGAGATCGATGTCTTCATACGCCGTGTCCTGGGACGGCAGGGCGGTGAGGAAAAGCCGCCGATCCGCAACGAGCCGGCGCCGGTCGAACGGCCCGTCGAAGCCGAAGTAGTCGCCGAAGAGCCCGGCGGCGAACGGGTCGTCGAACACGTCGGAAACTATTTCGACTCCCAGGAGTTTTCCCGCCGCGCCAGCCGGCTTGGCGGCGAGTTCATCCAGGCCGACGAGAAGCTTAAGCAACATCTGCATCGGGTGTTCGGCCACAAGCTGGGCCAATTTGAGACGGCGGCCGTCGAACCGTCGAATATCTCCGGGACAGCCGCCGTCGAGATTCCGCCCACCTTCGCCGCCGGCTGGGCCGCCATGCTGTCGAACACCGATTCGGTTCGCCAGGCGATCATCCTGAGCGAAATAATCCACCGGCCGGAAGAACGTTGGGCGTAGGACGGATTTCCTAATCCGTCCATCCAGCGGGGTCGGTTAAGGAAATCCAGCCATCAAGCCGGACGGATTAGGAAATCCGTCCTACAATTCGTCGCCCAAGGCGTGTTGGACTACTACAATGTCTCGAACACGTATTTCAGCGAGAAATATCCGCCCGACAACACGAAGACCCAGCCGGTGATCCGCCGCGCCCACCACTCGATCTGTGCCAGCCGGTTGAATGCCTTGCCCACCGACTAGCCGCTCAACCCAAGCTGAGACTCCCAGTTTCTTATTCTTCTTCTCTTCTTCTCCCCTGCATCAGGGCTCCTGGAGCTTCGAGACGGCAGCGTAAGCTGTCAGTTCCGCGACGGCCTGGTCGAGGTCCGTTTCAATCCGAATCGTTTTGCTCACCTTGCCGGGCTGATCTGCTGCCACAAACGTCACCGGAATCAGATGAATCTTCTTTGGCCCGTCTTCCCGGGGCACCTCGATTTTCAGGCAAGCGCACTCGGGCTTCACCGCGAGGATGCGGAAGGGTGTTTTGGCGCGAACGACAATCTGCTTTGTCACAGTCCCGCCCGGCGGTACCACCCCCAGAAACAGCGTGGCTGGGCTGACTGCGACGGCCGTCATTACCCGCCCCTGGACCAAAACGGGAATCTGACTCGGGCCTGCATCGTTGGTGATGAGCAAGAGGTGTTCCCGGACGTGACCTGGCGGGGCGTCCTTGGACAGTCGAACGCAGAGTGTATAGACGACACTATTCGCGCTTCGCAAGGTTTCTATCGCTTCCGCCGTCAGACGCGGATTTCCACTCTTTACGTCAATGATCTTCCAGTCGTCACGCCCATAGTGAGTGACCGATAGTTGTCTCTCGGCCGGCGACCGGTGGTCGATGTCGCCCAGTGAAATACACGCGGGTTCCAGCACCAAGTCGCTGCGGACAAAGACCCTTACCTGCAACTGGACTTCAGCGGGTTGGGGGTGGTCGAACCTGACCGTGATTGTTGCTTCCTGCTGACCCAAAAACGAATCACTATTGATGCGAGCGACAATGAAGCCCCGCTCATAGGTTTTCAGCGATGGCTGCTTGATGGACACACTCGTACACCCACAACTCGATCGAGCAGCGGCAACATGCACCTCGGCAAGGTACTTGTTGGTGAAGACGAACTCGTATTCCGCTTTAGAGCCGCGCGCAATCGTGCCGAAGTCGTGGCTTGTAACCTCGAACATTTTCCGCGCCCACTCCTGGGCTTGGGCCACTGCGACCATGCAAGCCAACAGGAACGCGGCCGGAACGACTGCTCGCATCATAGCACCTGGAAAACGTATCTGAGCGCGAAGTAGATGCCCGCCAGCACGAAGACCCAGCCGGTGATCTGCCGCGCCCACCACTCGATCTTCGAGAGCACGTTGTACGTCTTGCCAACCGACTGGGCGCTGTAAGCCAACAGAAACGCAACCAGCAAAACCGGCACCGCAGTACCAACACCATAAATGAACGGCAAAACCACCGTGCCTCCAGGCAAGGATGCCTCTGGGAGACTGATGCCGATCTTGGCCAGGACGGCGGTAATCGCGCCGGCCTCGGAACCCAAAATGAGAGCGACCAAACCGAAAAACCACGCGGCCGACGTGGGGCAGAAGGCGACGGCGAAAAGCACGCCCAACGGCAGCGCACCCCAGATTCCCATTGCGTCGATCCTTTTCCGCATCCCTTCGGTCATCATCGCCCCGCCGCTGCTGACGCTAATCAGTCCCACGAGGAACATCCCCAGGAGCAAGAAGATGGGCGCGAGAACCAGGTGCATGTATTTCTGGAGAAACAGAGACACGGCGGGAACCGACATCGCCGTGGTTGCCAGCAGCACCGCCAGCCCCATGTAAAGCAGGCATCGCCCTAGCGTGTACAAAAACCCGGCGGCGATCACCCAACGCGAATCGCCCACGTTTCGGCCGACGTAGGAGATCGCCGCGATGTTCGTCGCCAGCGGACAGGGACTGATCGACGTCAACACGCCCAAGTACAACGCCGCGCCGGCATAGAGCAGGTAGGCCGTCATTTCAGATATTCTTGAACGTTGCTCCGCACGTATTCGGTGAACGCCGCCTTATCGCGGACCTTCGCCCAAATCTCCGTCAGATTCTTGTATTCCACGACTTTACCGCCGACGATGTGGGTAACGATCAGCGCGGGACCGCCGACTTTGTAACCCTTGGTCAGTGCGGCGTTCTTTTCGTCCTGGAAGTCAATGTAATGGAACGCGACCTTGCCGTCGTTGATCTGTCGAGCGAACCCGTTCTTGACGGCTTCCTCGCTGTAGCTGCCCATCTTCAGGCACGTCGGACAGCGCTTCGTGCGATGGAAGTACATCGCCACGACGCGATCGGCGGCGGCGTCGGCCGCCAGGACGACTTGTGGAAACATCGAAGCGAAAAGGGCCGCAACGCCGAGGGCAACAACAGCAGTGACAACACGTTTCATAATTCCGGTCTCCTCCCGATATGGCTGGAAAACAAGGTTTCTACCGTGGAATCGGAATCGCGGGCGTGTCCTTCGAGGAGACACCTTCAGTGCTCGGAACTGGAATCGTTGGCCCCGGCGCCTGGACCGTTGCGGGCATCGGCTGCTTTTCGGGCGCGAGCATCCTTTCGATCTCCCCTCGCACGTACTTCGTGAAAGCGGGCTTATCGCCCACTAGCGCCCAAACCTTGTCCAATCGCTTCCAATCCTGGACTTGGCCGTCCTTCATTTTCGCCAACACGACGACAGGCATCTGAATCTCGAACTTTGTCGCCAACGGCTTGGCCGCGGGTTGTTCGTAGTTCACGATTTTCCAGATCACTTCCCCATCGCCCAATTGTGAAGAAAAACAGGTCTGAACCGTCTCTTGGGCCTGCGACTGAATGGAGCGGCAGGTCGGACATCGTATATTGCCATGAAAATAGTAAACAACCAAGCCATCGTTGACCGTCTCGGCCGTGGTCGAAGCACTTGGCGCAGCCGCAATTCCACCTTGACCTCGCAGCGCCCGGAGTTCTTCGACGATGCTTGCCAGTTGCGGTTCCAGTCGAGAGGCAGTTTGGCAGTCGAGCGAGCGGGCGATCAAGACAACGAGTGTCGCCGAAAACAACGAAATCAGACAGACGGCCGCCGCGTTCTTCAGTTCCATGCCGATGTTCCTTTATTCCAGCAACTTCTTGATGTCCTCCGGCGAGAGCACCTTACCCGACGATTTTACCTCTCCGTCGATCACTAAGGCCGGCGTCATCATTACGCCAAAGCTCATCATCTGATTTATGTCCGTCACTTTATCCACGGTCGCCTCGACGCCCGCCTGCTGGACCGCTGCCTCGACGTTTTCCTTCAGTTTGGCGCATTTGGAGCAACCGGGACCTAAAATTTGAATTAGTTTCATGGCTAGTGGCTAGTGGTTAGTGGTTAGTGAAAAAGCCGCTTGCGGCTTCGCAACGAATTCTCGCCGCGTGGACGCGGCGGCTAAACGTGTTACTCTAATCCCCAATCCCTAATCCCTAATCCCTTTCCTACCCCATCCACGCGCCGAACGCCATGCCGACAAAAGTGCTCATCAACACTGTCAACGCCACGAACACGGCGGTTTTCTTGAACCCGATCACGCTGTAAATAACCGCGATGCTGGGCAGCGACAGCGCCGGCCCAGCCAGGAGCAGCGCCAGGGCGGGCCCGCGACCCATCCCCAACCCCAACAGGGCCTGCAAAATTGGAATCTCGGTGAGCGTGGCGAAATACCACATGCCGCCGATCATCGAGGCCACGAGGTTGGCGCGGAGGCTGTCGCCGCCGACCCAACCGGCGACGATTTCCTCGGGAATCAGCGCGCCGACGAATCCAGTGACCAGCACGCCGCCGAACAACAGCGGAATAATCGACTTGGAGAAGCCCCAGGTCTGGCCCATCCACTCGGCGAGTTCCTGCCGGTCGAACCACATCCCGACCATCGCCAGTACCGCCAGAAAGCAGGCCCCGGAAAAATACCAGCGGTGGTGGAATACCCACGCCGCCCACCGGTAGTTCTCGGGCGTCCAGTCCCGCTCCGAATCCGGAACGATGTCCGCGGTGCTGAGCGTGAGCTTCGCCCCCTTGTTCAACTCACCTAGCGGCTCTTCCAGTTGCACGCGGTACATCTCGCCGGTCTTCTGCAACACGGCGACGTGCATCCGCCGGCCGTCTTTCGTCTCCAGGATCGTCTGGCTCGGATTGGCCCAATCGCTGAATACCAGGAAGGCGATCATGCAGACGAAGAAGAGCGCCGTTTGCCACAGGCTGCGCTTGGCCGGGGGCGGCTCGGGCAAGGCCATCACCACAGCCGTCCGCGCCTCGTCCTCCTTGCGGAAAATGACCGCCATAAGCAATCCGATGATGACCGCGAAAACGATCGAGCCGATGATCCGTGCAATACCTAGATCGAAGCCCAGCACCCGCGCGGTGAGAAAGATGGCCATGACGTTGATGGCCGGGCCGGAGTAGAGAAACGCCGATGCCGGACCAAGCCCCGCCCCCACCCGGTATATCCCGGCAAACATCGGCAGCACGCTGCACGAGCAGACGGCCAACACCGTGCCGGAAGTGGACGCCACGCCGTAGGCCTCGATCTTGTTGGCCTTCGGTCCCAAGTGCCGTAGCACCGCCTCCTTCGAGAAAAACACGGCGATTGCCCCGGCAATGAACATCGCCGGAACCACACACGCCAGGGTATGATACTGAGCATACCACTGGAGCATGAAGAACGCCTCCATGATGGCGCCCTGAATCTTCGGGCTGGCGAAGTTCAGAAAATACGCCGGCAGAAAGACGGCTGCCAGTCCGGCGAAAATCCACAGTTCCTTCTTCATCCGATTCTCACCTCAATAATTCCATGCGTTCCTTGGCATTGCTTTCGAGGACCGCCTCGACGCAGTCGAAAAAGTTCAGCACGCATTTCACCCGCAGCCGGTAAAGGATTTGCGTCCCTCGCCGCTCGTCCTCGATAATGCCCGCCTCCCTGAGGATAGTCAAATGCCGGGAGACGGTGGACATATCGGCCCCGACCATCTCGGTCAACTCGCAGACGCAACGTTGTTCGTCGTGTGCCAACTGATCGACGATGAACAGTCGGGTAGGGTGGGCCATCGCCTTGATGACCCTGGCCCGGGCCTCGTATTTGGCGCGTTTTTTGGCGTTCATCAGGAATCTCCCCTCTCCCTTTGGGAGAGGGGCCGGGGGTGAGGGTGGCCGGTGGTTCTCTTTCTCACTTCATCGGCCACGTCTATTTGCAAGTTTAGCCAAACATGCAAGAATAGTCAAGGGTAATTATTGAATCGGTTTGCGGAACTCGTCAAGCGCTTTGTTCAGACGTGCCCGATTCCCCAAAATACCGTCGCCGGAAGTAAAGCGAGACGTTGACCAGCCCGATCATTACCGGCACCTCGACCAGAGGGCCAATCACCGCCGCAAAGGCCGCCCCATGATGGATCGTGAACACCGCCACGGACACGGCGATTGCCAACTCGAAATTGTTGCTGGCGGCGGTGAACGAAAGTGTAGCCGTCTTGGCATAGTCCGCCCCGGCCATCCGCCCCATGAAAAAGCTAACCAGGAACATGGCGATGAAGTAGATCAACAGCGGCACGGCGATCATCAACACGTCGAACGGGATTCGCACTATTTGGTCGCCCTTGAGGCTGAACATAACCAGGATCGTGAACAGCAAGGCCACCAATGTGATCGGGCTGATTTTGGGAATGAACGATTTCTCGTACCACGTGCGCCCCTTGAGGTTCAGCAGCACCACGCGGGTAATCAACCCGGCCAAGAAGGGGATGCCCAGGTAGATGAACACGCTTTGGGCGATCTGGCCCATGCCGACCTGGACAACCTTACCCTCCAGGCCAAGCATCGGCGGCAACCAGGTGATGAAGACCCAGGCATAGACGCTGTAGAAAAACACCTGGAAAAGGCTGTTGAAGGCGACCAACCCCGCGGCATACTCCGTGTCTCCCTTGGCCAGATCGTTCCACACGATGACCATCGCAATGCATCGAGCCAAGCCAATGAGAATCAACCCCGTCATGTACTGCATGAACTTTGGGTCATCCGGCAAAAAAGCCGGAAACAGAAGCCCCATGAAGGCGACGGCCAGCACGAACATCAGGATCGGCCCGATCAGCCAGTTTTGCACGAGCGACAACCCCAAAATCTTCCAGTCGCGGAACACGTCGCCCAACTCTTCATACCGCACTTTCGCCAGCGGCGGATACATCATCAGGATCAGTCCCAGGGCGATGGGAATGTTGGTGGTGCCGACCTGGAAGCGGTCGATCAGCGATTCCACCTGGGGGACGAAATAGCCCAGCCCCACGCCCACGGCCATCGCCAGAAAGATCCAGAGCGTCAGAAAACGATCGAGAAAGGGGAGCTTCTTGCCGACTTGTTCGCTCATCCGCCGGTTGTCCTTGATCTCGCGTGACCGCATTGGCTCTCGCACAACTCCCGCGGATTGAGTTCGAGGATACGCTCCAACCGCTCGGCGTCGCGAGCCGTTTGCGGGTCATCGGCCAACGACTTTCGCACCCAATCGATCGCCCGCCGAACGGCCGGCGAGGCATCGCGACCGGCGAGGCGATAATACTGCCACCGGCCCTCCTTCCGCCCTTCCACCAGCCGCGCCTGCCGGAGGATCGACATGTGCTTCGAGACCGTCGACGGCGCCAGACCGACCAGTTCGACAATCTGGCAAAGGCACAACTCCTGTCCCCGCAGGCAGAGCAACATGCGGACGCGGTTCTCATCGGCCAGGGCCTTCGTGATCGACATGAAATCCCGTAAGCTCATCGCGGACGTCCTCTCCGACAGCGGCTGGAATACGACACCGACACCGTTTCTAGCGGGCCGATCGGCCGGTGTCAAGCACGATGAAGAGGCGGTGTTGCACGGGGGCTGATCAAGCGACATGGAGTCTCTCCTCCGCCCGCCGCTCCGACAGGATCGCGCCCTCGGCCAACCGCAGGGTCCGTTTCGCCCTTTCCGCCGCGCGGGGATCATGGGTCACCATCACGATGGTCTTGCCTTCCTCATTGAACTCCTCCAGGAAGCCGATGATCTGCCGGCTGGTTTCGGGATCAAGGTTGCCGGTTGGTTCATCGGCCAGAATCACGGCCGGATCGTTGGCCAACATCCGGGCCAAGGCCACTCGCTGCTGCTGCCCGACGCTCAATTCGCACGGTTTGTGGTGAAGTCGATCACCCAAGCCGACTCGTTCCAGCAGGGCAACAGCCCGTTCTCCTTGGGCATCGTCGTCCATCTTGGCGAGAAACAGGGGAATCTGGACGTTCTCCAGCGCCGAAAGGTATGGCACCAGGTTGAATGTTTGGAATACGAAACCGACTTTCTCCCGTCGCAATCGCGCACGTTCGTTCGGGTTTAGGTCGTAGACCGATTGTTCCTCCAGGAAAACACGGCCCCGGGAAGGCGAAAGCATTCCACCCAGCATCAACAGCAATGTACTCTTGCCGCTACCGCTGGGGCCTACGACCGAGACAAAATCGCCGCGTGGAATTTCGACCGTGGCGTTATCGAGAGCCGTAACCGTTTGGCCGCGATGCTTATAGAGTTTGCTGACGTTTTCCATCTTCAACATGGATCAGACCTCCTGGAGGAAAAAGGGGACAGGTCCAATTTGCCGGAACGGCCCGGAGGGTGCTTCGCACAAATTGGACCTGTCCCCTTTTTCCTCAGACCTCCTGGAATGTGGCGCAAGGATCAAGCCGGGCGGCACGCCGGGCGGGAAAGTAACTGGCGACAAGCGTGAGGCCGATCGAAATGCCGACGGCTGCAATCGCCAACTCCCACATCGGCCATACCCTCATGCCGGCCAACTGCGGGCCTAGCACCATAGCGAAAATCGAGCCAAGCACGTAACCGCCGATTCCGCCCGCGCCCCCGAGCAACAGGGCTTTCAGCAGAAACACTTTCAAGACCAGCCGTGAGTCGGCCCCCAGCGCCATCAGCGTGCCGATCTCCCGCCGTCGCTCGAACACGTTCGCATACATGTAGTTGGCAATGCTCGCTCCGCCCACGAAAACAATAATCACCAGAAACATGAGCGACAGGTTCGACATCATGCGATTGATTTTGATCTGCGATTGGGCGATTTGCGAGACGGTGACCACCCTGGCGTCGGGCAGCAGACGATTGAGTTTGTCCACCAATCCCGCGGAAATCTCCTGACAGCATCCGATGATTTCGATGGCGTTGATGACCGGACCTTTGCCGGAAAGCTCCTGGACGGTGTGCAGATGGGCAAAGACGCGGGAATCGTCGACCGTGCCCGTCTGGGGCAACACGGCCGTCACGGTGAATCGCTTGCCGAGCAGTTCCAGCGTATCGCTTTCCTTCACGCCCAGGGCCGCCGCCATGTCGGCCCCGACAAGGGCCTCGTCGGCCTCCAGATCCTCGATCACCCGCTTGCGAACCAGGGTATTCTTGTCGTCCGGCTCGGCGGCATCAGACAAGCTGGTGATCGCCCCGCAGCCGATCGGCCGGGCGAAGATGCCGGCGCCCTGCCAGGCGGCCTTGGCCTGGAACTCGCTCTTCGGCAGAATACCGGTCAGCGTGAACGTCTTGCCCCGCACCTCCACCGGCAACGACAGTTTGGGCGACAGGTTGTCGAGCCCCTGCAAGTCGGACATCACAAGCCGCGTGACGTATTCCTCGGGGATCGTTTCGCCTTGCATGTCGGCGGCATAGTAGTCCTGCACGGTGGCCGACTTCGGCAGCACCAGCACGTTCGCGCCCAGCGAGTCCATCTCGCGGGCCACGGCCTTCTCCGAGTAGAAGGTGATGTTCTTGATCGACACGATGACCGTGATTCCCAGCAGGATCGCCAGAAAACTGGTCAACAGTTGGCTCTTGCGTTCGAAGACTTCGCGCCACACGAGCGTGTGCATTCGCATCGGAAAACCTCCCGTCTACTTCTTGGGGCCGCATCCGTTCGGTCCGCAGCCGCCGGGGCCACACGACGTGCTTGCCTTCTGCAGGGCGGTAATGAACCCCTCCTTGTCGACCGCGCCCTTGAACTCCGCGATGACGGAACCTGGCGGCACGATGAAGGCCGTCACTGCCTCCGACTCCCCCGGTTCGATTTTCAGGTCCGCCAAGAAGGGTTTCTCCGCCGTGTCGGCCGGGTCGAGCATCACGACCTCCGTTGCGTGACCGAAGCGAGGGTCGCCCTTGAAATCCCGCACCCCGCGCATGGCCTCCTCGTTGAATTTCGTCGATCCGTTCTGCACACACAGCAGTACGAGCTTGTTCTCTTGCAGGGCCTTCATGCACTTCTCCGAGCAAGGACTGGCAAACGCATCGAGGAGTTCTTCTTCCGTGAACTTTGTCGGGAATCCGCCCATCACGGCGCCGTTGGGCGCCAGGGCAAGGACCAACGGCATCGGGGCGCGCTGCAAGTCAAACTTGCCGACGATCCCCCTCTCCGTCGGGTCGGCAATGCACACGATTGCCGATTGCGCCCGATCCGTGGGCTTCCTCATAGCCTCCTCGAACACCCCTTTCATGGCGGCGGTCTGCTCGTCTTCGTTCTTCCAGAAGAAGACAAACAGATACTTCTTCGCTCGCGCGGCGTCGGCAATGGCCGCTATTCCCGCTCCGGAGTCGTCGGTTGCATCGGCCGTCCGTGTTGGTTTGGCGGAGCTGATCGAGGAACTACTCGACGGCTCCGATACTCCGCCGGATTCCAATACGGCTTTGCCCAACGCCACGGACAGGCCAATCACGGCAAGAATGAGTGAAATCGCTATCAACCGCTTCATGCTTCGAGTCTCCGGCCGTCCATGGCGATTGGGGTCTGATGGGGGGCGGAGGCGGCCCCCACGTCGCGGACGGCTAATACTTCTATCGTTCGCCAAGTGACGAAATATTAACCAAAGCCTCGATCGCCCGCAAGATCGCTTTCTGGCCGCCTGTCCACGCCAAGAATGCGCAAACGCGCTGGTTTGCCGCGTGTGCTGCTAGTGGTCTGTCCATCTCGACTTTACACGTTGGGTGCCACTGCTGGCTTGTCCAGCAGTGCCGGAAACACGGTTGGACAAGCCAACCGTGGCACCCGTAATTTCAACTTGGACAGACCACTAGGGCCTTGTTTCAGTCGATTTTGTCATTTGGGTGGTACGCCCTTAGAGAGCGCTCATAAATAACTTGAACAAATTGATATTGCCCCATCAGGCGGATTGTGCGATGAAAAGGGCATGCAGGATGCACAAGTCATTGCACGGATTCGACGAAAGTATCGGGCCTTG
>JAHIKV010000171.1 GCA_018897395.1 Planctomycetota bacterium | reverse complement strand
GCTCCATTTAGCCCGCCGTGAATACACGGCGGGGACGGGGAATGGCCGTGAATACATGGCGGGCAGTGGTGGTTGCGTACCACGCACCGTGCCCCGGGTGTATTCACCCGGGGCTAAATAACGACCGTGTGTGGCTCAAACGGCGCCCAGATCGCGCCGCCGCGCCAGCAGCAACCAGAGGAAGAAGGGGCCGCCCAACAGGGCGGTAAGAATTCCTACCGGCAATTCCGTCGGCGCCAACAGCGTCCGGGAAATCGTATCGCAGACGACCAGCATTGCACCGCCGAAAAGGAGCGTGGCGGGATACAGCCGGCGATGGTCGGAGCCGATCAACAGCCGGCAGACGTGCGGCGCCATCAGGCCCACGAACCCGATCGGACCGCAAATCGCCACCACCGCGCCGACCATCAAAGAGACGCTGAAAAACAGCAGCGCTTTCACCTGGCTGACGTTCACCCCGCGGCTGAAGGCGAAATCCTCGCCCGTGCTGAGCAGATTCAGGTCCAGCAGCAAGTACCAGACGATCAGGCAGCCGGACAGAACGAAGGCGAACACGTTCAGCACGTCGGAGAAGCCGACGATGTTTTGCAGTCCGCCCATCACCCAGCGGAGCATCTGGAAGGAGCGGGTGAAATCGCTCATGTATTGCAGGAACAGGATCAGGCTGGAGAAGAAGAAACTGATGGCCACGCCGGCCAGCAGCATTGTGGCGGTGGAGGAGCCTTGCCGGCTGGAGGAGGTCAGCACGTAGACCAGTACGATCGAGACCAACGCGCCGATGAAGGCGCTAATCGAGACGCCGGAGATGCCCAGCAGGGCGAAGCTCCAGCCGCTCTGATAGCAGACGGCGGCGCCGAGCGATGCCCCGCTCGATACCCCGAGGGTGAACGGCGTGGCCAACGGGTTGCGGAACATCGCTTGAAAGACCATGCCGCTGGTGGCCAGGGCGACTCCCGCCATGAAGGCCATCAACACCCGTGGAATGCGCAAGTTCCAAAGAATGTACGTCGTGGAATCGTCCGCGATGCCCCGCAGCGCGCTGAAGGGGATATGCTCCATGCCCCAGAACGGCGCCCAGGCGACCGCCAGCACGGCCAGTCCAAGCATCGTGCCGATCGTCCAACCGGGGCCTATTTCATCTTCTCTCGGGCCTTGGCTCGCCACTTGGCCAGCTCCTTGTCTTGTTCGGGTGTCATGCGGGGCACGATCATCGGCAAGCCCGCCTTCGGATGGTCGACCAGCAGCAGCGAAGCGCCGTAAACCCGCTTGAGCACGTCGGGCTTCATTATCAGGTCGGGCGTGCCGTAAAAAACCAGTTCCCCCTCGCGCAACGCGATTATCCGGTCGCTCTCCAAAACCGCGTGGTTCAGGTCGTGGGTGACGGCAACCACCGTAACGTCGAACTCCTTGTTCGCCAAGGCGATTAGCGAAAGGATGTCGGCCTGGTGATGGTAGTCGAGAAAGGTGGTCGGCTCGTCCAACAACCATATATGGGCGCCTTGGGCCAAGGCGGCGGCGATGTAGACCTTTTGCCGCTCGCCGCTGCTGAGCGTGTCCATCCGCCGTTTGGCGAAGGCGCTCGTGCCGGTCCCCACCATCGCCTCGCGCACCACCTTGCGGTCGTTCGGATGCAGCGAGGCAAAGGGATTCATGTAGGGGTAGCGGCACATGAGCAAAAACTGCTCGACGGTAAACGGAATCACGCGGCTGTCCGCCTGCGGCACCAGCGCCGCCAGCTTGGCCAGGTCCGATTGCTTCCAGTCCTGCCAGGGCATTCCGCAAATGTCCAACTCGCCCGAAATCTCGCCGGTCAGCATCCGGTCGAAGGCCCGCAGCAGCGTGGTCTTGCCGGCGCCGTTGGGACCGACGATCGAGATGTATTCGCCGCGGCGGATCTGAAGCGAGATGTCGCGCAGGATCGGCTTGCCCGCGATTCGGCAAGAGAACTTGCGGGCCTCGAGCACAACGTTGGTGTTCAGATTACGCATGGGTTGGATTTCGGGATTCGGTGATCGGGGTTCGGCGAACCGTTTAGCCGCCGCGTCTACGCGGCGTTATGTAGTTGTAGGCAATGGGCCGCAAGCGGCCCCGCTAAACGTTCCACTCGAAAATTAACGTGCAACATACCATTATAATCACTCTTCCCTCATCACTCTTCACTCTCCACTCTCCACTCTCCACTCTCCTCCCACTTCACCTCGGGATGAAGCGCGCGGGCCAGGTCTTCCACCAGTTGGATCAACCGCGGACCGGGGACGCAGGCGTAACCCTTGTCGAATATCAACAGTTGACCGCTTTGGACGGCCTTCATCTGCGCCAATTCCTTCCAATCGGCTAGGATCGTCTGCCGGTCGTACCGTTCGAGCACGTCCGTCCGCGCCAGATCGACGATCACGTCGGGATCGAGCCAAAGAAGTCCTTCCGGCGAGACGACCGGATTCCGCACGCTTCGAACCCGGCACGCGTTCCGACCGCCGGCCGATTCGATGATCGTCTCGAAGAAGTCGTCGGCCCCCGCGACGTAAACGTCGGTCAAATGGCCGCGTCCAAAGGTCCGATCGAGCACGAACAGCACCCGCGGTCGCGGAAGCCCTTGCGTCTTGGCGCAAATTCGCTCGAGCCGGTCCTTGAACTCGCGGGCCATCCACCGGCCACCCGGCCCTCTGCCGCAACGGCGGCCGATCGTCCGAAACGAATCGATGATCCCGTCGATGGTCTTATGGCTGACCACCAGCGTTTCCAGTTTGAGCTTATCCATCGCCGGCATGGATTCCGCCTGCTCTTCGAGCATGATGACCAGGTCCGGTTTCAACGTCAGGATGGCTTCCAGATTCGGGTCGAAATATCCGCCGACGCGGGTTTTCCGCTGGACATCCGGCGGATACTCGCAATACCTCGTCACCCCTACCACCCGGTCCCCAAGTCCCAGGGCGTACAGTGTTTCGGTGATGCTGGGGGCCATCGACACGATCCGCCGGCACTCCCAGCGGGGCGTGTACTCCAGACGGAGCGGTTCGTTGAGCTGCTTATTGGCCAGGATGCTGCCCGTAAAAACCAACAGGATCGCCATGATGAGCGTTATTCGGTATGACATAGATTTCAAGTTAGACGCCCGACGGTGGTAGGTCAACTGACCTGGAAGCCGAACACCCGCCTAGTGGTCTGTCCAAGTTGAAATTACGGGTGCCACGGTTGGCTTGTCCAACCGTGTTTCCGGCACTGCTGGGCGAGCCAGCAGTGGCACCCAACGTGTAAAGTCGAGATGGACAGACCACTAGTGCTCTTTCAGGTTGAAATTGACAGGTTGTTGGGGTGGCAGTTGAACTGCCACCCCTGGGTTCGGCAGTACAACTGGCGCACCAGCTAACCTGTCATTTTCAATCTGAAAGACCACTAGAACAAGCCGACTGTCGGCTAAGGCGACAATCCGCGGCGCAGTCAAATCGACACGCCGTTATATCGTAATGACTACACACCGCCGCAAGCACCTGCCGCCAACGACAGACTGCAAACTGCGCATCTTATTTGCCCGCAACATGTTGCGACGAATCACCATCGCCTTTGGCACGGTATATGCGACACCATGATTTCCAGAAAAGAAGTTTCTCCCCCATTTCGATAAGGAGCAAAGTCATGAAACGAGTCGCATTGATGCTGACCGCCCTGGCAATCCTGTTCGTGGCAGCCAATGCCGCTGAAGCGCGCGGCTACCATCACGGCCCGAAGCACGGACGTTACTACGGACAGTACTACGGACAGTACTACGGACAGTACTACGGACAGTACTACGGCTATCGTGGTCCGATGGCGACCCAGCCGCGGGTATTGATGGGGACGGTCTTGACGCGGCCGCAGTTGTACGTTCCCGCACCGCCGCCCCGGTACTGGTACAGGCCGGCGCCGTGTTACCGGTACTACGCCCCCGCGCCGCACTACAATTTCTACTATCGCGGCCGAGGACTGTCGTTCGGTTTCGGGTTCTAAGAGCGTGTCCTGAACTTTGTTCATTTAGCCCGCCGTGAATACACGGCGGGCCGGGGTGAACGTGGAAAACCGCTTGCCCCGGGTGTATTCACCCGGGGCTAAATACGATTGCTTTCTATATTTGGAAACGCTCTAAGCGGGGTCGGAGACAGAGTAAACGGCAAGGCGATCGCCCCCAACGCCTAAGCCCACGGGTTGCAACCCGTGGGTTATTTTTCTACATCGCGTGGTCCGACGGTTTGACGGTCGCGTTCTTCTTCTCGAAGAAACCGAACGGCGACGGCTCGTATCGGCCGACGAACCCGACCTCCGCGCGGAGCGGTATCTTGTCTTCCAGTCCAACGCACCAATAGGCGGCGTTGACCAACAACCGCCGAAAACCCTCGCTCAGAAAATCGGGGCCGGACCCCATCGTGGTCGTCAGTACCCGGCCCATTTGGTCCTTGGCGCCCCGATACGTCTTGGTCCAGGCAATGGGCATCATCGGGTCGTTCTTCGGGCCGGCGACCGGCTTGTCGGTTGGTTTCATGCCTGAAAGAACCTGCCCCAGCACAAGCGGCTTGCTGTCGCCGGGCAAAGGCAAACGCACGGTGTAAACGTCGGTCGGCCCCCAGATGTCCTCGCAGCCGCGGACGATCGGATGCCCTTCGGCCCCGGGGGCAACCACGCCGCGGGTGCTCTCTTTGCCGTGCGAGCCGTGATGGTTGATCCAGGTCTCGCCGAGTATTTGCCGGCCGAAACCGCCCTCCCAATCCTTGCTGTTGAAACTGTATCTGCCGTAGGTCTTGCCGACGGGGACGTTGAAAGCGTGGGTGGCCGTGCGGATGCCGATGATCGGCTTGCCCGACTCGACGTACTCGACGATGTGCCGCATCTGCCGATCCGGCAGATCGCGGAAGCGCGTGAAAATGATCATCAAGTCGGCCGAACCAAGCGCCTCCAGCCCGGGGATGTTCGAGAGACAAGTCGGGTCGATCGTGCCGGTGGCCGGATCGACGGCGAACAGCACGGTACACTTGAATCCGTGTCGGGCGGCGAGGATTTTGCCCAACTGCGGCAGCATCTGCTCCGAACGATACTCCTCGCCGCCAGAGACCAGGACGAGGTGTTTTCCTTTTCCGGGTCCGTCGCCGCCCTCATAGACGACCCACTGATCGGCGGCCCAAGCAACCGTGGCGGCCAAAACCAGCCAGAACATCAAAACGATCCCGAGGCGGCCGAGCGACATGGAATTTCTCCCGCAAGCAGGTGGTGGGGGTAGGAGGAAATGTGGATGTTTCCGTAGTGGTCTGTCCAAGTTGAAATTACGGGTGCCACGGTTGGCTTGTCCAACCGTGTTTCCGGCACTGCTGGACAAGCCAGCAGTGGCACCCTACGTGTAAAGTCGAGATGGACAGACCAGTAGTATATCGTGAAGAGAGGCAAGATACAACCGTTTTCGCATCCTGGTAGTGTCCTAAGCTGGTGTCCAAGTATAACTTTTGAGTTTTGTTTGGGACGGCCAGGGAATATGGGGAGTTTGTCCGTCCCGAAGTAACAAGTGATTCTTGGACACCCGCTAAGAGTGTGTTGCTGGCGTTTTGTGGTCTACCATACACCACGGGTGGGGTGGCCGATCCCACCTATTGACGCCTTTTGTGAGCTATGCTATGTTATAGGGCTGCATAGGAAAGGAGGCCATGCACTGGAACCATCGAACAGGAGGCCGCGTAGAGAAAACAGCGGCCTTTTTTGTGCGCGCCACATGTCTTAGATTTCGAGCCACAGCCATGCCGCGAATTCCAGCCAAAAAGAAGGCTGCGGCGCGGACGCCGCAATTGGCTTTTGCAAGTATCTATCCCGGAATACCACTCTCGCAAAAACCTTGGTCAAAAAGTGTGCGTTGCGAACAAAACTCGTCCAACATATATTGGCCGTTGAAAACGCCTTACAGATGCCAGTGTGGTTGTTGTTACAGGATCGACCAGAGGAACAGCCAGGGCAATCGGATTCGTTTAACATGATCGGGGATGTGGTAAGTAGTGCCTTCTTTAGGGCTCGCCATACGCATTTGACCAAGGGCCAGCCAATTGCATTACTTATCGACTCAAACGGAGGATTAGCCAGACCTGCATATGAGCTTGCAATGTTGCTAAGGCGGCATTGCGGAGGTTTTACGGCCGTAATTCCGAGACATGCAAAGAGTGCCGCAACTATCCTCGCTCTGGGCGCTGACAAAATCATAATGAATGACCACGCTGAATTGGGGCCTTTAGATGTCCAAATATGGGACCCAGATAGGGAAGAGGCAATGTCTGGCCTGGATGAAGTTCAGGCATTGGAACGTCTTCAGGCATTTGCTATGGATGCGACTGACAGGATGATGATGTTGCTGCTCAAGCGAACCAAAAAGAAAGCAAGGACCCTTATTCCTTTTGTTACAGACTTCGTGACCAAGCTAACCAAGCCGATGTTTCAAAACATCGACGTTGTTCGGTACACTCAGATGTCCCGAGCGCTAAAGGTGGGAGAAGTGTATGGGAAATGCTTATTGCAGCGGTCGTATCAAGAGAATGCAGAGGAAATCGCAAGAAAGCTCGTGACAGAGTATCCAGAGCACGGTTTTCCCATTTACCCAGACGATGCTTCTGAACTGGGGCTTAGACTCACCCCAATTCCGCAAGCTATCAAAGGAGTTATGGAAAGCATCACACAATGCCTTTCCGGCTTGAACGCAATCGGTAAGATTATTGTTGGAGGTACAGGCCCATGAACGCAAAGGAGAATCCTACATTGACGAATCGCACAACCTATAGTAGTCGTCATGCGGTTGAAGATGCGATTGATTTGTCTAAGGCCGACCCCAGTTGCACGTGGTTAAAATTGCTGTCGGTCAAAAATACCGAAGAACAATACCCTGTCGGGGTGTCTCCTGAGCATATCCCCGACAATAGTGTATGCACCGAGTAAACGGCAGGGGCGGGGATCGAACCCGCGCCGGGTTGATGCTTTGACGGGCTGCCCGGACTGCCGGTTATAAGTCGGCTGCCTTGCCACTCGGCCACCCTACCGCAATCAAACGGCCCGCAAAACCAAGGTGTCTTGCGGGCTGTTTCCTATTTTTTGATGAAGGATACGGGCTTGCCGTATTCCACCAGTTCACTCCGGGCGGCCAGTCTCAGCCGTTCCCTTACCCATGCGGATACGTCCAGACCCGCTAGGTCTGCTGCTGTATCAAACGCAGCCTTCTCTGGGTCAGTCACCCGGACCTGCAAGTACCGAGTTTTGACCGACCCCTTCGATTTAGGGGGTCGTCCCCGTGGTTTAGTCATACTGCTATTGTACCGACAAAAAAATAATTGTCAAGTTGGCATTTTGTCTATTGACTGTATTGCGATTGTCGGTACAATAAAGATTATGGAAACCAACAAAAAACCCCGCCGATGCGCTAACACCGACGGGGCGACATTGTACCCAGGCCGTAGGCCCGAATACCGTCCTAACAACAGTATTCTACCGCCGACCGGCCGCAACCGTGCGGCTGACCGCGGCGGCGCAGGAGAACGTCGGCGTCCGGTTGGCAAAGGTGGAGTTGGGGCCTTTCGAGCGGACGATCTCCGTGCCGGCGATGGTGGTCGAGCGGCCCGGTAGGTCGCACGTGCAGGTCGCCGCGCCGCTGACCGGGGTGGTGTCGCGGATTTATTCGCTGCAAGGCGAGGCGGTCGAAGCGGGCCAGCCGCTGTTCGATCTGCGATTGACCCACGAGGAAGTGGTCGAGGCCCAGGCCGTCCTGCTGCAAACCATCGAGGAACTGGACGTGGTGCAAAGGGAAATCGACCGGCTGAAAGAAATCGTCGCCAGCGGCGCCGTGGCCGGCAAGACCTTGCTGGAGCGGGAATATGAGCGGCAGAAACTCGAAGCCGCGCTCCGCTCCCATCGGCAACGCCTCCTCTTGCACGGCCTGTCGCCCGGCCAGGTGGACGGCATCGTGACCAATCGCTCGCTGCTCGGCGAGGTGACCGTATATGTCCCCTCGCGGCAAGACCCCGCCGGTAAAGCCGGCGCGCCGCCATTGCTGCAAGTGGAGGAATTGAAGGTCGATCCTGGGCAACACGTCCGGGTCGGCGAACCGTTGTGCATGTTGGCCGACTACTGCGATCTGTTCATCCGGGGCAAGGCCTTCGAGCAGGACGTGCCCGCCTTGGAAAACGCCGCCAACCGCGATTGGCGCGTCGCCGCGGTGGTCGCCGGCGCCGACGGACGGCGGCAAACCGTCGGGAACCTGGAAATCTTCTCGCTGGCCGACACGGTCGATCCGGAGTCGCGGGCGTTCGCGTTTCACGTGCGCCTGCCGAACACTCTGGTCCGGGACCGCCGCACGCCCGACGGACATCGGTTTTGTTCGTGGCGGTTCAAGCCCGGCCAACGGCTGGAATTGCTCGTGCCGGTCGAGCGGTGGACCGAGCGGATCGTGTTGCCGCGCGACGCCGTGGTGCAAGACGGCGCCGAGTCCTACGTGTTCGAGAAGAACGACGGCCATTTCGACCGCCGCGCCGTCCGCGTCGAGCACCGCGACCAGTATTCGGTGGTGTTGGCCAACGACGGCGCCGTCGCGCCCGGCAAGACGGTCGTGGTGGCCGGCGCGTATCAGATACACCTGGCGTTGAAGAACAAGTCCGCCGCCGCGCCCGACCCGCACGCGGGGCATAACCACTAGAAAATGATGAATGCTGAAGGATGAATGATGAATGGCAGCCGGCCTTTCGCATTCATCATTCATCATTCATCATTCATCATTCATCATTCATCATTCATCATTAGTGTCCGAACGTTACTCGAATAATAGCAACTGGTTAGGGCAATCAGGTTGTTGGATTTTGTAGGATTCGCATGAAAGTGCCTCGATTAAAGGTGTTTTCTCAAATTGGATGAGACTCAAAATCTGTAAAATTGTGTAAAGCGGCAACTGGAGGCCGAGTTCCTTTTTGACGATCGCCACGAGCAGGTAAGTTGACACGGCAATCCAGATTTGCGATTTGACGGCGTTCTCGCTGGTTCCGTAAAAAACCTTGATGCGAAGGTGCTGCTTGATCCACTTGAAAAACAACTCGATCCGCCAACGCGACTTGTACAATGCGGCAATCGTGGTCGCCGGCAAAGTGAAATCGTTGGTCAAAAACACCAAGCGTTTGTCGCGTTCGGCATCGTGGTAGCGAATGCGACGCAACGGCTCCGGGTAGCCTTGAGCCGAGTAGTAGGTTTTTAAGACAACCGTTTGATCGCACTGAACACCGGTCGATTTGTCGACCTCGTGCGAATAGCGACGGCTGAAATTGAAATTGCGTTTGGAGCGGGTAACGAAGAATGATTTTGCCTGATGCAAGGCGTAGAGCCGCTCGAAGTCGAGATAACCGCGGTCCATGACGTAGTAGGCGCCGGGCACGGGCACAAGATGATCCAAAACGTTGACGTCGTGCAGTTTTCCGTCGGAAATCAAGATGAATTCGGGAATGTTGCCTTGGAGATTCAGCAGCGTATGCAGTTTGACCGCCCCTTTGGCTCGCCGAAACTTCGCCCAGGGAAACAGCGAAAGACAT
>JAHIKV010000170.1 GCA_018897395.1 Planctomycetota bacterium | reverse complement strand
GGCGTCGAGCTTGTATTTTCGGCCCAGGGGCACGGCGCCAAAGCCCAGCGGCGGCAGGTAGTTCGGATCGTCCGACCACTTCACGTCGGCCGCCCCGGTGATGCGGCCGACGAAGACAAACTCCGGCCTGGCGTCCGACGGAACCGACTTCGACGGCGCTTCGGCGATATGTTGGTGGTGGGTGACTTTTATGGCCCAGAACCCCAACAGCATCGCGCCCACGATTACCGTTGCGACCATGCAGGCGAACGACCAACTGCCTACAAAGTCAGAAGTGGGTAGTGGATAGTGGGTAGTGGATAGTGAAGGGAAGGGAAAGACGGGGGACTCGGGGTTCGGGGTTCGGGATTCGGGTTGGTGCGGCAGTTGAACTGCCGCACCAACGGGATGTTGAACTGCCGCACCAACGGAGACATCAATGGTCGGTAAACCGACCATCCCTCGTCCATCACCGACCAGCCCCTCGTCACTCGTTCCTCGTTCCGATCCGGCCCTTATTCCGTCGCCCCAGGTGAGCCGGCCGTGCAATTCCATGTATGCGACGTAGCGCCGGCAGGCCTCCACGCCGGTACGGAGAATCTCGTTCAGTTGCCGCGAGTCTTCTTCTGAGTGGAGGCCGTCCAGGACGCGGTCCAACAATCGATCGAGATCGTGCCAGCGGGCCGAGGCGTTGCTCATGGCCGATCTCCTTGCCGATCCTGCCCCTGGACGGCGGCGGTGATGCAGTCCAACAGCAGCCGCCGGACGCGGCCCAGCGATTGGGAGACGGCGTTGGGCGAACGGTTCATGGCCGCGGCCATCGCCCGAACGGCCATCGCCTCGGCGTAACGCTGGCGCATCAGTTCCCGATCGCCGGGGCTGAGCCGGGCCATGCAATCGATCAAAGCCCCGCGGTGGAACTCGTCGAGGTGTTCGACTTCCGCCACCGCCATCTCGGCCAGCCGATCCAGCACGTCGGGGTCCAACAGGCTGGCGGAGCGGGCGTGCTTCTCGCGATACTTGAGCACTTCGTAGCGGACGATTTGGCAGGCCCAAGCGAAGAAATTCGTGCCCGGTTCGTATTGATCGAACTTCCGCCACAGCACCAGATTCGCCTCTTGGAGCACGTCCTCGGCGTCGACGGAATCGGGCAACAGCGTAACCGCATACAGATAGAGCCGCCGCTGATGGCTCGAGTAGAGAGCCATGAACGGCTCGACTCGCCGTGCCTCGACCGAATGTGGCTGACGCCTGGTGTCCATATTCGCCGACCCCCGTATATTTCAATTCTAATTGCATACCCGGCGGCCGAGAAAACATGAGGGTCGAGCGGCGGAATTCGTGAAATTACGGCGAATAGCGAGGATTCAATGACACCCGCGAGGGGGCGGCAACAAGCCCTGCGAGTGCAGCCAAAGCAATTCCCCGCAACTTTTCCCTTGCTCGAACGTCTACAATATGTAGTGAGAGTCGTGTTCGCGGCGAACCACACGGCGATACTTCCCGTACCACGTGTAGCGGGAAGTCGGGGCGGACACTTTTGGGCTAATCGGAACAAGGTGGCACGATGGGCGGAAACCCGGCTGATCCGGTCCAGCTTTACCTGACGCAGATGAGCAACACCCCGTTGCTCGGCCGCCGGGAAGAACTCGAAGCGGCTCGGCGGATCGACCAAACGCGCAAGGAACTCCGCCATGCAATCCTCTCCGGCGACTATATGCTCCAGGCGGCGGCGGGCATGTTGGAAAAGGCGGTCCTGGGGGAAATGCGCGTCGACGTGGTTTGCGAGGCGCCGCTCTCCGACCGCCGGAAAAAACAACGTTTGCTGGCGCTGATCGGTCCTAACCTGCACACCATGCGCGACCTGCTGCGGCGCAACAGCGACGACTTCGCGGCCATCGTGTCCAAGCGTCGCTCGCGCGCCGATCGCCGTGAAATCCGCCGGCGGTCGATGCTCCGCCGGGCCAAGGCGGTCCGCCTGGCAGAGGAGACGCCGGTCCGGCTACAACATCTTCAGGTGGTGTTGCGGAGACTTGGGGAAATCCGCCGACATATAGACGACGCCGTCCGAGAACTGGCCTTCCTGCGGCAAACGGAAAGCGAGAGCGGCGCCGTTTCGTCGCGGATCGCCGCGGTCCGCAAGGAGTTGCACCGTCTGGCGAGGATTGCCGGCGATACGCCCGACGGGCTTAAACGCCGCCTGGACCGCATCGCGGCCCTCCAACGCGCCTACGACCTCACCCGCCAAAAACTTGCCGCCGCCAACTTGCGGCTGGTGGTCTCGATCGCCAAGCGCTATCGCAACCGCGGAATCAGCTTCCTCGACTTGATTCAGGAGGGAAACACCGGCTTGTTGCGGGCGGTCGACAAGTACGATGCCTCGCGTGGATTCAAGTTCTCGACCTACGCCACCTGGTGGATCCGCCAGGCGATCAGCCGCTCGATCGCCGACCACAGCCGCACGATCCGCATTCCCGTCCACATGCTCGGCGTCGTCGAAAAAGTGCTCGGCGCCGGCCGCCGGTTGACCCAACAGCAAACCGCCCCTCCCACGCTGGAGGAGACAGCCAAGGCCGCGGGACTCTCGGTCGCGGTGGTCGGACGCGCGCTGCGGGCAAACCGGCGAATGCTCTCGCTGGACGATCCGAAGGGCGACGAAGGAGAAAACCGCCTCGGAGAGATGATCCCCGACGAGCGGCTCGACGATCCCCTGCTGGGCCTCAACCAAGACGCGCTTCGCACCGGCGTGGCCGAGGCATTAGGATCGCTCAACTACCGTGAGCGGGAAATCATCCGCTTGCGATACGGCCTCTCCGACGGATATTCCTACACCCTTTCCGAAGTCGGAAAGATTTTCTCCGTCACTCGGGAACGCATCCGCCAGATCGAATGCGAGGCGCTCCGCAAGCTGCAACAGCCTTCCTGCGCGAGCAAGCTCGCCGACTTCCTCGATCACGCCGCACTTCCGTCGCAGCCGGCGAACTTACAGTCGACCATGTAGTAGTTGCCGAGAACGTGTTTTGAAATCATTCATTTAGCCCGCCGTGAATACACGGCGGGGCGGGTTGACTGCGAAAAACCGCTTGCCCCGGGTGTATTCACCCGGGGCTAAATACGGATATTTCAATATCAAAACACCTTCTTAGCTGGATTCAGCGGGGGTGAGGCCGCAGATGTACTTCCGCCAGCCGTCCAGACGGTCCTTGTCCAGGCCGGTTTCGCGGACGATCTCGGTGTCCACGCGGCGGTCGGTCTCCGGCAGCGTGACGCGGACCTTCAACCGGCCGTTCGGCTTGTAGTGGAATAGAATCTCTACCGGATACTGCGTCGGAAGATCGGGGGGCAGATTGCGGACCGAACAGCGGCCGATCGGAGTGCAGTCGTCGGCCGAGTGGCTTTCGCCCTCGACGATCTCGACGCGGATCGACCGCTGGCCCGCCTTTTGGGTTTTGAAGGTCCGCTTGCCGGTAACAGGCAGGCGGGTGTTGCGTGGAATGAGGATGCCGTTGCGGCGGCGCCCGGTGAGCGGATCGAGGCCCACCACGCCGAGGCTGTGCGAATTGACGTTGCGGATTTTGAACATCGGGGGCAGGCCCTCTTGGCGAGCGAGGATCAACGAGGCGTGCAGCGCCGCGCCGTGTGCGACCGCCTCGTCGGCGGCCACCGAGTCGTCCGGTTCCATGCCCGACAGACGGCGGAGCATGTCGCGGACCATCGGCATTCGGGTCGATCCGCCGACCAGCAGTACCCGTTCCAGATCGTTCCACTGGAGTCCCGCCGCCCGCAACGCCTGGACCGTGGTGAATCGGGTGCGGTCCAACAGGTTTTGCGTGGCCTCCTCGAACTCTTGCCGGGCGATTTCGATCCGCTCCGATACGCCGCGATGGTGGCAGGCCACGGACGCCTTCCGCCGGGCGGAAAGGGTCCGCTTGGCGTCCTCGCACTCGCGCCACAGCTTGCCCGCCGAGAGCGGGTCTTCGCGCGGATCGGCGTGGCCCAACCCCGTGAAGCGTTCCGCCGCCAGATCGACGAGCCGCTGGTCCCAGTCGTAGCCGCCCAGTCGGACGTCGCCGTCGGTGGCCAGGGCGTTGAACTCGGTGCCGCGGATTTGCATGATCGTCACGTCAAACGTGCCGCCGCCGAGGTCGTAAACCAGGATGTTCCGCGGCGCGGGACTGCCGCCTTCTTTGTCCAAGTACCCTTGCTGGAATCCGAAAGACACGGCGGCGGCCGTCGGCTCGTTGATGATGTCCAGCACCTCGAAGCCGGCCATGTAGCCGGAGTCCTGGGTGGCCTTGCGGCGGACCTCGTCGAAATAGGCCGGCACGGTGACGACCACCTTGGTAAACGGCCCGATTTGCTTGACGGCGTCGACGCGGAGCTTGTTGAGGATCAGGGCCTCGATCACCTCGGGCGGATACTGCTTGCCGTCGAGCAGCTTGTGGTAAACGCGGTGGCCGACGTCGCGTTTCGAGCACTCGGCCACGCGGTCGGCTTCCGTGGCGATGGCCTTCAGCGCCTCCTTGCCCACGACCACGTCTTCGCCGTCGAAGAGCACGGCGCTGGGCGTGAGCAGATCGCCCTCGGCGTTGACCATGGTGATCGGCCGGCCGTGGTCGTCGATCCGCGCCAACGCGGAAAACGTGGTGCCCAGGTCGATGCCGATCGCGGGAATGGAAGGTCGCGTCATGTCGATTATGAACTCGGTTATGAACGTTGTTCTAATATTCGGATTATGTCGGGGCTAGCGTCGCATGTTTAGCAGCCGCCGGTACGGCGGCTTGCGGCGGAACACGGGCCGCCGTGCCGGCGGCCGCTAAACGGATTTTTTCACCAGGGAAAGGGAAACGTCTCGGGCCGAAGCCGGCAAAGGATCAGATAGCCGAGCGCCAATCCCAACAACGCCGCAATGACGTGTCCAATCAGGCCGACCCAACGCGGGAACTGCGGCAGAGCGACCGACTTGGCGCGGTGCGTCCCGTCGGCAACCAAGGACTCGTCGTCCTGCTCCGGCGACGTTTCAGGCTCCGGACCCAGCGGCCTGGGACCGGCGACGAAAGGCGTCCAGCCGCCCGGGCGCGAAGGGCCGGAAACCGGTCCGCTGAAATCGGCCTGCATCGCACGGATCGCCTCGGGAGTTGTCGGCTCGTCGTGGTCGTCGGCCGACTGTTCCATTACCTCCTGGACCATCGACTCGAAGGCGTCGAATCCGGCCGCCTCGTCGATCGGCTGCTTCCAGCGCGCCACACTCTCGCGGGAGACGCCGACCGATCGCTCCATATCGAGCGTGGCGCCCTGATGAGTGCCGGGCACGACGGCCTTGACCGTCAGCCGTCCGTTTTCGGCGTACTCGAAGGCGACCTCGATCGGCCAGTTCTTCGGCAGCCCCTCGGGGAGGTCGCGGATTACGGTCCGCCCGATGGCCGTACACTCGCCCGGCATGGAACTCTCGCCCTCGAGGATTTGCACGGCGATCGAGCGCTGGTTCTCCGAACGAGTGACGAACCGTTCCGTGAATTTCGCCGGCAGAGGCGTATTGCGCGGGATCAGCACGACGTTTTTCTTCCGCAGCGTCTCCGGGTCGATCCCCTCCACGCCCAGGCTGTGCGAGTTGACGTTGGTGATCGACAAACCGGCGCGTGCTTCGTTGCCCGATTCCTTGTCCAACAGGTGCGCGGCGTAGAGCGCGGCGCCGCGGGCGACCGCCTCGTCGGGATTTACCGTGTGGTCCGGCTCCATGCCGCTCAGCTCCCGCAGCATCCGGCCGACCATCGGCATCCGCGTCGATCCGCCGACCAACAACACCCGCGAAACATCCTTCCACTCCATTTTCGCGGCGGCCAACAGTTGCCGCGCCGTGTAGGTGGTGCGTTCGAGCAGATCGGCGGTCATCTCCTCGAACTGCCCGCGAGTGACGGGAACCTCGACCGTCTGGCCGGCCACCTCGATGCGCATGGTGGTCCGCCCGCGGGCGCTCAGAGCGTGCTTGGCGTCGATGGCGGCCGCCAACGCGCGGTTGATGATCACGGGATCCTCGCGCGGGTCGCGCTTGTGCAGCCGCTTGAACCGCCGGGCCACGTAATCGACCAGCCGCAGGTCCCAGTCGTGGCCGCCCAACATCACGTCGCCGTCGGTGGCGATAGTCTGTATCTTGCCCGGCGAGAGACGCAACAGCGTAACGTCGAACGTGCCGCCGCCGAGGTCGTAGACCAGCAGGGTCATCTCCTCTTTCGGCTCGGCGCCGGGCGTCAGATAGCCGAGCGTCTCGCCGAAGCTGAGCGCGGCGGCGGTCGGCTCGTTGACGATGTCCAGCACCTTCAGGCCGGCCATCTCGCCGGCGTCGGCGGTCCCCTTGCGCCGCGGCTCGTCGAAATAGGCGGGCACGGTGATGACCACGCGATCGACCCGCCCGAGTTCGCGGATGATGTCCCCCTTCAGCTTCCGCAAGATGCAGGCCTGGATCACTTCCGGCGGCAGCTTGCGGCCGTGGATGGGGCGGGTGTAGTAGGGGAGCCCCATGTCGCGCTTGACCCACTCGGCAACCATCTCGGGATGGATGGTGGTTGCGGATCGGGCCTCTTTGCCCACGACCAATTCCCGGTCGGCGAACATCACCGCACTGGGCGTCAGCAATTCGCCTTCGGCGTTGCGGATGATCTCCGTCCGCCCCGACTCGTCCACCCAAGCCGCGGCCGAGAAGGTAGTGCCCAGGTCGATTCCTACGGGATATTGACGCGACATTGGGCAAGAACTCTGGGTCGGAGAAAACGCGTTGTATCTGCTCCGCATCAAACGGAACCCATTTTCACCCCAAACACATAAGTATACCTCTAAAGGCGGGAACGCTCAAGCGGCCGACGGTCATATTGGACCGGGAGGGAACGCATGCGCCATGCTTTTCGCTTCTCGGGTTGTGCGGTATACTACTGTTATATGGTCGCTGTCGAGCAGATTACCACCGCCGAACAACTCTTCCAGGCGTCCGATCTGGGACGATGCGAACTGCTGCGCGGAGAACTTGTCATGATGTCGCCGGCCGGGTCGGAACATGGAATGATTGCCGCGGCAATCGCCGCAATACTTCGCGAGTACGTTAAATCACATCGTTTGGGCGTCGTTCTGGGAGCGGAGACCGGATTTAAGATCGCCCACGCCCCCGATACCGTCCGTGCTCCCGACGCGGCCTTCATTCGGGCGGAGCGGATCGGCGGTAGATTGCCCAAAGGTTTCTTCCCCGGCGCGCCCGACTTGGCCGTCGAGGTCTTGTCTCCCGACGACCGAGCCGGAGAGGTGTTTGAGAAAGTGCAAAATTGGATGGATGCCGGATGCGTCGCGGTATGGGTTGTCGATCCGAATACCCAATCCGTAACGGTCTACGACGCCGGCCACAAGGCCACGATCCTGCAATCGACCGATTTCCTCGAGGGCGGCGATCTGTTGCCCGGCTTCAGCACTCCGGTGGCTGAGTTTTTCTCGATATAAATGATCTTGCGTGATTTCAGGAAATACTCGTTTAGCCCCGGCGTCTACGCCGGGTGATTTTACTTGGCGGAAAAGACGCCTTTTTGATCCCGGCGTGGACGCCGGGGCTAAACGAGCGGCATATTCCCAACTTCGCGCGAGTCCATTTATTTCCATGATCCCCATCCTTGAACTCTCCCCCGCCGAGCTTCGCGACTGGTTCGTCCAACATGGGCTGCCGGCGTATCGGGCCGGACAGGTGCGGAAGTGGCTGTTGCAGAAACGGGCCGCCGGGTTCGAGGAGATGACCGACCTGCCCGCCAAACTCCGCGAACAACTCGCCGCCGAGTTCCAGCCGTTTTCCACAACCGTCGCCAAGCACCACAAAGCCGCCGACGGAGCGGAAAAACTCCTCCTGCAACTTCATGACGCCGAGCGGATCGAGTGCGTCCTGCTCCGCGACGACAAAGGGCACTGCACCGCCTGCATCAGCACCCAGGTCGGCTGCGCGATGGGATGCGTCTTCTGCGCCACCGGCCTCGACGGCGTGGTCCGAAACCTTACTCGTGGTGAGATCGTCGAACAGATTCTGCATATCCAACGATTGCTAAAGGGACCGGCACGTCGTTGTACGAGTGCCCCTTGTTTAGCCCCGGCGTCCACGCCGGGGGGCAAAACGCAGATGGGAGATGGACGTTCTGTCCCGGCGTGGACGCCGGGGCTAAACGAGTCTTCTTCCGGAAGCAAGCAAGACCAATTGAAAACAGCCGAACGGCTCAGTCACATCGTAGTGATGGGCATGGGCGAGCCGCTGTTGAATCTCGACTCGCTGCTGCCCGCCCTGGCCGAGGCCGCCGGACGCGACGGGCTGGGCATCGGCGCACGGCGAATCACCATCTCCACGGTCGGTCTGCCGGCCGGTATCCAACGGCTCGCCCGCGGAGCGGAAAAGGGGTCAGGTCCAATTTGCCGGAACGGCCCGGAGGGTGCTGCGCACAAATTGGACCTGACCCCTTTTCCGCCGTACCACCTGGCCGTCTCGCTGCACGCGGCCGACGACGAGCTGCGCAGCCAGCTTGTGCCGGCCAATCGCGGCTTCGGAGTGGCGGCGATTCTGGCCGCGGCCGACGAGTATTTCGAGCTGACCGGCCGGCGAGCGACGTTTGAGTACGTGTTGCTTTCCGGGGTGAACGACCGGCCGGAACACGCCCGGCGACTCGTGGCGCTGCTTCGCGGCCGTCCGGCGCTGGTGAACTTGATCCCCTACAATCCGGTGCCGGGCCTGCCCTATCGCAAACCATCGTCGGCCGCAACCGCCCGGTTCGTCGATGTTTTGACCCAAGGCGGTCTGAACGTCGCCATCCGCCATCGCAAGGGCGACCGGATCGGCGCCGCCTGCGGGCAGTTGCGGCGGCGGAGTTGAGGGAGGGATGAGTAGTGGGGATAGCGACGATATTCTGTATATGGTACAATATTATTGCTGTTTTGAGTTCATGTCGTTATTGACATTACAGATCGGCGGGGAATCCATGGTTAAGGCCAAAAACAACAATTCCCGCGAGCTTCGGTTGGACTTGCGGGCCGTGATTTATCGGCACGGCAAGTGGTGGATTGCTCATTGCTTGGAAACCGATTTGGTTGCCGAGGGCAATAAGCCGGCACGGGCATTGAAGGACCTCATCGAACTAACGGCCACCCAAATCAAGGCGGCGATGGATTCCGGCGACCTGGAGTCCATATTCCGGCCTGCTCCACCCGAGATTTGGGCCACTTTTTCTTTCTCCCGCGAAATCGAGTTGCCGCCGGTTAGAGATGCGCTATTGCGTTCCGTGGGGCGGTTCGAGGCCCGCGAGGCCGTTCCGGCCTGATCCTCTTACGTGCGCACCGATTCCGAATTGACTTTCCTCTCGCATAACCATGAAAAAGCCGTTGAAATACCGTGAGCTTCGACGGCGATTGAAGCGATACGGGATCGAGGAGAGCAAGGTTCGGGGCAAAGGGTCCGAGCGCATGTTCGTCGGATTCGTCGGCGGTCGGCGGATCACGTATCCAACAAAGTGTCACAACGAGGGCGACAAAAAACCGACGCCGGTGATCGAGGCCATCCGCCGGGCGTTCGGTTTGACGGAAGAAAACGGTGTGACGGACAAGGATTTCTCCGGGAAGTAAGTTTAGCCCCGGCGTCCACGCCGGGAAGGTGATGTCAATTTTCCGGTGCGATGCGCACCCGGCGTGGACGCCGGGGCTAAACGAGTTTTCTTCCGAAACTACGCCGGTTCACTTACGCGCTCTCGGCCCGCCACTTTTTTTGAGAAGTATTGGTAGTGGATTTCGATTCGGGGACGTCTTCTTCTTCCTCTTGTTCCTCTAATTCCTCGTCCGATTTTTCCGGGCCGTCCTCGTCGTCGTAGTCCTCTTCGCCTTCATCCTCGTAGTCGTTCTCGCTCTCGTCCGGCTCTTCTTCATCGACTTCCTCCTCTTCGCCCTCCTCTTCTTCGGGTTTGTCAACGACGATCTTGCTTTTTCGTAGTGGTTTGGGCGGGCTTGTCGTCGCGGGTTGGTCGTCGGCCTGGTTGGTCATTTGTTCCCACTGTTCGAGGCTGACGAGAATTTCGCGGGCCTGCGAGCCGTTGTACGGCCCGACGATGCCGTCCTCGGCCATGAAGTCGATCAGCCGTGCGGCGCGTCCGTAGCCGATCCCCAGCGCCCGCTGCAGCAGCGACACGCTGCCGCGCCCCTCGCGGACGACGACGTCGATCGCCGACTCGTAGAGTTCGTCGCGGTCGCTGAACTTTTTCTTGTCGCCGTCGGGCAGGTTCGTTTTCAACTGCACGAGTTCCTTGACAAACTGCGGCTCCTCGGTCGCCACGGCGGAGATCAGCCGGGAGATTTCGTCGTCGCTCAGATAGGTGCCTTGTCCGCGGATCAGGGCGCTTGTGCCGGGCCAGAGGAAGAGCATGTCGCCGTTGCCCAGCAGGCGGTCGGCGCCCATTTCGTCGAGCACCACCCGGCTGTCGGTGCGGCTGGCGACCTGGAAGGCGATTCGGGCCGGCAGGTTCGACTTGATCAGGCCGGTAATCACGTCGACGGTCGGTTTCTGCGTCGCCAGGACAAGGTGGATTCCGACCGCCCGGCTCTTCTGCGCCAGGCGGATGATGTGCCCCTCGACTTCCTTTGCGGCGGTCATCATCAGGTCGGCCAACTCGTCGGCCACGATGACGATGTAAGGCATGTGCGTGGGGATACGGCTGCGGTCCTCGTCGTCCTCCGGCTGCACCCGTTCGTACAGTTCTTCCTCGCCAAGCTGGTTGTAGACGTTGATGTGGCGGACCCCCGCGCGGGCGAGGACGTGGTATCGCTCCTCCATTTTCTCGACCGCCCAGCCGAGGATCGCCTCGGCCTTGCGCATGTCGGTAACGACCGGGTGCATCAGGTGCGGCAGCGATCGATACGGGCTAAGCTCGACCATCTTCGGATCGATCATCAACATTCGGACCTCGTCCGGCCGGCGGGTCATCAACATCGAGGAGATGATCGAGTTCAGGCAGACGCTCTTGCCGGTGCCGGTGCGGCCGGCGATCAGCAGGTGGGGCAACGTGGTCAGATCGACGACCAGCGGATTGCCGGCGACGTCCTTGCCCAAGTACAAGGGGATGCGCATTTTCTGCGCCTTGCCGCCGACCTCTTCTATGACCTCGCGGAGGCAGACGATCTGCCGCTGCTGGTTCGGCACCTCGACGCCGACGGTGTTTTTGCCCGGCAACGGGGCCACGATCCGCACGCTCGGCACGCGCAAGGCGATGGCCAGGTCGTCGGCCAGACCGGTGATGCGGCTCAACCGCAAGCCGGCCTCCAGTTCGACCTCGTACTGGGCAATTACCGGCCCGGTCTGTATCTCGACCACGCGGATGTTGAAGCCGAAGTTGAGGAAGGTTTTTTCCAGCAGTTTGGCTTTTCGGCGGACTTCCTTCTCCCGCTGGTCGAAGTTGACCGATTCGCCTTCGAGCAACAAATCCAAACCGGGGAGTTGATAGTCGGAGACGTCCGATCCCAAGTCGGACTCGTCCATCTCTTCGAGGACTTTTTTGGAAGGCTTTTTTCGTTTCGGCCGGCTGATTCCCACCCGTGAGCCGAAGGTCCTTCGACCGCCGGCCGAATCCTCTTCCTCGTCCTCCTCGTCTTGGTCTCCCTGCTTATCTGCCTTTCCGTCTTTCTCTTTGTCTTTCTCGTCGGCGATCCGGCCGGAGACGCGGATCGCCGGGGCGTCCTTGTCGTCCTCGCCGTAGTCGTCGAGGTCGGACCGGCGGCGGCGGACTTTTTGGGCGTATGCCGTCGAGACTTGCAACACCCCTCGCCCCAAACTGCGCGTCGGTTTTCCCACGACCCAGGCCAACAGCCGCACGAGCGAATAGTCCGTCGCAAGCAACAGTCCGCCGAGGACCATGCTCGACGCTATGATGTACGCGCCGAGGCTTGCGAACTGCGTTTGCAGCAATGCCTTGCCCAAGGCGCCGAGATATCCGCCGGCGCCGATCACCGGCCCGGGCGAGAGCCGCGGCGCGGTCATCGCGGCCAGGGTGACAACACCCGCCAACGAGATCAACCATCCGCCGGCCCGCAGCCACGGCTGGCCGAGTTGGCGGCGCGCCAGCAGCGCGGCGTCCCACGCGGCCAACGAAAGCAGCAAGTAGTACGCGCCCAGCCCGAGGGCCTCGAACAGCAGCCGGCCGGCCGTCGCGCCCCAGTAGCCGCAGGCGTTTGTGGGCCGGCCGTTTTGCGGGAAGACGAGCTTGCCGGGCGGATCGGCCGGATCGTAGCTGATCAGCGCAGAGGCCAGAAAAATCACGCCGGCCAACAGCGCCAACGCCAACAAGTCGGTCTTTAGATTGCGGTTTTCGAGCATGGTCGGCTTCTGCAAACCTTCGTTTAACCCGGAGCCAACGGCGACGGGGTTTGGTGGATCAACGGTGAAACGCCGACTGCAAAGCCGTAAACAGCCGCGCCGTCGCCGTTGGCTCCGGGTTAAACGAAGCGTTGTCGGCTACTCGACATAAGTATCGACCAGTTCGGCACTTGTCGAGCAACCCAGAACGGGCGGACCTCGTCTTTTGCCCTAGAAAAACCATGCGCGGAACCGTTGCGTCGGATACAACCGGCATGGAACTTACAAATGGAACAACCGGTCGAGGCTTAATGGGCTATTCCGCCAATACGCGCGTCGGGGGGACGATTTTCTTGGGCGCTTTCCCGCCGCCGAGAATTTTCGCCGCCGTCTCGATCGCTTCGGCGCCGCCGGTGGGAACCAATACCGACGCGCCGAGGACGCCTTCCTTAACGTACTTTGCGCCCTGGTCGGGCAAACCTCCGACGCCGACGAACAGCGTGCCCTTTTCCCGACCGGCGGCCTCGGCGGTTTCGTAGGCCGCCCGCGCTGCAGCGTCGTCAAAGGCGAACACGGCGTCGATCTGGTCAACGTCGGCGATGGCCGCGGCCATCAGCTTCGCGCCGTCGACGCGCGGCGGATCGAGAAAGCCCTCGAAGACGAAGCGGTATCCAGGGTCGCGGAGTTGCTCTCGAAACGCATCGTGCAACTGATCGGCCGGGGTCGAGTCGACCGGCCCCTTGATCTCGACGATTTTTCCCTTTCCGTCGAGTTTTCCGGCCAGCCACTTGCCCGCCGCCTCGCCGATCCGTTTCCAGTCGGGGGCGATGCAACAGGTGTACTTATCTCCGATAACAGCCCGATTCAGGACGATCACCGGCACTCCGGCGTCGAACAGTTTCGCCACCGGCTCGGTCAGCGCTTGGGCGTCGATGGGTGCGACGATGACCAGGCCGACGCGGTCGGCCAAAAACTCATCGAGGTTTCGTTGCTGCAGCGCGGCGTCGCCGCCGGCGTCCCGGATCACCAAACGGAGGTTGGGATGTTTGGCCGCCGCGGCCTCGATGTCGGCCTTTAGTTGGGTCCGCAAAGGCCCTTGAATATCCGCCAGACTGACGCCGATCGTCGGCGGCCCGGCTTCTTTCGGTTGGATTGGCGTTTCGGCGGACCGACGGCAACCAACCCCCGGCGACAGGACCGCAAGCCAAGCTAAGGCAACGAGGCACGAAACGACGTATCGCATGATCGGACTCCATGTCGATTGCGAGGGCCGATGGGGGCAGTCCCCCAGCGAATGCAAGGGCACAATAACGAAAACAATATCAGATTACAGCTTTTTGCACTATCGCCGGGAAAAAGCCCGCGGCTTTATGGGGCAACGGCACGGTCTGGAGAGGGGGGGCACCCTACGGTGGGTATGTGCATGACACCCGTTAAGTAATTTTTGCTTGACATAGGTTGCCTAGTTGTTATTTTGGAATTATATGCACTAATCGCTCTAACAGCGCGCAAGGGGGGAACATTTTCGTCTCGTGCGCGGCTGTTGGGCGCGGGGAATCGTTGCCCGCTCCCGAGCAAAGGCAACGCGTTCTTGTTTTTTTGTACGTCGGAAAGAGAGGAAGATCATGGGAGCCTGGGGTCTGCTGCATCGTCGTTCCGTGGCCAAGCCGATCCGATCGCACAACCGCCAACGGCAGGATGCGTTTCGATCGCGGTTTCGCCGCTCGCTGAGAATCGAGCAGTTTGAAGAGCGGACGCTGTTGAGCATCGGGGCCTGGACGCCGATCGGGCCTGCTCCGATCAATTACGCGGACGGCCAAGTCGAGAACGTCGCTCCGTGGGATTCCGAGGGCCGCTATCTGAACGAAGTGGTCGGCTCGATCACCGCGGTGGCGGCCCATCCGACCAACGCCGACGTCCTTTACGTCGGAACGACCAACGGCGGCATCTGGCGCACCAACAACGCCACCAACGCCAACCCCGCGTGGACGCAATTGACCGACGACGCCGAATCGCTCTCGATCGGCGCGCTGGCGTTCGATCCGACCGACCCGACCGGCCAGACCCTGATCGCCGGCATGGGGCGTTTCAGCGAGTATTATCGTGCCGGCGGACTGCTGAGCGGACTGATGCGCACGACCAACGGCGGCGAGACCTGGACGCAGATCGACGGCGGCGGGGTGCTGGACGGGAGGAATTGCATTAGCATCGCCGCCCGTGGCGAGACGATCCTCGTGGCGATGGACAACGCCCAATCGGGGTTGTACGGCGACGTGGGCATCTTCCGCAGCACCAACGGCGGCGACACATTCACCAGGATTTCCAACGGGAACGGGAACGCCACCGGCTTGCCCGGCGGCATTGCATACGACCTGGCGGCCGATCCGACCAATGCCCTCGTGTTCTACACGGCGGTGGTCGGCGCCGACGGCTTCGGAGGCACGAACGGCATTTACAAGACATCCAACGCGGGCTTGACGTGGGTCAAGGTCAGCACCGCTCCGGTCGACGCTTTACTGCTGACCGCCGGCGTGAACACCACGCACCGGGTCCAAATCAGCGTGGGCCAGGCGAACCAGGTCTACGTCGGCATCCTCAACCAGATGACCGGCTCGACCACGTCCGATCAACTGGCCGCCGTGTTCCGTTCCGGCAATGGGGGGACGACCTGGACGCGAATGGACACGCCCCAGGCCGCCGTCAACGGCGTACAGCAGCCGCTACAGTTCGATCGCGTTACGCCGTTGGCGGGCGACGCCTTGGGTACGCTGCCCAGCGGCCAGGGGGCGGTCCACTTCTCGATCGTCGCCGACCCGACCAACGCGAACATCGTCTACATCGGTTGCGACACGCAGCCGGCCATCGGCGCCGCCTCCGCCATCGGCGCGAGGGACTTCACCGGGCTGCTGTTCCGCGGCGACGCCTCCAGGGCGGCCGGCCAGCAATGGGTCCATTTGACCCATTCGAGCACGACGGGGCCGGCCGGCGGCGGCACGGCTTCCGGCTCCGCTCCGCACGCCGAGTCGCGCGACATGGCGTTCGACGCCCTGGGCCGGTTGATCGAGGTGGACGACGGCGGGATCTACGTCCGCACCAGCCCGCGGAGCAACACCGGCGATTGGTTCTCGTTGAACGGCAACTTGCAGATCGCCGAGATTCACGACATCGCCTACGACAGCGTATCGAACGTCGCCATCGCCGGCGCCCATGACACCGGCGTTTCTGAACAAACGGAGGACGGCAGTCTCGCGTGGCGCGAAGTGACCGCGGGCGACGGCGGCGACGTGACCGTGGACGAAGCCAGCCTGGCCGACTTGAATCAATCCTACCGCTATTCCAGCGCGGCGAACTTGACGAACTTCCTCCGCCGGACCGTCGACGCCGACAACAACGCGATCGCAACCGTCTCGCCGGCGTTGCGGGTATTGGGGACCGCCAATCGGACTTTCGCACAGGTCGACGGCGGCCAATACAAGACGCCGATAGCCGTCAACGCGGTCGATCCGTCGCGGATCGTCTTCGGCGGAACCACTTCGGTGTTCGAGTCCCTGGACCGCGGCGAGACGCTGCGAAACCT
>JAHIKV010000169.1 GCA_018897395.1 Planctomycetota bacterium | reverse complement strand
GAGGCATAACAGGGCAAATGAATGCCGGAAAGCCGCCGGCGATTCGTCGCAGAATAGGAATACCGGATTCCACGCCATTCATTTGCCCTGCAAATACCTGAAAAACGCACCTCAAGGTGCTTTTCGGCCCAAAATCTACCCACAAATTCTGTTGACGAGCCTAGAATATAATGGTGGCGTACGCTCAAGTTCCAATCCCTAATCCCCAATCCCTCATCCCTTTTCCTCATGTACGACACGATTATCATCGGCGCCGGGATGTCGGGATTGGCGGCCGGAGTCCGGTTGGCCCACTTCGGACGAAAGGTCTGCATCCTCGAACGGCACGGCACGATCGGAGGGCTAAACTCCTTCTACCGGCAACGCGGCCGGACCTACGACGTCGGGCTGCACGCCGTGACCAACTACGCCGCCAAGGGCGCCCGGACCGGACCGATGGCCCGGCTGCTCCGCCAATTGCGCCTCGCCTGGGACGAATGGGCGCTGGCGCCGCAGCTCGGCTCGGTCATCATGTTTCCCGCCGCCGGCTTGCGGTTCTCGAACGATTTCTCGCTGCTGGAATCGGAAGTCCGCTGCCGTTTCCCCCGCCAGACGGACAACTTCCGCCGCCTGGTCGCTTCGCTGCACGATTACGACCAACTCGGCCAATCGGGCGCGGACCGTTCCGCCCGGCAGGTGGTCTCCGAGATTATCGACGACCCGCTGCTGGTCGAGATGATCTTCTGCCCGGTGCTGTTCTACGGCGGCTCGCGGGAACACGACATCGGCTTCGATCAGTTCAGCATCCTCTTCCGCTCGATCTTTCTGGAAGGGCTGGCCCGGCCGCTGGCCGGAATCCAACGCATACTGACGATCTTGGCCCGCCGCTTCAAGGAGCAGGGGGGCGAACTGCGGCTGAAGGCGGGCGCGGCACGGATCGTCGTCGAGCAGGACGCGGTGAAAAAGATCGTCCTGGAAGACGGCTCGGAGTTGGAAGCCCGAAACGTACTCTCCTCGGCGGGCTGGACCGAAACCATGCGGCTCTGCGACGACGGGCACGTCGAAGAAGCCACGGCGTCGAACCGGATTTCCGTGGTCGAGTCGATCTCGATTCTCGATTCGCAGCCCCGCGCCCTGGGCCACGAACAGACGATCATCTTCTACAACGACTCGGATAAGTTTCACTACGAGAAGCCGGACGACCTGGTCGATCTGCGCAGCGGTACGATCTGTTCGCCGAACAACTTCGCCTATCCCGAGCCGTTGGACGAAGGGATTTTGCGGATCACGGCGTTGGCCAACTACGAGCGCTGGGCCGCCCTGGACTCCGAGGCGTATCGCCGCGCGAAGCAGGAATGGGTGGAGAAGTTGATGGAGTCGGCGGCCCGGTTCGTCCCCGATTTCCGCGGCTCGGTGATCGGCGGCGACATGTTCACGCCTTTGACGATCCACCGTTTCACCGGCCACACCGGCGGCGCCGTCTACGGCGCGGCCGATAAGAGGCGCGACGGCACCTCGCATCTGAAGAATCTCTACATCTGCGGCAACGATCAAGGCCTGGTCGGCATCGTCGGCGCAATCATCAGCGGCATCAGCATCGCCAACCGGTATCTGTTGAAATGAGTAATCTCGGAGCGATGTCCTTGTAGTTATACCCGTGGATGGCAGTAGACGTAGGTTATGCTTCAGCCTAGCGCGGCGTAGCCGCAGCCAAGGGGGGTCGGGATTCGGGGTTCGGGGAACCGTTTAGCCGCCGCGTCTACGCGGCGTTATGTGGGGTACCCGCGATACCCAAGTCCTGAACTCTGAACCCTTTGTCATCACACAGGTTATGACTTCACAACGAAAAACTTTGAGGACGTTTCCTCAAACCTAAAAACTAATGGCATAACCTACGGAACTGCGCTTACCCATGGCACCCGCCCATCCGCAACAGAAACGAAGTATTCCATTCATCGCGCGGGCCAACGGACTGAGAGCGTGTTTTGAAATTGAAATATCCGTATTTAGCCCCGGGTGAATACACCCGGGGCAAGCGGTTTTTCACGGTCAATCCGGCCCGCCGTGTATTCACGGCGGGCTAAATGAATGATTTTAAAACACGTTCTGAGAGTCCGTTGGTTCGAGTGAGGTTGTCGGGGCTCGAACCCGAGACCTACGGATTAAAAGTCCGAAAGTCAAACGCGGGGAAGGAGTAATGCGGCCGAGATAGAGCCGACGCCCCGTTGAAAATGGAAACCTGAATCCCCCCGCGTATCACCCGATCCCCGAACTTTGCCGCACTGGCCGCTCAAACCGCTCGCTCTCCACTCCAAACCCTCACCAGTACACAACCCCCGCCCAAGTTCATCCAACTCCAAACCCAATCGTGAAGTCGAGTTTCCACCGGGGCAACGCGGCCACGTCATGCCCGAACTCATGTCTGTTCTGATTCGACCGTTCACCCTGCTATTCTCGCCCGATGCGGGCTTCGCGGCGGCCGGGGCTTGTGCCGGCCCAAAGGGCACTCACGGCGCCCCTCCGCCGCCCTGATTCCACCCGTCGCTCGATCCTAGTCCGCTCACGCCCCTCCACCCCGTCACAACAGCGGCCGGGGCATCCATGCCCCGCAGTTTTTCGGGCATCCATGCCCTTCGCCGGCTCGATAGCGCTCCGGGCTTCCTGCCCTGCGCTTGCTCGCCGGCAGTCGGCCCGGCCGCCGCTGAAGCCGGCGGGCCCTGCGCCGG
>JAHIKV010000168.1 GCA_018897395.1 Planctomycetota bacterium | reverse complement strand
CTACGGCGGTCGGCGCGACGCGGATCGGCCGCTCGACGGACTGCTTCCATACGAAATGCTCTTGTTCGGACCAAAGGGGCAACTGCCATGAACGATCTTCGCTGGTGGGTCGACGAGATCGTCGCCGACGTGCGGCGGGCGATCGCCGAACAATGCGGTTGGCCCGAGGCCGCCTACCGACTGCAATTCAACCGCGAGCGGATGACCTTCAACGACGCGGCGGCGCTGGTCCCCTATCTCCATGAACTGGGCATCAGCCACGTCTACGCCTCGCCGTGCATGAAGGCCGCCGCCGGCAGCCCGCACGGATACGACGTGGTCGATTACGGACGGCTCAACGCCGAGCTAGGCGGCGCGGAAGGCTACTCGGCGCTGGCCGCCGTGCTTCACCAACACGGCATGGGCCTGATCCAAGACATCGTGCCCAACCACATGGGGATCGTCGCCGCCGAAAACGCCTGGTGGAGCAACGTTCTGGAAAACGGACCCGGCTCGCCGTACGCGCATTATTTCGACATCGACTGGCATCCGGTGAAGACGGAACTGAAGAACAAAGTGCTGCTGCCGCTGTTGGGCGATCAATACGGCGAGGTCCTCGAATCGGGGCAATTGCGGTTGGAATACCATGACGGGGCGTTTTTTCTGCGGTATTTCCAGCAGCGGCTGCCGCTCGATCCGCGAACGTATCCGATCATCCTCACCCACCGGCTCGATGAATTGAAGGACGCGCTGGGCGCCGAGTCCGACGAGCTGCGCGAGTTGGAAAGCATCCTGACCGCCTTGGAATATCTTCCACCCGCCACCGAGACCGAAACGCTTCGGGCAACCGAGCGTCAGCGGGAGAAGGAGGTAATCAAGGGCCGCTTGCGCCGGCTGGCCGGCGACTGCCAGCCGATTGCCGAGTTTATCGAGCGGAACCTGCGCGAACTGAACGGCACGCCGGACGACCCGCGGAGCTTCGACCGGCTGGACTCAGTGTTGAACGCCCAGGTCTATCGTTTGGCCCACTGGAAGTCCGCCTCCGACGAGGTGAACTACCGCCGGTTCTTCGACATCAACGAACTGGCGGCCGTCTGCACCGAAGACCCGCAAGTCTTCGACCCGATCCACCAGCTCATCTTCGACATGCTGGTCCGCGGCGAGGTGGACGGACTGCGGATCGACCACATCGACGGCCTGTTCGACCCGCTGGAATATCTCTGGCGGCTTCAGTGGGGATACGTGCAGGCGTTGGCCCGCGCGGCCCATCGGCGGCTCATCGAACAGCGAACGTCCTCGTCCGACGGGCCCGTCTCGGAAACGCTCCGCTGGGAGGCGGTCGAGCCGCGGGTGCTCGGCGAGTTGTGGCGCGGGCTGGGCGGCCATCCTCCGCCCGACCTGCTGCTGGAAGGAGCGCCGGCGACCGAGGGGGACAGTCCCATTTTCGCGGCCGATACGGGGATTGGCAACGCAACATCCGCCGGGCCGCGAAAATTGGGACAGTCCCCTGTGAACGCGCCGCCTGCGGCCGGCGGCGATCATCCGACGTACCGCTTGCCGCTCTACGTGCTCGTGGAAAAAATTCTCAGTCCGGAAGAGCCGCTGCCGGAAACCTGGCCCGTGGCCGGAACCACCGGATACGACTTCCTCAATATGGTCAATCGCGTGTCGGTCGATCGCAACGGGCTGCACGAGATGCTGAAAATCTACAAGCGGTTCACCGGCCAGGGGACCGACTTCCGCGAAGTGACGTATCAAGCGAAGCTGCTGATCCTGCGGGTGGCCATGTCCAGCGACCTGCACCTGCTCGCCAATCGGCTCAATCGCATCTCGGAGCGCCACCGGCGGACGCGCGACTACACGCTGAACAGCCTGCGGCTGGCGCTGCGTGAAATCCTCACCTGTTTCCCGGAATATCGCACTTACATCCGCCGCCGCCGGGTCTCGGAGCGCGACCGGAGCGTGATCCACCGCGCGGTGGCCCAGGCCAAGCGGCGCAACCCCGCCCGCGACTCCGCACTGTTCGACTTCATCCGCGACGTGTTGCTGTTGGAACAACCGCCGGGCCTGAACGAGGCGGGACGCGACGAACGAGACCTGTTAGTCGGACGCTTCCAGCAGGTCACAAGCCCGCTGGTCGCCAAGGGGATCGAGGACACCGCCTTTTACCAATACCTGCCGCTGGCCTCGCTGAACGAGGTGGGGGGCGACCCGGTCGGCGGCGGCGGCAGCGTAGCCGATTTCCACGCCGAAAATCGCGGCCGGCTCGAACAGCGCCCCGGTTCTCTTATCACCACTACCACCCACGACACAAAGCGAAGCGAAGACATTCGGGCAAGGATCAACGTCCTTTCCGAAATCCCGCAGCAGTGGCGGCCGGCCGTCAATCGCTGGTCGCGGCTGAACCGGCGCCGCCGCCGCGAGGTGGACGGCCTGGCCGCGCCGAGCCGCAACGACGAATATCTCCTCTATCAAACGCTGCTGGGCGTGTGGCCGCTCGATCCGCCCGACGCCCAGTCGTGGCCGCGGTTCGTCGAGCGGATCCAGGGCTACATGGAGAAGGCCACCCGCGAGGCAAAGCGGCGGACCAGTTGGATCAACCCCAACGAGGAATACGACGCCGCGGTGCGCGATTTCGTCGCCGCCGTGTTGGACGATAATCCGAAGAACCGTTTTCTGGCCGAGTTGCGCGCGTTCGAGGAGCGCGTGGTCGATTTCGGGCTGTACAGCGCATTGTCGCAAGTGCTGTTGAAGTTGACCTCGCCGGGCGTGCCGGACGTGTACCAGGGCCAGGAACTTTGGGAGTTCTGGCTGGTCGATCCCGACAACCGCCGACCGGTAGATTTCGACCGCCGCAAGTGGCTGCTGGCCGAGATTCAAGCGGCCGGCGCGTCCTGCGCTAAGGAGCGGTTGGCGCTGGCCCGCCACCTTGCGGAAAATCCCCGCGACAGCCGGTTGAAGCTGCTGGTCACTTGGCAGGCGTTGCAATTCCGCCGCCGACGCGCCGACCTGTTCCGCCGTGGCCGCTACGAGCCGTTGGCCGTCGAGGGTTTCGCGGCCGAACACGTCTGCGCCTTCGCCTGGCGACGAACCCCTTCGGCCGGAGAGCCGGAAGAAGCGGCGATCGTCGTCGTCCCCCGGCTGCTGGCGCGTCTGGCGTCGCATTCCCAGGAGGAGTCCGAAACACCGTGGCGGCCGTTGGGCGAGACGGTTTGGCGCGATACCCGCCTGTTGATTCCCGCCCTCCCGCCGGATCGCCCGCTGACGAATCTCTTTACCGGTCAGACTTGCCCGTTCGACGAAGGCGGCATGTCGTTGGCGAGCGTGTTTTCAGATTTCCCGGTAGCGCTGTTGAGCAATCTCGATTGAGCAGATTAGTCGGCGAAGACCTTCAATTCGCGCGGCGTGACGAAAACGGTGCTGCCGGACGAGAGGTTCAACGAGCGAAAACGCTCTTGCGTCAGTTCGGCGCAGAGCGGTTCGCCCGAGGCGGCCCTCAGTTCCAGCCGCACGTTAGGGCCGGCGGAATGAATCCGCGTGACCACGGCCTGGAGCGCGGGTTGGCCGTTCCGTTGGACGTCCACGTCGAGTTCGTGCGGGCGGACGAAGACCCGCGCCGGTTGAGTCGGCGCGCCGACGTGTTCGGGCCAGTCCCAGGCCAAGGTGGAGAAATGGACCTTGTCACCCTCCAACCGCCCGTGGAAAAAGTTCACTTGCCCCAAGAATTTCACGACGAACTCCGTGGCCGGCCGGTGGAAGACCTCGTCGGGCGTGCCGATCTGCTCGATCCGACCCTCGTTCATCACCAGCACCCGGTCGGCCAGCTCCAGGGCCTCGTCCTGATCGTGAGTGACGAACACGCTGGTCAGGTGTATCTCGTCGTGCAGCCGGCGGAGCCACTGCCGCAGCTCCTGGCGGACCCGGGCGTCGAGCGCGCCGAACGGCTCGTCCAACAACAGCACCTTCGGCTCGATGGCCAGCGCGCGGGCCAGGGCGACCCGCTGCCGTTGCCCGCCGGAGAGCTGGTGCGGATAGCGGTCGGCCATGCTTTCGAGTTGCACGAGTTTCAGCAGCCGCAGGACCTTGTACTTGACGAGCTTCAGGCTCGGCCGTTGGCGTTTCGGCCGCACGCGCAGCCCGAAGGCCACGTTCTCGAAGACGGTCATGTGTCGGAACAGGGCGTAGTGTTGGAAGACGAAGCCGACCCGGCGGCTGCCTGCCCGCTGCCGGGCGACGTCCTCGTCGTGGAAGAGTATGGCGCCGCTGCCCGGGTCCGGCTCCTCCAGCCCGGCGATGATCCGCAGCAGGGTGGTCTTGCCGGAACCTGAGGGTCCCAGCAGGGCCACCAACTCGCCGGTAGCCACGCCGAGACTCACGTCCCGCAGCGCCGCGAACGCGCCGAACGTCTTGTTGATGTTGCGGACCTCGATGCCCATGCCCGGCCTTTCTCGAGTTATCGATGTTAGCGACTCATAAAAACAACGGCCTCGTATAGTCCCGACTTGCTCTGACGTTTCCGCATTTTATCGATTCGGTCAAGCCGGAAACCGAAATGTTGGAAAATCGCCCCGAGGATTTCATCGCTGGGCAACGGTTGATCGTAGAATTTGCTGTTTCCGATAACGTAGGCGAGTCGGCACCTCTCTTCGCAGACCATCGAAGTTTGTTCGGCATGATCGTAGATGTCATTGAAGTATTTCGTCACATAACTTGCCATCAGGTCGCCCTTGGGGTGGATATTCTTCACATAAGGCGAAAGCTGGGACCGCACCACGTCGTTTTTTGGCTCGACGCCCGCCGCCAAGACCGACGTGGCCCGCCCCCACGTTCCGCCGATCGCGTCGGTTTCCAATTGTCCGACCGCTTCCGCATTCTCGATAAACTTGAAAAAGAACAGATGCGGGCGGGTTTCCCTCGCATAACTAAAGCGGTTCGGATACGGCGGCGACGTGATGACGGCCGACGCGCGGCGCGACTTCGGCAAGACCGCCGTCAGAAATCGGCTGTTTCCGCGATAGACCGCAACCTCGGCTTGCGGCAGCTTCCGCACAGCTTCCAGATCGTACAGCATTTCCGCATATTTCCGCCGCAGAATCGCCGCAACGTCGACGGTTTCAAGCGGTGTTTCCGCGAATGTAAGCGACACATGGTTGTGCTTTGCATTACTGACGGGGATCAAGATGGCCAACAAGCCCAACTTCAGCAAATCGTGAAGATCGGGCGCTGCCTTGTAGGCAAGGAGCAACCTGCGCAGGCAAACGAGTTGCATCAGATTTCCCGGCGACCACCAACGGCGGACGTTGTGGAGCGCGGGGACGAACGCGGCGTTTTCCGCAAGGAAGTTCTCCGCTTGCCGCTCGTCTGGCAGACGGTTCAGTTCTCTTTCAGCCGACGTGGAAAAATCGAGGAGAACATCCCGCACGGCGTCAAGATCGGAATACGTTTTGGTCTTGACCGTGCCGACAAAATGTAAATACGGGTTGATTTCGACGCTGCACGAAGGTATTCCGCGATGCTTCATGCACAACGGCACCGTGCCGACTCCGCTGAACGGATCCAACACGAAATCGTTCTCGTTCAACTTGAATTCGAGAGCAATGTCGGCGGCAAGCCTTGGTGAGAAACTCGGCGTCAGTCGATACCAACGATGAATGGGCAAGTCCAGCTTGCCCTGAAACGTCACCATCTTGGTGCTTCGATTGACAAAACGAGGTGCGATCTCGAATAGTGTTTGTTGCGTCATGCCGTTAAACTCCGCAGCAAATCGAAAATCGGCTTTCGGAAATCCTCTTTGTTTCGACGCAAAAAATCATAGAAATCGTACCCCGACATTTCGCGCACCATTTCGTAGCTTTCCATGCCCTCCTTAACGACCCAAACGCTGCGGTATCGTTGAATGATTCCCGGATTGCTTTGGTTGCAGAACAACGGCATGATCGGCAATATGCCGCTTACAAGCAGGTGCCTCGCCATCGCTTCATCGGCCTGCGTGCGCTTGCTGTCTCCCGTCTGGTAGCAATGCCGGACCTCCATTCCAAGGCCAATCAGGTTGACTTGCGGAGAAGATGTCAGACGTTGAAGTTCTCGGCCGCAGTAGTTGCTAATCCGACGACTCGCCCGTGACGGCAGGCGATCAAATTGGAGATAAGTATCGGCGCTGCGGGTTTCGTCGTTCTCGCCGGAACGAATTGTCGCGGAATAGACGATATCGTCCGCCGTCAACTCGAAAACGTGCATAAAAACAGCCCGAACGCATCCCTCGAAAATGTCGCCGAGCTTGCGATGGATGCTCGTGACGGTTCCACCGGCCAGGGTTGCCCCGAGATATTCGTTGGAATCCAATCCGAAAATGTTGTATACGGGATCGTCTCGATAGCGTTGCAAAAGGTGGTTTCTCGTGCCCCCGGCCTTTTTGATTGGACCGGGAAGATAGTCCCCGAGCTTCGCCAAATGCTCCATCGTAATATCGTAGAGAATTTGATCGAGAGGAGACTGAATGTTGGACATGGCACTCCCCTTAACGCTTATTACCTCGCCGGACAGGGCGATTGTAGCAACACTTCGCCGCCGACGCAATATCCCGTCAATCCCCCGTGTACCCTTGTTCCTCCGGGGCGAGTTGTTCGGCGGTCTTCCATTGCAGCGCCGACTTGAGCACCAACGTGACCAGCGCCAACAACGCCAGCAGCGAGGCCACGGCGAAGGCGGCCGTGATGTTGTACTCGTTGTAAAGCACCTCGACGTGCAGCGGCATGGTGTTCGTCTCGCCGCGGATGTGTCCCGAGACGACCGAGACGGCCCCGAACTCGCCCATCGCCCTGGCGTTGCAAAGAATCACGCCGTAGAGCAGTCCCCACTTGACGTTCGGCAGCGTGACACGCCAAAACGTCTGCCAGCCGCCGGCGCCGAGCAGCCGGGCCGCCTCCTCCTCCTCGGTACCCTGGGCCTGCATCAGCGGAATCAGCTCGCGGGCGACGAACGGAAAGGTGACGAACAGCGTCGCCAGCACGATGCCCGAGACCGCGAAGATAATGTGTATGCCCCGTGCATCCAGCCACGGGCCGAGCCAGCCCTGACGGCCGAACAACAGCACGAAGACCATCCCGGAGATTACCGGCGAAACGCTGTACGGCAAGTCGATCAGCGTAATCAGCAGGCTCTTGCCGACGAACTGGAACTTGGCGATGGCCCAGGCCGCGATCACTCCGAACGCGGTGTTGACCGGCACGACGATCAGGGCGATCAACAGCGTCAGGCCGATGGCCGACAGCGCGTCGTGGTCGCCGAGCGAGCGGACGTAAACCTCCCAGCCGCGACTGAACGCCTGGGCGAACACCGCCGCCAGCGGCATCATCAGAAACAGACCGAGAAAAGCCAACGAAACGCCGATCAGCAGCCGGCGGACCCAGCGGGATTCGGTGGTGGCGGCCGCCGACCGTCGGACGTTTCCGGTGCGTTTCATCGCCGTGGTTCCGATCGTGTTCGAGTTTCCGCGTTTAGCCCCGGCGTCCACGCCGGGGGGTTTGCGCCGCCGTGCCGGCGGCGGCTAAACAGTCCGTGATATTTTCCGCCGTGCCGGCGGCTGTGCCACATTCTACGCCGTCGCGTACCGGCGGCTCCACCACTGCACGAGATTGATGAACAACAACACGACGAACGACGCGCCGAGCGCGACCACGGCGATGGCCGCCGCCTCGGCATAGTTGTATTGTTCCAGCTTGGTCATTATCAACAGCGGCACGATCTGGGTCTTCATCGGCAAGTTGCCGGAGATGAAAACCACCGAGCCGTACTCGCCCAGCGCTCGGGCAAAGGCCAGTGCGAAGCCAGTCAACAGCGCCGGCAGGATCGTGGGAAAGATGACCCGCGTGAAAATCTGCCGGCGAGAGGCCCCGAGGCTCGCCGCGGCCTCCTCGATCTCCACGTCCAGGTCTTCCAACGCCGGCTGCAACGTGCGGACGACGAACGGCAGGCCGATGAACGTCAGCGCCACCATGATGCCGAGCTGCGTGTAGGCCACTTCGATACCCAGCGGGGCAAGCCAGCGGCCAATCCAGCCGTTGGGGGCGTAGAGCGCCGTCAATGCGATGCCCGACACGGCCGTCGGCATGGCGAACGGCAGATCGACCATCGCATCGACGATGTTTTTGCCCGGAAACGAATAACGCACCAACACCCAGGCGACCGCCAGCCCGAACACGGCATTGACCGAGGCCGCGACCAGCGACGCGCCGAAGGTGATCTTGTAGGAGGCCGCCACCTGCGGGTCGGTGACCGCCGCGTAGAACTGGTCCCAGCTAATCGTGGCCGACTTCAACAGCAAGCCGGCCAGCGGGAGCAGCACGATCAGGCCCAAATAGAAGAGCGTGAAGCCCATCGTCAGGCCGAAACCGGGCAGAACGCTGTGCTGTTTGAGATTCATGCGATGATGGCGTTTGGCAGCCTGTTGAAAAAGTCAGATTTCGGGATTTTGGGTGCCACTGCCGGCTTGTCCAGCAGTATTTTCTCGGGATTTTCCGCCAACACTGCTGGGCAAGCCAGCAGTGGCACCCTTTTTCAACGGGCTGTTATGGTTTGTAAATCTGATCGAACACGCCGCCGTCGTCGAAATGCTCGGCCTGCGCCTTCTCCCAGCCGCCGAACACATCGCGGACGGTGAATAGCTCGACGTCGGGAAAACGCTTCATGTACTCTTCCGGCACCCCTTCCGCGTCGCGCGGGCGATAGTAGTGCTTGGCGGCCAACGCCTGGCCCTCGGACGAGTAGAGGTGTTTCAAGTAGGCCTCGGCCACCGCGCGAGTGCCGTGCCGCTCGGCCACCTTGTCAACCACCGCCACGCTCGGCTCGGCGAGAATGCTGATCGAAGGGACCACGATCTCGAACTTATCGGGGCCTAGCTCGTGGATCGAGAGAAACGCCTCGTTCTCCCAGGCCAGAAGCACGTCGCCGATCCCCCGTTGCACGAAAGTCATCGTCGAGCCGCGGGCGCCGGTGTCGAGCACTTTAACGTGCTGGAAAACCTCTTTGATGAACTCGCGGGCCTTCTCGTTGGCCTTGGCGACGGCGTCGGCCGAGTTCGGGTCGTGCAATTCGGCCAGGTCTCCCAACTCTCGTTTGAGCACGTAGCCCCAGGCGGCCAAGTAGTTCCAGCGCGCCCCGCCCGAGGTCTTCGGGTTGGGAGTGATGACCGACACATCCGGCTTGACCAGATCGTTCCAATCCTTGATCCCTCTGGGGTTCCCCTTGCGCACCAGAAAGACGATCGTCGAAGTGTACGGAGCGCTGTTGTTCGGCAGCCGCGATTGCCAATCCTTCGGCATCAGGCCGGCCTTCCGCCGAATCGCATCGACGTCGTAGGCCAGCGCCAGGGTGACCACGTCTGCCTCGAGTCCGTCGATCACGCTTCGGGCCTGTTTGCCCGACCCGCCGTGCGACATGCGGACGTCGAGCGTTTGTCCCGATTGCCGCGCCCAATGCTCCGCGAAAACCCGGTTGAACTCCTTGTATAGTTCGCGGGTCGGATCGTACGAGACGTTGAGAATCTCGACGGCGTTCGGATCGGCCGACTGTCGGCAGCCGCCGGCAAACACGGCAATCGAGACCAGGGCGATTGAGAACAATCCAAAGGCGACGAACGGACGTGAGATCATGCGCGGTTTCCTTTGCATGGTTGTAGGAGGCGTCTCCAGACGCCGATGGCACGTCGTGTGCAACGGATAACCCTTTATTGGTGACGCAACTATCGTGCCCAGCCTTGATCCATGCCCGTTTAAGGGAAAAATCCGTGAAATTGGTCGAACTTTCACAATTATGAGCCACCTGCCGTCATATAAGCTGGATTATGTCCGTGATATATGATAGATTGTCTTTGTAATGTAACGGGAACATGGCTGACGGAAGCCGGAGTTTGGTGCCCGATATGGAACGTTTTCAACAAGTGCTGCTGGGCGTTTGGCAAGAGGCGTGCCGGCATATCGAGATCGGCCAATCGACCGCCAATATCGCCGCCACGCTGGTTCGGCACGTACCGATCGAGCGGATTCTGGTACGCCGGATCGACGCCCAACGGTCGGCGCTGGAGACGGTCGCCGTCGGGCCGGCGGGGCCGGAACGTTGTCCGACCGATGCGCGTAGCGAGTGCTCGCCGGCCGAGCTGGAAGCGTTGCTGGCGTGGTGTCGCGGAGGAAAGACAGCTCGTCTTCGCGGCGGGAAATCGTCGAGCGGCGATTTGCCGGTCGACAAAATCGTGCCCGGCCGGCATCAGAGAGACGTGCTGATCGGACCGTTGGGCGATCCGGCCGGATACTGCGGCGTGTTGGTCTTCATCGCGCCGAAGGACCGCGCCTTCGATCCGAAGCACGTCGAGCTGGCTCAATTGCTCATCGAACCGTTTGCCGTCGCGCTGGATAACGACCTGCGGTTGCGGGAAATGGCCGCGCTCCGCGAGGCCGCCGAGGCCGACAACCGATCGCTGCTGATGCGGCTGGGACGGAAATCGCTCGGCGAGACGATCGTCGGCGCCGACTCGGGACTACGTGCCGTGATGGAGCGGATCGAGCTGGTCGCACGGTCCGACGCCCCGGTCCTGATCTTCGGCGCGACGGGGACGGGCAAGGAGCTTATCGCCCGGGCGATACACAACCGTTCGTCGCGCCGTCAGGGTCCGTTCAATCGGGTCAATTGCGGGGCGATACCGCCGGAACTGATCGACACGCAACTGTTCGGCCACGAGCGGGGCGCCTTCACCGGCGCCGTCGGGGGCCGGCGTGGTTGGTTCGAGCGGGCCGACGGCGGAACGCTGTTTCTCGACGAGATCGGCGAATTGCCCCCGGCCGCACAGGTCCGCATGTTGCGCATCCTTCAAGACGGCTGGATGGAACGAGTCGGAGCCGAGAAACCGATCAACGTTGACGTGCGGATCGTAGCCGCCACGCACCGCGACCTGGCGGGGATGGTGGCCGAGGGGTCTTTCCGCGAGGACTTGTGGTATCGGATCGCCGTGTTTCCGATCGTGCTGCCTCCGTTGCGCGAGCGGCGGGAGGACATCGCCAAGCTGGCCGTCCATTTCGCCGGGCGCGCGGCCACGCGGTTCGGGCTGGCCCCGGTTGCGCCGACTGCCGAAGACCTCGCGCTGCTGGCCGCCTATCCTTGGCCGGGGAACGTGAGGGAATTGGCCGCCGTGATCGACCGGGCCGCGATACTCGGCGACGGAAAGCGGTTGGACGTGGCCACCGCGTTGGGCGTCAGTACAACATCGGGTTGGGGCGGCAGTTCAACCGCCGCCCCAGCGGAAAGGTCAACTCCGGGTTGGGGCGGCAGTTCAACCGCCGCCCCAACGGAGCACCACCCTGTCACGCCAATCGAGCCGCTGGAGACGGCCGTCCGCAGGCACATCGAGGTGGCGCTGACCGCCGCCGGTGGACAAATCGAGGGACGCCGCGGCGCAGCCGCGCTGTTGCGGATCAATCCCCACACGCTGCGGGCGAGAATGAGGAAACTCGGCATCCAGTGGTCCAGCTTCCGCGACAGGCAATGAGGGGGGGCGGGGGACGGGGGACGGGTAGTTCACCGTCCACGTCCCCCCGTGTTTGATTTGCCTCCATCATTCCAAGTGACTAAAATGCTTGCTGCCGCAAGCCGCCGTACCGGCGGCTGCTAAACATGCGACGTAAGTGATTTTACCCACAATATACGTCAACCAACGTGAAGACATTGGAAATGAACCACAAAAAATCCGAGCGTCCGCTGCGACTCGCGGCCGTGCTAATCCTCGCGGCGGCCGTGGTTCTATCGCTCGGCCGCGCCGCCTGGGGAGCAAAGAACGTGATCCTCATGGTCTCCGACGGCGCGGGTTTCAATACCTGGATGGCGACGGACATGTATCGGGGCAAACCCGGTAAACAGGTGTACGACCAATCGGAATGGGTCAGACTCGGCTGCACTACCTTTACCTTGAACCGCTCGGGCAAGCCCACCGGCGACGACAAACAAGACCGGCGAATCGTCTACGATCCGGCGAAGGCCTGGGATGCCACGCCTCGAAGCAACAAGCCGGGCGACTTCGCCGGATACGCATACCTGAAAACGACCGCCACCGACTCGGCCGCCTCGGCCACCGCGCTGGCCACCGGACGGAAGACCTACAACGGGGCCATCAACTGGTCGAACGCGGACCGGCCGATGCTCGGGCAGACGATCGCCGAGATCGCCAAGACGCGGGGTAAGTCGGTGGGAGTGGTGAGCAGCGTGCCCTGGAGCCACGCCACGCCCGCCGGACTCGGAGGCGCCCACAATCGGAGCCGGGGCAATTGCGACGAAATCGCCAACGAGATGCTCGCCGCCGACTGGCTCGACGTAATCATGGGGGCGGGCAACCCCGATTACGACAACGACGGAGTTCCGGTCCCCGACGGCAAGAGGCGCAATTATAAATACGTCGGCGGTGAAGAGACTTGGAAGGCGTTGAAGTCGGGCCGGGGCGGCTGGAAGCTGATCGAGAGCAAGGAGGATTTCGAGGCCCTGACCTCCGGCCCCACGCCGCCGAAGGTGTTGGGGACCGCCCAGGTCGCCGCCACCTTGCAGGAGAGACGCGGCAGCGGCCGCTCGATCATTGCATACACCGACGTGAAAGGCGCGGAACCGCCGGATGTCCCGTTCATCCCCAATGTTCCCACGCTGGCCACGATGACCAAGGCCGCCCTGAACTGCCTCGACGACAATCCCGACGGCTTCTATCTGATGATCGAGGGCGGGGCCGTCGATTGGGCCAACCACGCCAACAGGCCACGCCGGATGATCGAAGAGCAAACCGACTTCGTCCGCGCCGTCGAGGCGGTCGTCGCTTGGATCGAATCGCACGGCGGCTGGGACGAGACCCTGCTGATACTCACGGCCGATCACGATTGCGGCCTGATCTGGGGACCGGAGTCAAAGACCACGGCCTTCGCCCCGATCCGCGACCGTGGGCCGGGCAAGCTGCCGGGGATTGTCTACAACTCCGGCGGACACAGCAACAGCCTGGTGCCGCTCATGGCCCGCGGACCGGGCAGCCGCCGTTTCGCCGAGCTAATCAAGGGCCAGGACGAGAGGGCCGCCGCCGTTTGGCGATTCTCCGGCCGATACGTCGACAACACCGACATCTTCACGGTGATGAAGGGCGAAGTGGTCGGAGCGGAGCAGTAAGGAATAGGGAAGTTTTTGGGCCGAAGGCCGGGCGCTATTGCCGAAGGGCGATCCAAATGGTGTAATCTCCGTGTGGGTGCTATGACCACCGGCCGGCCATGACGGAGGCAGCAGTGACCCCTCAGCAATTCATCGCGAAGTGGCAACGGGTACACCTATCGGAGAGGAGCGCCTGCCAGCAGCATTTCCTCGATCTGTGCGAACTGCTGGGCCAGCCCAAACCCGCCGAGGCAGACCCGGAGGGCCAATGGTATACATTCGAGCGCGGCGTCACGAAGACCGAGGGAGGCAACGGCTGGGCCGACGTGTGGAAACGCGGCCATTTCGGCTGGGAGTACAAGCGCAAGCATCGAAACCTGAAGGAAGCCTACAACCAATTGCTGCTCTACCGCGAGGACTTGGAGAACCCGCCGCTGTTGGTCGTTTGCGACATGGACCGCTTCGAGGTCCACACCAACTTCACGGCCACGGCCAAGCGGAAATACGAGTTCGACCTGGCGGGACTGGCGGAGCCGGCCAATCTCGACGTCCTTCGCAAGCTGTTCACCGATCCCGAATCGCTACGGCCCGGCATTACCAGCGAGACAATCACCGTCGACGCGGCCAAGCGCTTCGGCGAGCTGGCCGACGCCATGCGTCAGAAGGGGATCGAGCCGCTGCAGGCAGCCCACTTCCTCATGAAACTGATGTTCTGCATGTTCGGCGAGGACGTGGGGCTTCTGCCCTCCGGGCTGTTCACCCGATTGCTGGACGACGGCCGCGCTAACCCGGCCAGTCTGAATCGACGGCTGGAAAATCTCTTCGCGGCAATGGGCGCCGGCGGCGACTTCGGCGCCGTTGAAATCCCCTGGTTCAACGGCGGGCTGTTCGCCGACAACGACGTGATCCCCATGACCGTCGCGGAGATCAACACCCTGGTCAACGTCAACAAGTTCGATTGGGCCAGCGTCGAGCCGTCGATCTTCGGCACGCTCTTCGAGCGGACGTTGGACCCGGAGAAGCGCTCGCAGATCGGCGCCCACTACACGAGCCGCGCCGACATCGAGACGCTGTTGAAGCCCGTGCTGCTGGCCCCACTCAGACGCGAGTGGGAAGAGGTCCGCCGGAAATGCGAGGAGGTGTTTTGGCCCAGGGTGGTCAAGGCAAGCCGGCCGGGTAGGGTGGGACAAGCAAAGCGCGGTCCCACCATCTCCTCCCGGTCCTCGCCCCAGCGCAAGGCGTTCGATCGGACGCTTCTCGACTTCGTCGAACGGCTCCAACATGTGACCGTGTTGGACCCGGCTTGCGGATCGGGCAACTTCCTCTACGTCGCCATTCACATGCTCTTGGATTTGGAACGGGAGGTAATCGCCTACGCGGCCACGCGCGGGCTGTCATTGATCCCGCACGTCGGCCCCGCGCAGCTCGCCGGGCTGGAGATCAATCCTTACGCCCAGCAGCTTGCACAGGTCGTTATCTGGATCGGCTACCTTCAGTGGATGCACCACAACGGTTTCAAGATGCCCGACCATCCCGTCCTGTCCCCCATCGAAAGCATCCGCCGCCAAGACGCCATCCTCGACCTCTCCGACCCGGAGAACCCCAAGGAGCCGGAGTGGCCAGCGGCCGAGTTTATTGTCGGGAATCCGCCATTTTTGGGAGGAAAGCTGCTGCGAACCAATCTGGGCGACGAATATGTCGATGCCATGTTTCGCGTGTGGGATGAGCGGGTGCCGCGAGAAGCCGATCTCTGCTGCTACTGGTTCGAGAAAGGCCGTCAGCAGATCGAACGCAAGAAGTGCCCCCGGGTCGGATTGCTGGCCACGCAAGGCATTCGTGGCGGCGCAAACCGCAAGGTCTTGGAACGCATCAAGATGACCGGCGACATCTTTTTTGCCGAAAGCGACCGCGATTGGGTGCTCGACGGGGCGAATGTGCATGTGTCGATGGTGGGGTTCGACGATGGCAACGAGGTCAGCCGCATCCTCGACGAAAAGCCGGTCGGGCACATCAATGCAAACCTGAGCTCAATCGCGGATATTACGACCGCGCGGGCGATAGGCGCCAATATAAACATATGCCACATGGGTGATACGAAGGTTGGCCCCTTTCAGATTGATGAGGGAACGGCCGTCGGGTTTCTGCTCTCGCCCTGTGTTCACGGAAGGCCAAGCTCTGACGTGGTTGTGCCCTGGATTAATGGCATGGACGTTACACGGCGCGGCCGGAATATGTGGATTATTGATTTTCCCCCAGGCACCACTTTGGAAGAGGCGGCACTTTATGACAGTCCCTTCGCCCATATCGACAAACACGTCCGGCCCATGCGAGCCACGGCGCGATCAGGTGACGCCACTGGCGTCCCATGGTGGATTCATCAGCGCCCGCGGCCCGAAATGCGCGAACGCTTACGCTCAATTCTGCGGTACATTGTGACCGTCGGTGTGTCTAAGCATCGGCTGTTTATATGGATGGAAATGCCGACGCTGCCAGACCACGCTGTCTTCGCATTTGCCCGCGAAGACGACCTCTTCTTCGGCGTGCTTCATTCGCGGATACACGAGGTGTGGGCGCGTGCCCAAGGTACGCAAGTCCGTGAGCGGGAGAGCGGATTTCGTTACACGCCGACGAGTTGTTTCGAGACGTTTCCGTTGCCGGAGTGCGTGTGGGCGGCGGGTGGCCCTCACCTTGACCCTCTCCCAAAGGGAGAGGGGACCGACGTAGGGTGGGACAAGCGCAGCGCAGTCCCACCAGCCGGATGTGATGGGACTGCGCTGCGCTTGTCCCACCCTACGGCCGAGGCCATTGCCACCGCGGCGCGGGAATTGGACGAGCTGCGCAACCACTGGCTGAATCCGCCCGAGTGGATGAAAATCGAACTGTTCGAGTTCCCCGGCTCGGTCGATGGACCGTGGGCGAGATACATTGATCCGGCGACGGTGCGGCCGGTCCCCGGCGTGGACGCCGGGGCTAAACAACGCCCTCCCGCCCCCGGCATCGGCACGATCCGCTGGCCGCGCGTAGTGCCGAAGAACCTCGATTGCGCGGCCAGTCTGAAGAAGCGGACGCTGACAAACCTCTACAACCAACGGCCGGCGTGGCTGCAACTGGCCCACGAAAAGCTGGACGCGGCGGTGTTCGCGGCCTACGGTTGGGACCCCGCGATCGGCGACGAGGAACTTCTGGCGAAGCTGTTGGATTTGAACCTCGAACGATCGCGGGAGGAAAAATCCCGCGAGACTTCTTAGGAATCAACTCAAAATCAGCGTTGTGGCAGTACAACTGCCACCCCAACAAGGTGGTTCTTCGGCTCCGCTAAAAAAGCGGCGGCAAGCCGCCGCACTCCAAAAAGCCGCCGCACTCCAAAGCCGGGGCGGACGCGTGAGCGTCCGGGCAGGGTGTTCCCATGCGGAGCATGGGAACAAGGGGGTCGCTCCAAAGACTTGGGGCAGGTTGACTTCCTACCCGGGGCTGGTAAAATACGAGGTTCTATCACTTCGTATGGTTGCGGGCTGGGTTCCACCACTCGGCCGTTGCACTTCACCCTTTTTTCGCTTGGAGGACGCTACAGATGGCAGAGGACAAAACCGGGCAGATCGTAAACGTGATGAAAGAGGCGCGGTTGTTCCCGCCGCCGAAGGAGTTCGCGGAAAAAGCCCGCATCAGTTCGATTGAGCAATACGAGAAGCTCTGGAATGAAGCCGCTGGCGACATCGAGGGTTTCTGGGGCAATATGGGCCACGAACTCCACTGGTTCAAGCCCTACGATAAGGTCCTGGAGTGGAACGAGCCGTTCGCCAAGTGGTTCGTGGGCGGCCAGACGAACGTCTCCTACAACTGCCTCGACGCCCATCTGGGTACCCCCCGCGAAAACAAGACCGCGATCATCTGGGAAGGCGAGCCGGGCGACGTGCGGAAGTTCACCTTTGCCGAGTTGCACAAAGAGGTCTGCAAGTTCGCCAACGTGCTGAAGAAGCTGGGCATCAAGAAGGGCGACGTGATAACGCTCTACATGCCGATGGTGCCCGAGCTGGCCATCGCCATGCTGGCCTGCGCCCGGGTCGGCGCGGTCCACTCCGTGGTGTTCGGCGGGTTCGCGGCCGAGGCAATCGCCGACCGGAACAACGACGCCAAGGCGAAGATGGTCATCACGGCCGACGCCGGCTGGCGGCGCGGCAAGCAAATTCCGCTGAAGGCGAACGTCGACGCGGCGCTGGAAAAATCGACGACGGTCGAGCAGTGCGTGGTCTACAAGCGGACCGGCTGCGACGTGACGATGAGAGACGGGCGCGACTTCTGGTGGCAAGACCTGATGGCCGACGCATCGGACGATTGCCCCGCCGAGCCGATGGACAGCGAAGCGCCGCTGTTCATCCTCTACACCAGCGGCTCGACCGGCAAGCCGAAGGGGATCAAGCACACCACCGCCGGCTACAACCTCTTCGCGAAGAAGACGACCGAGTGGGTGTTCGACGTCCGCGACGAGGACGTCTACTGGTGCACGGCCGACATCGGCTGGATCACCGGCCACACGTACATCGTCTACGGGCCGCTGACGGCCGGCGTGACGGGCTTCATGTTTGAAGGCGCGCCCGACACCCCGCAGCAGGACCGATGGTGGCAGTTGATCGAAAAGTACAAGATCAACATCTTCTACACCGCCCCGACGGCGATCCGCACTTTCATCAAGTGGGGCGACGAGTGGATCACGAAGCACGACCTCGGCAGCCTGCGTCTGTTGGGCACCGTGGGCGAAGGGATCAACCCCGAGGCCTGGATGTGGTATCACCGCGTGATCGGCGGCGAGCGTTGCCCGATCGTCGATACCTGGTGGCAGACGGAGACGGGCGGGATCATGATGACCCCGCTGCCCGGCGCCATTGCGACCAAGCCCGGCAGTTGCACCAAGCCCCTGCCCGGCATCATTCCCGAGATCGTCGGCGAGGACCGCAAGCCGGTTCCGGTCGGCGCGGGCGGATGGCTGACGATCGCCAAGCCTTGGCCGGGTATGCTCCGCGGCATCTGGGGCGACGACGAACGGTACAAAATCCAGTATTGGACCGACGTGCCCGGCAAGTACCTCTGCGGCGACAACGCACGTTGCGACGAGGACGGCTACTACTGGATCATGGGCCGGATCGACGACGTGTTGAACGTATCCGGCCACCGGCTGAGCACGATCGAGATCGAGAGCGCGCTTGTGAGCCACGACGCGGTGGCCGAGGCCGCGGCGGTCGGCAGACCGCACGAGTTGAAGGGCGAGGCCGTTTCGGTCTTCGTCACCTTGGGAGGCGGGTTCGAGCCGTCCGAAGATTTGCGGAAGGAGTTGAAGGGGCACGTCCGCAAGGAGATCGGCGCGTTGGCCGTGCCGGACGACATCCACTTCACCGCTTCGTTGCCTAAGACCCGCAGCGGCAAGATCATGCGCCGCTTGCTCCGCGACATCGCGGCGGGCCGCGAGACCGTCGGCGACACCTCGACGCTCGAGGACTACAGCGTCCTGGCCCGGCTCAGGGCGGAAGAAGAATAGTCGATTTGGCCTTATCACCTCTCCCCTCTCCCTTAGGGTGAGGGGCAGGGGTGAGGGCGGTGGGATGCTCCGTAGTTATGCTGAAGCATAACCTACGATGCTTTTCAATCTTGGTGCGGGAGACGACGGAAGGGCCTTCTTGCCATGTCCTTACTTGGGCGCTGACGTGGAATTGAGCGATGAGCGCGAGCGGCATATCCGCAATCACCATCCGGATTTGCTTCCCGACCACCACGAGCGTATTATAGAGACGGTTGGCGATCCGGATCAGATTCGCCGGAGCGTCCGCGTGGGCAACGCCAAGCTTTTCAGCAAATGGTATGCCGATCTCCGGGGCAGCAAGCACGTGGTGGTGGTTGTCGTCAGCGATCCGGGACGGAAAACGCAACCGTGGATCATTACGTCTTACTTGGCGCGGAAGTTGAAAGAAGGAGAAATCGAATGGCGGAAAAGCTGACTTTCCAGTACGACCGCGACGCGGACATTCTATACATCGGCAATCGCGAGCCTTACGCGGAGCAGGAATCCGAAGAGCTTGGCGACGAGGTCATTGCCCGCTTGAACCCGAACACCGGCGAGGTAGAAAACTTGGAGGTGTTGTTCTTTTCCACCCGTCTGCTGCGGAAGGATGTTCTCGAGTTGCCGGTGACCGCCGAGTTACACTTGGCTGCACGAGTTTAAGCGGGAGCGAACACTGCTGGACAAGTGTGCAGTGGCACCCGGCGCCGGGGGACGTTTTGGAGAGGATTTCCATGGACGACTGCACGCATCTCGTTCCACAACCGAAGATATGGCTCAGAATCGTGATTCTGGTGCTGTTGTTGTTCATGGCCTTGATCAGCACGTCTCCGTGGCCCGCTAGGCTCTTTTTCTGCCTGTCTATGGTTGCCGTCTTGGGCGCCTTTCCACGCCCGCGAATCAACGCACGGTTTTTCGTGAAAGAGTGGTTCGTGGTTTTCGTGCCCGTCTCCGTCCGTCGCACGCCGCTGGCGGACGTCGTCCAGATCGAGACCGACTTGGAGCAGCGGTTCGGGTTGGCGAGCGGGTGTACCCTGTCGCTGTTTATCGGGGTCTGGAACGTGTTGATGGTCTGGCTTCTGGACTGGCTGATTCCCTGGGCAGGCGGCGACTACAAACTCTGGCTGCGGACCGCGTCGGGCCGGCGAGTGCTGGCCTGGCAGGGAAACGGCGAGGCCAACTTCCGCCACAACCTGGACGTCCTGGAGGATGTTTCGGGACTGCCGGTTACGCGGGGCTGAACGGCCGGAGAGAGCGGACGGCAGGCCCGCGCCGACTGACAAGCACGGAGTCTCGCTCGGCTACTGAATCGTCTCGTCCACCTCTGGCAGGCCGAAATCGAACTCCGGCGTGCCGGGTTGCGGCCGGCGGGGCTGCTCTTCCGGCGGCTGCTCGGAAATCATCTCCGCCGGTATCTTCAGCCGCACTATTGCGTCCATGCCGAAGGCGGCGGCCGGCAACTCGATCAGCACATATTCGGCCTCGTCCGGCGGAGACTCGAAAGCCAGCACTTCCCGAGCTGCGCGGCCCGCGGCGATCGACATCGGAGGACCACGGCCGGGCAACGGCGCGCGGCCGAGGGCCTTCGGACGATAAACGTTCCCGGCGTCGTCGAACAGCTTCGCGCCGCGGGCGACCCCGCCGCGCGTCCAGCCCTTGAAATCGACGTCCCGCGCGCCCCCGTTTCGCAGTTCCACCGTGATTATCGTTCGCGGCGAAGAACCGGCCGCTCCGTCGAGCGATGGGACGACCTCGGCCGAAACGATCCGCACGGAGATGAATCCGACGACGGCCGCCGAGGTGGACGCGTCGATCCATTCATGATCTAGCAAGGGATTTTTATTATTGGGTTTAACGTCCGGTTCTTCGGCCGGCGATTCGGTCTGCTTCTTGATCGGCGCATCGGCCCGGTTTTCGATCGGCCTTTCGGCGTCTTGCTCTTCCGGCCGGTCGTTCGACTTTTCGGCCTCCATGCCGAGAATCTCGGCGATGCTCTTCCGTTTCTTTTCGACGGGTTCGTCGAACGAAATGACGCCTTCCAGTTTCTCCAGCGTTTCCGGGCTTTGATAAACCGGCTTTTTGGGGCCTCGTTTTCGCGGGTCTTTTGGGGCCGTTGGGACCGCTCGATCGGCCAGTTTGCCGAGGCCGTGTTTCCCGCCGTCTCCTCCGATCGACATGTAAATGGCGGCCGCGGCCAGGATGAGAATGCTTCCCAGCAAGACGCCGACCATCTTGGCCTGTTGGTCCCGCTGACGTTTCACGCGCGGCAGCACGGTGTCGCGATTGGTCTGGGGCGGATCGGCGACGATGCGGATCGAGCCTACGTCGGGAACCTCCGCCGCCTTTGGCCGTACAACCGGCGGAGGCGCGGGCGGAGGTTGCGGACCGTTCCGCGGTTGCTCGTCTATTGGATCAGACGAACCGGCGGCGACCGGCGGGGGCGAAACGGACCTCGGAAGCAACCCGTTTATCCGTCCGGCAAGAATCCACTCGCCTTGCGCGCCGCGGCGCACGCCGTCGTTGGGCAGAATCCGCCCCTTCTCGGCCATCGCCTTGAGTTGTTGCGGCGACAGCGGACCGACTTCGCGTCCCGCGATTTCACAGTACCACTCGGCAACCATACTATCAGTATACCACTCCAAGCACGTAGGAACGTGATTTGAAATCATTCATTTAGCCCGCCGTGAATACACGGCGGGGCGGGTTGACCGCGAAAAACCGCTTGCCCCGGGTGTATTCACCCGGGGCTAAATACGGATGTCAACCTGTCCTACAATCCCACTCCCAACCGCTTTTCCGCCCAAACGGCCAACTTCTCGCGGAAGATTTTCGCGTTGTGGCGGATGTCCACCGGGAATGCGGGGTGCGGCAGAAAGTCGGCGATCCGGTCGGTCAACGGGTTGGCCGCGCCGAGCCGGCGGATTTCCTCCAACAACGCCTCTCGTTCCTCTTTTCCCTTCGGCGCGTGTTCGGCGTGCGGTTCCAGGACGATCACCGGGCGCTGCCGGCCCGCCGGACCGACGCCGACCAACGCGCTGCGGCGGATTTTCGGGTGTTGATTGAAAATCGCCTCGCAGCGGACCGGATACATCGGGCCGTCGGCGGTCAATACGCGGTGCGCCACCCGGCCGCAAAACCAGAACCGCCCCCGCTCGTCCAGATAGCCGCTGTCGCCCATCCGGTGCCAAACGTCCGCCCCATCGACGATCTTCGCCGCGGCGTTCGATTCCGTTCGGGTGACGTACCGCCGCGTGACCATCGGACCTTGGACGATCAACTCGCCGATCTCGCCGGGGGGCAACTCCTCGATCTCGTCGAGCGAGTGGATCGGCCCATCGACGACGCGGATCACCTTCCAGCGAACGCGGGGGAATCGGCGTCCGACGCACACGCCCGCGCCACGGCGCGTTTGTTCGGCGGTTTCAGCAAGCACCTCGGCGGCCGAGATCGAGGCGACCGGCAACGACTCGGTCGCGCCGTAAGGCGTGTACACGTTGCCTTCCTGGTGGATGCAGTTCATCATGCGGCGGAGCACTTCGGCGGGTATCGGCGCGCCGGCCGAAAGGACGCGGCGGAGCGTGGGCATTTTTTCGCCGCGGGCCTCGCAGTACCGGCCCACGCGATCCCAAACCGCCGGCGAGCCGAACGCCTGCGTCGCGTTCCAATCGCGGACCGCCTCGATGATGTTGGCCGGATCGACCCGCGCCGGGCGCGACGGGTCCATATCCGGGATCACCGCCGTGACGCCCATCGCGCAGTTGAACAGGCCGAAGAGCGGAAAGCAGGGGACATCGATCTCGCCCGGCCGGATGTCGTATAACTCTCGAATCTGGCCGACCTGGGAATCGAAGTTGGCGTGCGAGAAGAGTACGCCCTTGGGTGGCCCCGTGCTGCCGGTGGTGAAGATGATCGCCGCCGGATCGTCGCCGCCCACTTGCGTCAGTTGGTTTCCGCCCGACGGCAATTTCCGCAGCGCGGCGAGCGTAGTTCCGCCCCAGAACCACCTTCGCCCGACCGTCACGTTCAGCCGCGCCTTGGGAAACCGCCGTTGAATTATTTTGCGGACCGCATGAACGGCGGGGATAGCGACGAACCCCTCCGGCTCGGCCTCGGCCAGACAGCCGATGAGGCTCCGCCGTCCCATGCCGGGGTCGATCAGGATGGCCACCGCGCCGGACTTGAAGAGGGCGAAGACCAGCGAGACGAAGTCGATGCCGGGGCGGACCAACAGGGCCAGCCGAGTGCCGGGCACGACGCCCATCGTCCGCAGTCCTTGGGCGATCCGCCGGCTGTCCAGGTCGAGCTGTTGGAAAGTAACCTGCCGATAGCGTCGCCGGCCTTGGGCATCGCGGCCCGACGGCTCGGCCACGGCCACCGCGTCGGGGCGCAGCCGGGCCATCGCGGAGAGCCGGCCGGCGACGTTGTGCGTGGCGTCTGACATCACACACATCATGGCGACCAAATCCGATCCGTGCAATGCCTTTATGACATACTACCTCGTTCCCACGCTCTGCGTGGGAACGCACTTGTTGGACGCTCTGCGTCTCAAGGCGCAACTCCTGAGCGCCACAAGTATTCGGGCCGCACGGACGCGGAGCGTCCCGGGCAGTGTGTTCCCACGCGGAGCGTGGGAACAAGGCGTTTGTCTTCGCTGATTACGGCTAACGCCGGAACTGCTGACACCAGTAGATCGTGCCTCTTGCGGTGCGGAAGGCGGCCACGCCGATCCGGCGATGGCGTGAATTGAGGATGTTCGCCCGATGCCCGGACGAGTTCATCCACGCCCCGACCGCGTCGCTGCTGTGCGGCTGGCCCATGGCGATGTTCTCGGCCACGGAGCGCGAGGTGTGGACCATCGCCTGGTTGCGGGTCATCCACTGGGCATGATCGCGGGCGGATTCCATCAACTCCTCGTCCACCTTCAACGGCGGCAAGCCGTGGCGGACCCGCTCCTGGTTCGTGTACGAAACCAGATTGGCCTCGATGGCCGCCAGCTTCACGCCGTCGACCATTTTTTCCTGCGGTTCCGACGGCGGAAGTTCCATTTTCCGGTCGGTTGCACCAGGATCGACCAGTAAGAGCGTCGAGGCGCAGAGCAACATTTTTGCAATTAACATCCGATTCTCCTCTATGGTGGGACAACACAGGCGGGAAGTACGTGCCCGGACTCGCAAACCGGCCGCCGCCGAGGGCTGTTAGTGGTCCGACACACATTAAGTGCCGAGTCGTGTAGGACGGATTTCCTAATCCGTCCTACAACTCGTCAAATTACGTGTGTCGAGACACATGGCCGATATTCTAAGTCCGAGCAATTGTGGGTGTTCCGCGATTCAGTGTTTGTCGGGTCCGAACAACAGTGCAGCGCATCCTGCGACAAACCGGGCATCCTGCGGGAATTTATCCGGTAGGTGCCGGCAAGATACCAGACCCGAGGAGGATTGCAAGGGGGTAAGCGGGCGTATTCACGCTATTGGTAAACTTCCTTGCGATGGCCGATCACCACGACCAGGACGAGCAGACGATCGTCGGCGATTTCGTAGATCACTCGGTATACGCCAACACGGATGCGCCAAGCGGGACGGCCGGACAATTTCTTGCTGCCGGCGGGGCGCGGATCGGAAGCGAGCCCGCGAATGGCGGTGATGATTCGAGGCCGATCCTGCCGATCGATCTTGGCTAGTTGCCGTTGCACGGAGCGCAAGATTTCGACGGTGCAGGTCACGCGTCTTGTCCTTCTTGGATCTCGCGCACCGCCTGCTCAAAAGAGACCGATTCCCCAGGGGCTTCCTTTGCCTCGTCGTAAGCCCGAATGTCGTCGAGTTCCTCAAGCTCCTCGACGACTTTTTGCCATTCGGCCACGGGCAGAAGCACCGCTTGGCGATGCTGTTTCTCATCGACAACGTATTGCGGATGAACGGTAACCATTTTGTCTTCTCCAGTACTGCCGTCGCCGCCGTCGGGCCGGTCAACAAATTCAATCTTCCTCTAAAAAAATTGGTTGTCAAGTCGCGTAGGTTACGCTTCCATCTTCCACCCGTCCGGCAGGACCGCACCCTTGGGCATGACGACGACGCCGTCGCGGATCATGCCGTGGGGGGTCTCCTCGGTGTTTTCGACGCCTTGTAAATTGGCGACGCGGACGTTGCGGCCGATGCGGCAGTTTTTGTCGATGATCGCCCCTTCGATGTGCGATCCCTCGCCGATACCCAGCGGCGGCTGCCCCTCGGCGCCGTGATTGGCGAACTTTTCCGGCGTTTCATATACGTCGTTGCCCATCACGATCGAATCGCGGATCGTCACGTTGCGTCCGACGCGGCAGCGGACGCCGATGATGCTGTTCTCGATCGCCGCCCCCGGCTCGATCATCGAGCCGTCGGCCACCAGGCTGCCGCGGATCGTCGCGCCGTCGAATCGGGTGGGCGGCAAAAACCGGGCGTGAGAGTAGATCGGCGCCTCGACCGACGCCAGATCGAACGGAGTGTCCGGCCTGGCCAGCGCGAGGTTTGCCTCATAGAACGACTTGATCGTCCCGATGTCTTCCCAGTAGCCGTCGGAAAGGTGGACTTGCACGCGGCGTGCCCGGATCGACGCCGGAAAGACCTCCTTGCCGAAGTCGCGGTAATCGGTCTTCCGCAGCACGTCGAGGAGCGTTTCGCGGTTGAACAGGTATATGCCCATGTTCGCCAGGCAGTCGCGGCCGCGGCTGGGGATGCCGTGGGCGTCGATCCACGCCGGCGCGGTGCGAACCAGATCGAGCTCTTGTTCGGTCTTTGGTTTTTCCAGAAACCCGACCACTCGCCCGGTGTCGTCCAGCCGCATGATTCCCAGCGAGTCGGCTTCGCGGCCGTGTACCGGGACGGCGGCGATGGTCACGTCGGCCGCGGTCTTGACGTGCGATTCGAGCATCTCCTGGAAGTTCATCCGATACAATTGGTCGCCGGAGAGGATCAGCACGTACTCGACGCCCGGCTGCTCGATGTAGCGCAAGTTCCGCCGCACGGCGTCGGCGGTGCCCTGATACCAGTCGGCGTTCTCCAGCGTCTGCTGCGCGGCCAGCACCTCGACGAAACCACCGCCGAACGGATCAAAGCCGTAGGTCGAGCGGATGTGGCGGTGCAGGCTGACCGAGTTGAACTGGGTGAGCACGTAGCAGCGGTTCAACCCGCTGTTGATGCAATTCGACAAGGGGATGTCGATCAAGCGGTATTTGCCCGCCACCGGCACGGCCGGCTTGGAGCGGTATTTCGTCAAGGGATAGAGCCGCGTCCCTTGTCCGCCGCCGAGCACCAAAGCGAGCACGTTTTTCATGCCGTGTTTCATGGTACGTCGTTGCAGTTGATTTTGGCAGTGGACCGTTTAGCGGCCGACGGCACGTCGGCCTTGTACGTCCGCCCGTGGCCGACGTGCCGTCGGCCGCTAAACGCACAATTTCGACTGCAACGACGTACTAAACGCCCCGCGACTGCGGTCGCGGGGGATGGATTTTGGCGTTCCGCGCCCCCCGCGACCGCAGTCGCGGGGCGTTAAGGCAACATGGCCAATCGGATTTCCACAAACACACTCTCAGTTTAACTAAGGACGGCCGTATCGAGAATGGGGCCAGGCCGCCCCCCCCGCCGAAAGGGAACTGGGGACATTGGCGGGGTTCCTTGACGGGTCATGGACCGTCTGCTATCAAGCAGATTGAATATCGTTCCATCCCTCGATTGAAAGGAGTCAAGCATGTTGTCGCTTAGACATCGTCGTCTTGCTCTGGCGTGTGGAATGGCGCTAGTTGTCTCGCTTGGTTGTGGAAAGCGCGCGGATGACGGAAACAACGGCGCCAAAAAGGTGATCCGCGTCGATGGTTCCGACACGATGGTCAACCTCGCGCAGGCTTGGGCGGAACAGTACCACCGGAAACATCCGGGCGTTAGTGTTCAGGTGCTTGGCGGCGGGTCGGGCGTGGGAATCGCCAGTCTGATCGACGGCAACTGCGACATGGCCAACACCAGCCGCAAGATGAAGGAGAGCGAGATCGAGCGGGCCAAAGCCAAGCGCGGCGGCGAGCCAAAGGAAATCATCGTCGGCTACGACGCCCTGGCCATCTACGTCCACAAGGACAACCCGTTGGATTCAATCTCTATGGAGGAACTTGCGGCCATCTACGGCGAGGAAGGTAAGGTGACCAAGTGGTCGCAACTGGGCGTGAAGGAGGGCAGGCTCGCCGGGCAAGACATCACGCGCGTGTGCCGGCAGAGCAGTTCCGGCACCTACGTGTACTTCCGCGAGGTCGTTTTGGGGTCCGGCAAGGATTTCAAACTTGGCTCCGTGGATCAGAGCGGCTCGAAGGACGTGGTGGCCTTAGTTTCACGGACTCCATCGGCCATCGGATACAGCGGCATGGGCTACCACACCCCGGATGTGAAGATGCTGAAAGTGTCGAAGCGGCGGGGTGAGCCGGGGGTGGCGCCCACGGTCGATAACGCGAAAGACGATTCCTATCCCATAACGCGGCCACTGCAAATTTACCTGATTGGCGAGCCGGCCGGGACGGTCAAAGAGTACCTCGATTGGATTCTGTCGTCGGAGGGTCAGAAGATAGTTTTGGACCTGGGGTACGTGCCCGTGAAGCTGCATGAGTAACGCCAAGGGAAATTCCGCCGCTCGACCGGACCGAGTGCGCTCGCTGCGGCACGTGATGCGCGTCGCTCTCGACCGCGCCGAGCCGGGTATCGAATGGATCATTCGCCTCTGCGGCTGGAGCGCGATCCTTTTCGTCTTCTCGATCTTCTTCTTCGTCTTCCGCGAGGCAGCGCCGGTATTGTTTGGGAAGTTGAACCTGATCGAGTTCTTCACAAGCACTCGCTGGCAGCCGTCGTCCGACGTCCGTCCGGAGTACGGCATCGTAGCGCTGCTGGTCGGCACGGTGTCGGTCACTGTGCTGGCGATGGCCCTGGCCGTGCCGTTGGGACTGGGCGCCGCGGTGTACCTCTCCGAGTTCTGCGGCGGCAAACTCAGGGAAACCCTCAAAGTCCTCGTCGAATGCTTGGAGGTGATTCCCTCGGTCGTCTGGGGATTCATCGGCTACATGGTGCTCGGGCCGCTGATCATCGAGACGACCGGCGCCGTGGTGGGCGTGAACCTGCTCAACGGCGGCGTGATCCTGGCGCTGATGAGCGTGCCGACCATCGTCTCGCTGGCCGAGGACGCATTGAAGGCCGTGCCCGACTCCTATCGCGAGGCCGCCTTGTCGTTGGGCGCCAGCCGCTGGGAGGTCGTTTACCGCGTGTTGTTCCCTGCCGCGAAGAATGGGCTGCTGGCGGCCGTGCTGCTGGGCTTCGGCCGCGCCATCGGCGAGACCATAGCCGTGCTGATGTGTACCGGCCACGCCGTGCAGATTCCCCACAGCCTGCTGGATCCCGTCCGCACGGTGACGGCCACCATCGCCTCCGAACTCGGCGAGGCCGTGCAAGGCGATATGCACTACCGCGTGCTGTTCGTCCTTGGGTTGCTGCTGTTCGCGATAACGTTCGTGGTCAACCTGGTTGCCAATCTGGTCGTGAAAGGAATTCGCAGTGAACAGCGCCATTAGGAATCCCTTTGCGCCGTCGGCCCTGGAAAAACGCAAGAAGACGAAGGAAACGCTCGTCCAGTGGGTGTTGGCGGCGGTCACGATGTCGCTGGTCGTGCCGGTCGTGGCGATCCTCGCGTACTTGGTGGTCCAGGCGTGGCCGGTGCTGCGTCCCTCCTTTCTGCTGGAGAACCCCAAGGACTACATGACCGCCGGCGGCATCTGGGCGCCGCTGGTGGGGAGTTTTTTCCTGGTGTTGATCTCGCTGGCGGTGTCCGCCCCGATCGGCATTCTCGCCGGCGTATATCTGAACGAGTACGCGGGCGAGAACTGGGCCACGCGGATCATCAACCTGGCCGTGGTGAACCTGGCGGGCGTGCCCAGCATCGTTCACGCCCTGTTCGGCGTCGGCGCGTTCGTGCTCTTCGCGGGCATGGGCCGTTCGCTGCTGGCCGCCTCCTGCACGCTGGCCGTGATGACGCTGCCGGTGATCATCGCCTGCACGCAGGAAGCGCTGGCCTCGGTGCCGATGGCCTTCCGCGAAGCCTGCTGGAACATGGGCGCCACCCGCTGGCAGACGATCCGCACCATCGTGCTGCCCAACTCGATAAGCGGCATCCTGACCGGGGTGATTTTGCAGGTGGCGCGGGCCGCCGGCGAAACGGCCCCCATCCTTTTCACCGGCGCGGTGTTCTTCGCCCCTGTGGCCGACCACGGCTTCAGGTCGTTCTTCCCTTACGGACTGGACGACCGCTGCATGGCGCTGTCGATGCACCTGTTCACACTGACCACCCAGGTCCGGGGCGTCTCGGATGAATACCTCTACGGCACGGCGGTCGTGCTTGTCGGGCTGGTGCTGGCGGTCAATAGCGCCTCGATCGTTTTGCGGGGCTACCTGCGCTCGCGGAAGAAATGGTGAAAAGCGGTAAGCTGAGCCGCAAATAGGGCGGCGGTTTCCCACCCGGCCCCGATAGACGGCATTTTGGTGGGGCTTGCTTCGCTCGACCAACCCTGCAATTTATTGTCAATAGACCTCTTCGTGCGTCCCGATCGTCTCCAGCAGAATCGCTTCCTTGCCTTCCCACGGCACGAAACGGAAGACGATGCGAAGATCATAGCCCGCGCTGCACGCCCAAAAACCTTCCAGGCCCCCCTTCAGCTTGTGAGTCTTCAACTGGGCATGAAAAGCGTCGGCCGCAAGAAGTATCAGGGCCGCTTGAATATCGGCCGCGGCCGGGCGATTTTTCTTGACATGCTTTTTTGCCGTGCGAACAAACGCGTTGGATCGCAGCAAGAGCCGATTCACGAAAGCACCTCGCCCATCAATTCATCGGGAGTGACGGGACGACAACGGCCCGCCCGGTACTCTTGCTCGGCGTCTTGTATCTCCTTGGCTAATTCCGCGCGGCGGTGTTCGACCATCCGATGCTGAAGTATTTCCACCAACGTTTCCTGCTCATCGAGCGAAAGCTTGTCGGCGGCGTCCAAGAGTTCAACAAAAACAGTGGTATTTTGCATGGCAGGTAAAAACCTCCTCTTAAGAAAAGCATACCCCCCGGCATGGCGATGGTCAAGTCTCGCAACGACGTTTCATCTGGGGTATAATCCGATTCAATTTGCTGAAGAATGCGACTTCATTTACATAATCCAACCATGAACGCCCACGTCCGCTTCGAGAACGTCGCCGTGACCTACGGCCGGAAGACGGCCCTGGAAGACGTCTCGCTGGAAATTCCGAGGATGCGGATATTCGCCGTTATCGGCCCGGCCAACTCCGGCAAAACGACGCTGCTGAAGTGCATCAACCGCACGATCGACTTCATTCCACACGCCAAGGTCGGCGGCCGCGTGCTGATCGCCAGAGAGGGGGAAAAGGTGTCAGGAACCTTTTGTGCGAAGCACCCTGCGGGCCGTTCCGGCAAAAGGTTCCTGACACCTTTTCCCCCTCCCGATTACGAAGACGTTTTCCGCATCCGCAACGTTTACCAGTTGCGGCGTCGGGTGGGGATGGTCTTTCCGCTGCCGGTGGGACTGCCGCTTTCGGTCTACGAGAACGTGGCCTACGCCCCACGCCGCGCCGGCATCCACAACCGCCACGAGCTGGATGAAATCGTCGAGACCTGCCTCCGCCAGGCCATGCTTTGGGACGAGGTGAAGGACCGCATGCACATGCTGGGCACGATGCTCTCCGGCGGACAGCAGCAGCGGCTCACACTCGCCAGGGCGCTATCGCTGCGGCCGGAAATACTCTGCCTCGACGAGTTTTCCATCGCCATCGACCCGGTCACCACCATGCGGATCGAGGACATCCTCCGCGAGTTGAAAAACCAGATGACGATCGTGCTGGTCACCAACCTCGTTCAGCAGGCCCGGCGGCTGGCGGATTACACCGCCTTCTTCAGCGCATCGCGGCTGATCGAGGTCGATGAAACCGAGACCATTTTCACCAATGCCGCAAACCAACTGACCGAGCGGTACGTCACGGGAGATTTCGGTTGAGATATTGATGTTAAATGTTCCATGCGGGCGGCTGCCTGCCTCACGATGGCCATGGGAAGGGTACTCAACGTTCTTGATCTCGCCTATTATATGAGATAAGATGGAAATGTGAGTAAAGCAACGAGGTGACGGAGCAATACAAGATGCCGGAAGTCAGCAGATTTTTGGGGATTGTCGTCGCCATCTATTATAATGAACATGCGCCGCCGCACTTCCACGTCAAATATGGAGGCCAGAGAGGGGCTTTCTCCATTGCGGATTTAAGATTGATCGAAGGTAAATTACCGCCACGGATCGTTTCCTTGGTGCTGGAATGGGCGTTTCAGCATCGGGACGAGTTGATGGATAATTGGAGGCGAGCCGAGCGGCGGGAAGACCTTATTGAAATCGAACCGCTTGTTTGAGAGGCACGTCATGCACTACGTTACCAATGTCGCGTATGCCGGAGAATACAAGCTGTGGATTCGTTTCGAGGACAACGAACCTCGTCTCGTCGATTTGGCGGACCACTTGGACGGCCCCATATTCGAGCCGTTGAAGGACCCTTCCTATTTTCAATCGTTTCAATTGAATCCCGATATCGACACCATTGTTTGGCCCAACAATGCGGACTTCTCGCCGGATTTTCTCTATTCCATCGGCGTGGTTGTCCCTGAATCGGTGGATGCGATCGGCGGATAGTGGCATGACGACGCAGGTTGCCTCAACGCCGACTTACACCATCCAGACCCGAGGACTAAACCTCTGGTACGGCGATTTTCAGGCGCTGAAGGACGTGACGATCAACGTCAAGCCGGGGATCATCACGGCGTTGATCGGCCCCTCGGGCTGCGGCAAAACCACCCTGCTCCGCTGTTTCAACCGCATCAACGAACGCTACGGAAACGTCACCACCACCGGAGAGGTTACGATCCTCGACAAGAACATCTACGACGCGGACGTCTCGCTGAGCACGCTGCGGAAATCGGTGGGCATGGTCTTTCAACGTCCCAACCCGCTGCCGATCTCGATCTACGAAAACGTGCTCTTCGGCGTCCGCTCGCACACGCCGCGCGGCGCGTACACGCGCAGAGAGCGGAACGAGATGGTCGAATCGGCCCTGTGCGACGTGCAGCTTTGGGACGAGGTGAAAGACCGGCTGCGGCGCCGGGCCACTAACCTTACGCTCGAACAGCAGCAGAAGCTGTGCATCGCCCGGCTGTTGCCGCTCAAGCCGCGGATAATACTGATGGACGAGCCGTGCTCGGCGCTCGACGCCGAGGGGATCGAGCGGATCGAGGCGTTGATCGACGGACTGCGCAAGAAATTCACGATCTTGATGGTCACGCACAACATGGCCCAAGCCCGCCGGGCCAGCCACGAGTGCATCTTTATGTTCATGGGCCGGATCGTCGAGCACGCCCCGACCCTCGAGATGTTCCTCACGCCCAAGCAGCCCGAGACCGAACTCTACGTCCGCGGCCGATACGGGTAACGGCAAGGCGGCCGGCCCTGTTGCCGATTTTCCCTGTGCCCTGGACAACGCAGGCCGCAAAGCGCATCATAGTAATTTTGGGTTAGAACGTGTTTTGAAATCGAAGTATCTGCATTTAGCCCCGGGTGAATACACCCGGGGCAAGCGGTTTTCCATGTTCAACCCGGCCCGCCGTGTATTCACGGCGGGCTAAATGTTTGCCGATGTTTTCTCGGTTAACGGATTCCTTCATGCCCAACGACCCGCCAGACATTCCATCCGATCAACTCCCACGCCACGTCGCGGTAATCATGGACGGCAACGGACGCTGGGCCGAGAAACGGGGATTGCCGCGCATCGAAGGACACCGCGCCGGAGCGACCAGCGTCCGCCGGGTAACCGAAGAGTGCGCCCGGCTGGGTATCGAACAGCTCACGCTCTTCTGCCTGTCGAGCGAGAACTGGAAACGCCCGGCCGAGGAACTCGATTTCCTCATGCAACTGCTCCAACATTACCTGGCCGAGGAACGGCCGCGGGTAATGGAACACAACGTCCAGGTCCGCTGGATCGGCCGCCGCAAGGGTTTGCCGGACGACGCGGCGCGGGGTTTGGACGAAATCGTCGAGTACAGCGCGGGCAACACCGGCCTGCGCGTCTGTCTGGCGATCAACTACGGCGGCCGGGCGGAACTGGTCGACGCCGCCCGACGCCTGGCCGAGGGCGTCGTCCGGGGCGAGTTGGACCCGGACGCGATCGACGAGCAGGCCCTCGCCGCGCGGCTCTACACGGCCGGGCTGCCCGACCCCGATCTATTGATCCGCACGGCCGGCGAGATGCGCGTCAGCAATTTCCTCCTCTGGCAAATCAGCTACGCGGAAATCTGGGTGACGGACGTCTGCTGGCCCGATTTCGACGAGGCCCAATTTCAGGCCGCGCTGCAGAGCTACGCCTCCCGCCGCCGCCGGTTCGGGGGACTGCCGACATAGGTTCCGGTGGTAGCCGCTACTTCCTAGTCCTTGCTGTCGTTGTTTTCCTGCCGAGGCATCTGTTTTCGGAAGGCGCTCCGAAAAGCCCACGTGGTGAATGCGACGCCGAGGCACACGGCCGCCAGCGACGCTCCTGTCTCCGACAATCCTTGCGGCGAATACCCCGTTGTTGCCCACACGTGGATGAAGCGGATCAACGATTGTACGAACAGTGTTATGTAACAGATGGTCATAAGACCAAACACGGTTCCGAGAAAAATCTTGATGATTTTCATCATGAGTTCATTGTAGGCTACGGGAACAGCGAGTCAACCCACTCTCGCGTTCGCTTAACGCATTCCGCCGCCCAGCGCCGGTCGAACGGCTCTTCCGTGTCCAAAGGAATGTCCTCGTACCGAAACTCGGCGGCGTATGGGCCAAGTTGTCGGACCTCCGCGATGTCCGCGGGTATCGCCACCCCGGCAGCAGCCAACAGATCGAGAAGTTCGGTAAGATCGTGCGTCCTGCGGAAGGCGACCCGTCGGTGACTGAGCAAGGCTTTCAGAAGTTTCTCGACTGCTTGCTGGGCGTGGAAGCCGACGACTTCATCGGGGACCGAGGGCATCTCCAACAGGGCGGTCATGGCCTCCTCGTCGCCGGCGGCCTTGCGCCGCAACCGTTCGGCTTGCTCATCCCACTTCATGAAACGACCGCCCTTCATTCCATGCTTCAAACAGAACGTTGTTGGGTGTGTCGCGCCAGTCCTCGAACACTTCGCGGCTGGTGACCAACACGTCCACGGGAATCCGCAACGGACGCAACGCATCCCTCAACCGGACCATCTCGGCGCGTTTGGATTTTACCGTCGGTTCGACGACGAGGAAATCCAAATCGCTGTCAGACCCCGCTTCCCCGCGCGCATGGGATCCGAACAAGATGACCTCGGACCCGGCCGGCGCGGTCTTCAGTAAGAGATTCACTGCCTCGGCGATGGCGGCTTGATCGATCATGCGTTTTGCCTTGCATCCTCTGGGAAAAGCATAGTCGCGCCGGAGCGTTGTGTCAACAAAGCCCATTGACCTCGCTCCGCCTTTTGCCTACCATCGGCAAGAGACTGTTCGGAAGCGAAACCACAGATGAATCTCACGCCCCCCGTCAGCCCGAAGCCCATGTCCGTCGCTGTTGGGCGTTCGTGGGTATTTTGCCGGCCGCGGCGGGCGCACCTGGTCGGAATCGCCGGAAACGGAATGAGGGCGCTGGCCGACGTGCTGATCGGTTGGGGATGGACCGTCAGCGGATCGGATTTAGACCCGTCCCCGGCAAAACATCTCATCGCCGCCGGGGCGAGTCTGTTCCAAGGCCACGCCGCCGAACACCTCCCGCCGGACGCCGATCTTGTTGTATACAGCGATGCCGTGCCGCCGGACAATCCCGAGCTGCGGCTCGCCGCCGAACGAGGCGTTCAGATGCCGAGCTATTTTCAGATGCTCGGGCGGATCGGCGTCGGGCGAAACGTGTCGGCCGTCGCGGGTACGCACGGAAAATCGACCGCCACCGCCATGACCGCCCATCTGTTGATCCAAGCGGGCCTCGATCCGATGGTCGTCTGCGGGGCCACGCCGCTGGGCGCCGCGTCCGGAGGATGGGCCGGATCGAGCAACATGATGTTGGTCGAGGCCTGCGAGTACCGCGCCAACTTCCTCCGCCTGCGGCCCCAACAGGCCGTCATCCTGGGCATCGAACCCGACCATTTCGATTGCTACGGATCGTTGGACGAACTCGAAGCGGCTTTCGGCCGATTCGCCGCTTCCGTGCCGGCCGACGGTCTATTGCTGGCCCGCCACGACTGTCCGTCCACGCGTCGGGCGGCGGCCCAAGCGCGGTGCAAGGTCAAGACGTTCGGCCTTTCGCCGGATGCCGACTGGTCGGCCCGTGTACTGGCGGAGCGACAAGGCCGTTTCCGTTTCGAATTATGGCGGGGAGGTAGCCGGTTTTGCGAGGTGCGGCTGCAAGTGCCGGGCCGGCACAACGTCGTAAATGCCCTGGCCGCGGCCGCTTTGGCCTGCAAGAACGGACTGTCGGCGAGCCGGATCGCCGCCGGATTGGGCGATTTCCCCGGCCTGCACCGCCGGATGGAACTGCTCGGCCAGCGCCGGGGCGTCGCGCTGATCGACGACTACGCCCACCATCCCACCGAAGTGAGGGCGGCGCTGTCGGCCGCGCGGATGATGTTCCCCGGCCGACGGCTGTGGTGCGTTTTTCAGCCCCATCAGGCGTCTCGAACCGAACGGCTCCTGGACGAATTGGCCGAAAGTCTGCAAAATGCCGACAAGGTGCTGGTGGCCGACATATTTCGCGCCCGCGAGGGACATGCACGATCGGGGGGTGTAACGTCCGGCGATCTGGCCCGAAAGGCCGCCGCCGCCGGCGTGGAAGTCTTGCCCGGCCATACGAACCGTGAGATAACCGTGACGTTGGAAACCCAACTCTCCCCGGGCGACGTATTGATTACCCTGGGGGCGGGCCAAATGGACGGCTTGCGGCCGTGGATTGGAACATCTGAGAGAAAAACACATCGGATGGAGCGGCGTGATGGGGTTGCTGGATAAGACAAACCGGAAAGCAACTCCGAAAAGCGTCTTGATCCACGGCATTATCGGTGCAATTGTCGGCTGCGCATTTTTTTTCCTGGCGTTTAAATCTCAATTCGTACAAGAATGGAAAATCCTCTTGCCGATTTGGCTTCTGCTCTGTGCCGGTGTAAGCGCACTCTGTGAGTGGCAAATTGATGATTCGGATGAAGATGAAGAAGACAAGTAGGGTGCGTCCTTGACGCACCATAAACAAACAGACGGAAACAATCGGTGCGTCGCGGACGCACCCTACAGAGATGGGTAACATCAATGGCTTCATTTAGCGGGTTTGAGAAAATCGTGCGGCGGAGCGAGCCGCTGGCCATGCATACTTGGTTCCAATTGGGCGGGCCGGCCGAGTATTTTGCCGAGCCGGAGACTGTCGAAGAGTTGACCGCACTGGTCCGTCGCTGTCACGAGGAAGGTGTGCCGACGCGGCTTCTTGGGCAAGGGTCGAACATCCTGGTCCGCGACGAAGGCGTGCCCGGCATGGTGATCCGTCTCTCCGCGCCCGCTTTCTGTGGGATCCGCGTCGAGGGGCGATCGCTCGTCGCGGCCGGCGGAGCATTGCTCGGCCGCGCGGTGACCACCGCCGTGCATCGCGGTCTGGCGGGGCTGGAAACCTTGATCGGCATCCCCGGCACCGTCGGCGGCGCCTTGCACGGAAACGCCGGCGCGCACGGCGAGAGCATCGGCCAGTGGACCCTTCAGGCCACGGTCGTCACCACCAGCGGCGAGATTTGCCGCCGCGGCAGCGAGGAATTGTTGTTCGGCTACCGGCAGAGCAATCTGGACGACCTGGTGATCCTCGAAACTCGTTGCGAGTTGCAGGAGGACGACCCTCGCGAACTTGCCCAGCGGATGCAAAAGTATTGGATCGTCAGGAAGGCGTCTCAGCCGCTGGGGCATCAGTGCGCCGGTTGCGCGTTCAAGAATCCGCGCGGCATGAGCGCCGGCGAGATTATCGACGACGCCGGGCTAAAAGGAACCCGCATCGGCGGCGCCGCGGTCAGCGACCGGCACGCGAACTTCATCGTCGCCGAGCCGGAATGCAGCAGCCAGGACGTGCTTAGATTGATCGAGTTGATCCGCGGGCAGATTCACGATCGAATGGGAATCGAACTCGAACTGGAGCTGGAGATCTGGTAGCCAGCGGACCAGATCCGATTGCAGGGTGCGTGAAACGCACCACAATCGGCAGCGGTAGGGAATGGTGCGTTTCACGCCCCCTGCAAAGATTTTCCGGGCCTTATTTTCACCAAGTAGGCCAACACCAGGAAATCGTATAAGCCGTGTACGATTACCGGAACCAGCAGATTGCCCGTCGCCATCCAAAGCCAGCCAAGATATAGTCCAATCAGACCGGCCAGCAGGGCATAAGCGGGGGTAATAGTATGTAGCAGCCCGAAGAGAACCGCGGCCGCCAACAGGCCGATCCACGGGCCGCATGGGCCGGCGATCCACTCGGACGCCGCGGTTTGGACAACGCCGCGAAAGAGCATCTCCTCGCCCAATCCGGCCAACGCCGCGATGACCGCCAACTGCGCCAACCGGCAGTCTCGAAACAACGGCACGAGCGTCTCGTCCATGAGCCGGACAATCTCCTTCAATGGCCCCAGCGGGAACTTAATATAGAGCCAGAACAGGGCCAACGGAGGCACCGTCGCCCCGATCGCCAGCAGTGCGTCGTACGGATCAAAACGAAACGTCTCCAGCGGACTCGTCCCAAGCAGCCACCCCAGGGCGATCGCCAGCGCCACCAGACTCCCCTCGAACGCCGCCGCCATTAGGGGGAAATGTTTCATGGTTGGGTGGCTGGGGTCAGACCGTGATTAGTGATTAGCGGCCATCGGTTTTCCCTGCTGGCATCGCTCTCGCCCGCTAATCACTAATCACGGTCTGACACGAATGGCACTGTTGAATCAGCACGTGAATTGTAACAAGTTGCCACGGTGAGAGTTAGACAGAAAAACCTTGCCGTTGGCCATGAAGTGCTGCGGGCGCAGACAACGACGGTGGACGCCGCGGGGCGGTTTTGATACACTTCCGGGCGTGCAAAGAGAAATTGGTGTTGTGGTGAGGACCTTCCTTGTCCTATATTGCCACAACATACGAGGCCTTCCTTGCCGAGCGGTTCCCGCTTTGGG
>JAHIKV010000167.1 GCA_018897395.1 Planctomycetota bacterium | reverse complement strand
ATTAGTGGCTAGTGGTTGGTGGCTAGTGGTTAGTGAAGTAGACCTTGAACCTTGAACCTTGGACCTTGAACCTTTTCCTTCAACCGCCTCCACCCGCGCCGTCAGTTTTCCCAGCGCGAGATAGCCGCCGCTGCTGGATTCGACCTCGTAGGTGCAGGGGCCTTCGAGGATGATCTTCGCGCCGGAGTCGTAAGTGATTTCCATAAGTCCGGCGTCGAGGATGTATTTCCCGCCTAAGGGGACGTAGGCGAAGCCATACGGCGGCAGGAATCGCGGATCATCCGACCACTTCACGTCGACCAGCCCGGTGATCCGGCCGACGAACACCATCTCCGGCCTGGCGTCCGACGGAACCGACTTCGACGGCGCTTCGGCGACCCGTGGTTGGTGGTGAGTGATTTCGTACGCCCAAGCGGACAATAACATCACGCCAAGGATCACCGCGGAGGTCAGGTAGGAAAACACCGACCCGCCGACGAAAGGGGTGGATAGTGGGTAGTGGATAGTAAAGGAAAGGGTGGATTGGGGATTTGAGGTTCGATATCGAGTTGGTGCGGCAGTTCAACTGCCGCACCAACGGGATGTTCAACTGCCGCACCAACGGGATGTTCAACTGCCGCATCATCGGAAAGTAGAACTACCGCATCATCGGAATATGAAGCGAGCGGTTTGCCCGAGATCAACCCAAGGCCCGCGTGGACGTCGAGATACGATAAGTATTCCCGTCGCGCCGCCGGGTCTTCCCGCAGGAGACAATCGAGCCGGGCGGCGTCGCTTGCGGATATCGACCCGTCGCAGAGGTCGTCCAACAGGGCGTACAAGCCGTCGTATTTGTCGGTCGAAGGAGTCATGCGTCCTCCTCCGCGAAAAAGGGGACAGGCACCGTTTGCCGGAACGGCCCTCCGGGTGCTTCGCACAAACGGTGCCTGTCCCCTTTTTCGCTCCGACCACCGCGTCGATGCAGCGTTTCAACTCGCGGCGGATGCGGCAAACCGAATGGCGGACGGAACTGGACGAGCGGCCCAACGACTTGGCGACCGTCTCCCAAGACAGCCCACGGAAATAATGGTCGGAGACCAACGACAGGTCGCCCGGCGGAAGTTTTTCCATGCATTCCGGCAAGGCGGCGTTCCGCTGTCCCAAGAGCAAAGCGTGGTTGAGCGCCTCGGCCGAGAGCATTTCCAGGGTGGCCTCGCTCAGTCCGGGAGATTGCCGCTTCTTCGACGAGCGGTACTTCAACACTTCCAGGTAGGCGATGCTCGTGGACCACGAGTGGAAGTTCGTACCGGGGCGGAACCGATCGCATTTCCGCAGCATGACGAGGTTGGTGTTTTGCAGGACGTCTTCCGCCTCGACCTGGTTTGCCACGAGCAGGACGATGTAGCGGTAGAGCCGCAACTGGCTGCCCGTGAAAAGGTCCAGGAATTCGCTGCCGGGCGCGTGGTCGGCCACGAATGCACCCCTTACCCCACTTTGGCGGCACAAAGGATTAGGCGTCTCTGGAGAAGTACTACTCCTTCTCTACATAGGAACCTCGCGAGATTGCGGAATGCGAAGTTGAAAAATCGAGTGCGGTGAAATAGCCGGGGGCTGATAGCCCCTGGGCTATTTTCTAAACGAGAGTCCAGATTCTAAGAACGTGTTTTAAAATCATTCATTTAGCCCGCCGTGAATACACGGCGGACCGGATTGACCGTGAAAAACCGCTTGCCCAGGGTGTATTCACCCGGGGCTAAATACGGATATTTCAATTTCAAAACACGTTCTAAGGGCCGACCCCTTGGTGGGGATGGCGGAGAATCGGCGGCGGCTGCTTCCGGCCGAGAAAACGCCGCCGCCGGACGGGTTTCCGTAAGTCGTTGTGCGGCAATCGGTTATGCGTGCCTGCCGCGAAACAAAATATCTGCTATTTACCCAAACGCCCTTAGCGGGCAAAATATCGCCTCCCTGGAACCCTGGGGACCAATTCTGATCGAACGGAAGGATCCAGTCGGAATGGCGCGAAAAAGGTGTCCGCAATCGTTTGTGCTAAGTTCCCGTGTAATAAATTGTTGATCGAATGTATAGGACGGATTTTCTGATCCGTCCCCGGAAAAATCGGACGGCTTAGAAAATCCGTCCTACGGCAGAACGGTTCCCGACACCTTTTTCGCCCAGGGAAAACCGACACAACAGCAAGGAGTGCTGACGTGAAGAAATCGCTATGTTGGGCCGCGCTGGCCGTCCTCTTGTCGCTTAGCGCCAACAGCCCCCAAGTCGTCGCCCAAGGTCAGCCCGGCGGTGCGCAGCCGGTGGCCGGCCCCAGACTCGCCTTGATAGACGTCACTCACATATTTAAGAACCACATCCGCTTCAAGGGGATGATAGGAGACATGAAGGACGACGTGAAGAAGGCCGAAAACTGGGTAAAGGGAGAACGCATCGCCATCGGCAAGCTCGCCGAACGCCTTCAGGAATTCAATCAGGGAACTCCCGACTACAAGGCCCTGGAGGAAGAGGTTGCCAGACGGCAGGCCGATCTGAGCGTTAAAGTCCAGTTGCAGAGAAACGAGTTTCTTCAGCGCGAGGCCAAAATCTATTACAACGTGTATCAGGAGATTTGGCAGGCGACCGACTATTTTTCCCGGCAGCACAACATCGACATGGTGCTCCGCTTCAACGGCGGGCAGGTCGACCCGGCCAAGCCGGACGAGGTCTTGTCGGACATCAACAAACAGGTGGTCTGGCACAACCGCGGTTTGGACATCACCGACGCGATCCTGACGGAGTTGAACCGGACGGCGATCAATCCCGGCGCGGCCGACCGGCGCGGAACCGCGGCGCCGAGGCAAACGGTTCCTTTCGGCAACAAGCGGTGACGAACGCGATTCGTCGCCTAGATCGGCCACGGACGGCCGGTGCGGGAACAACAAAGTGCGTTTTCTTTTCCACTAGAGTCAAGGACGACTGGCAGCCGAGGGATGGTCACGACCAGAAACCAGCGGACGATATCCGCCCCCGCCGCTATTGAAGGGGTCGGATACTGGAGCGGCCAAGACGTAAGGGTCGAGTTCCGGCCCACGGCGGCCGGCTCGGGCATCGCTTTCGTCAGGCGCGACCTGCCGGGCTGCCCGCGCATCCCCGCGGTGATCGAGCATCGCGTGGAAACGCCGCGCCGGACCACGCTTCGCCTCGGCAAGGCGTCGGTCGAGATGATCGAACACATCATGGCCGCGTTGGCCGGGCTGGGAATCGACAACTGCGAGCTATGGGTCGATCGGCCGGAAATGCCCGGCTGCGACGGCTCCTGCCTGCCGTTCGTCGAGATTTTGCGGGCCGGCGGCGTCGTCGAGCAAGACGCCCCACGCCCGCAACTGGTCATCGACCGGGTGATTCGCCTCGGCGACCAGGAAAGCTGGATCGAGGCCCGGCCCTGTTCCTCCGGCAAGCGGATCCTTCGCTACGAATTGGATTACGGCAGCGGGAGTCCGATCGGCCGCCAATCGCTGGAAATATCGCTCTCGCCTCGCCACTTCCACATCAATCTGGCCCCCAGCCGGACGTTCGTGCTCGAGTCGGAGGCGGCTGAGATCAAGGCCCGAGGATTGGGCCGGCGGACCACCTTCCGCGACCTGCTGGTCTTCGGACCCACCGGGCCGATCGACAACCAGCTCCGTTTTCCCGACGAGTGCGTCCGCCACAAAATGGTTGACATGGTCGGCGATCTGGCGCTGGCCGGTTGCGATCTGGTGGGACGGTTCGTCGCCTACCGCAGCGGACATCGGCTGAACGGGGAACTGGTCCGGGCAATCATCGCCGGAATTGAAAATGAGAATCAACTGAAACATTGTGCGTGAAAAATTGTACGAGGCGACCGGAGTCGCCTCATACACGTCATTCTGAAGGAGTCGCGGAGATGGCCAACTACTTCGCCGAAAACAGTTCGATCGACCCCCGCGCGGAAATCGACGACGAAGTCGAAATCGGACCGTTCTGCGTCATCGGTCCGAAGGCGCGGATCGGCTGCGGCTCCCGCCTGGAAAACAACGTCACCCTGATGGGCAACGTGACCATCGGACGCTACAATCACATTTATCCCAACGTCGTCATCGGCGGCGAGCCGCAAGACGTCAGTTACACCGGCGGCGACACGAAAGTCATCATCGGCGACCACAACATCATCCGCGAGAGCGTGACGATCAACCGGGCCTCGGAAAAAGAAGACGGCGTTACACGCATCGGCGACCACAACTTCCTCATGGCTTGCAGCCACGTCGCACACGACTGCCAGTTGGGCAATCACATCACCGCCGCCAACGGCACTTTGCTGGCCGGACACGTCCACGTCCACGACTACGCCTCGCTTTCCGGCGCCGCGGCGGTGCATCACTTCGCCACCATCGGCAGCTACAGTTTCATCGCCGGCCTCAGCGCGGTCCGCCACGACGTGCCGCCGTACATGCTGGCCGAGGGCTATCCGGCGCGGCCCCGCTGCATCAACGCCGTGGGACTGAAACGAAACAACTTCTCGCCGCAGGTCATCCACGCGCTGGCCGAGGCCCATCGCCTGCTCTACCGCTCGAAGGTCGGCTTGGAAAACGCCTGGGAGATTCTCCGCGCCAACGGACACCTCGTGCCGCAGGTAAACCACCTGTTGGCCTTCGTCCAAGGTCAGCATGAAGGCGTCCACGGCCGCGGCCGCGAACGGCGGAAAGCCGCTTGAGGGAAAGTTGTTAGTTGTCAGTTGTCAGTTATCAGTTGTCAGTTGTCAGTTGCCGATGTTGCCTCTAATAAATTGTGGACGTGCAAGAACTGAAAACTGACAACTGATAACTGACAACTGATCTGCACTTTCTGAGTTGTGAGCTATATCAAGTGGCCAACGCCATGAGGCGTTGAGCCAGGCGAAGGATTTTTCGTGGCAGCAACCAGTTTGCGGTAATAGTCGATAATTCGGTTCGCATGATGTGTTGGCGTAAGGCTTT
>JAHIKV010000166.1 GCA_018897395.1 Planctomycetota bacterium | reverse complement strand
GGCGTCGAGCTTGTATTTTCGGCCCAGGGGCACGGCGCCAAAGCCCAGCGGCGGCAGGTAGTTCGGATCGTCCGACCACTTCACGTCGGCCGCCCCGGTGATGCGGCCGACGAAGACAAACTCCGGCCTGGCGTCCGACGGGACCGACTTCGACGGCGCCGTGGCGATATGTTGGTGGTGGGTGACTTTTACCGCCGAGAGCCCCAGCAGCATCGCGCCCGTAATCGCGACGGCCAGCAGACACGACAACGGGCCGAGTTGGGAGAAGTAGGATACCGTGCCTTGCCACGCCCCAGCCAGCGGGCCAAACACCGGCGCCGCGACCGGTCGCGGGCCTGCCGACCCTTGGGTCAGCCGAACGGCATGCTCCGCCCGAGTGGCGAAGAGCAAGCCCGCGTGCATCCGGCAGTAAGCGGCAAAGAAGCGTCGGGCGCGCTCGTCGCCCTTCAGAACGGCCTCCAGCTCGCGCAACTCCTCCGCGCCGAGACAGTCGGTGCAATAGGCATCGACCAGATACCGCACACGTTCTGGAACGGCCGAGGACTTCATGCGTCGTCCTCCCGTCCAACGGATTCTTCGATGCAGTCGAACAGCAGTCCGCGGATGCGCCGCAGCGAATTGCAGACGCTCTGCGGCGCCCGGCCCAGTTTGTCGGCGACGGCCGTGACGCTGCACTTCTCGAAATAGCAGAGCCGGATCAGGCTGAGGTCGCTGGACGAAAGCCGGTCCATGCAGCGGAGCAGGGCGTCCTGATAGGAGGCCAAGGCTTCGACGTCCTCGTTTTCGGCCCCGCCGCTCTCGGCCATCAGCAGGACGAGTTCCTCGTTGAACACCATCCGGTCCCGTCGTTTGGCGCGGATGTGGTTAAAGGCGGTCAGCTTGGCGAACTGCATTGCCCAGGGTACGAAGCTCCGGCCGCGGTCGTACTGGTCGAATCGCCGCCACATGGCCAGCACGGCCTGCTGCAACACGTCCTCCGTGTCGTCGAGGTTGTGCAGCATCGAATAGAGGTAGCCGAAGAGCCTGCTTTGACAGGGCGAGATCAAGGCCAGGAATTCATCGCTCAGGGCAGACTCGCTCACGAGAGGACTCCTCCTACCTACTATTGTCATTAGCCGGCGGAATTACATCTAAAAAAACCGCGGGGGAGGAAGAGGAGGCGTAAAGCTATACGCGACAGTGGTTTGCGCGATCCAGCCTCGCCTTGCAGCGAAAGGCGCGGCCCGGTTAAGAGGAGGAACTTGCCAATCGCCCGCCGACTGCTTGCCGGTAACCCGTGATTGTCATGCTCGTGTCGCCATGCAGTTCGACAATCGCATAGGCGTTGTTGGTTTTGCCCGAACCTTCGACCACGGCTTTCAACGTGTAGTAGTGAACCCAATCGACTCGGTTGTACTGTCCACGGTGTTGATGACCTTGGAATACCGCCGGCACGCGTGGATGTCTTGCCGGCACGCGGCGCACTTCGGCGGCGTTTCGCACGTAGTGACTCCCTTCGTCGCGGTCCAGCAGTTGATGGACGCAGAGGACGGCCGGGAGTTTAGTGCCGGCGAGATCCTTTTCAAGCCATGCGAGTTGGGTCGGCGGCAGATTGGCGTCGGTCCACTGAAAATTCCCGGTGTCGTAGTCGGCGCCGTCGGCGCGATAATTGGCGTCCAACACCACGACATGCAATCCGCTCCGATCGAAAGAATAGTGAGTGCGTTCTTTCGGGATTCCGGTGTTCTCGACAGCCGAGAGGAACTGTGCCTTCGAGAGGCCCTCCACCTCGCGGTTTCCAAGATAGCGGTGTATATCGAGGTCGATCGAGAAGTGGACCATCTCACTCTCGGGTTTGACCCCGCAGCGCCGCCAGCTTTCGCTGGAGGGGACGATAGACAAACTCGTTCAACTGTGCGATGGCCCCGCGGTCGGATTGATCGCGGGCGACCCGCGCGTACGCCTCCAGCGACCGCCGCGCCGCCGACAACGCCAGTTCGGTTTGCCGAATCGCCTCCGGGCGATCCTTATCCCGATCCGCCTTGGCCGCGCGGCGGAGGGCTTCCACCGCGTTGAGGTACTCCACCGCGAACTCCAGCCGGCCAACCCAATAGTCCACGTAATCGCGGCCCGCCTCCGTTGTTTTCGCCCGCGCACGCTTGGCCGCCTCCAGCGCCCGCTGATAGCCCCGGCGGTTCTCGACCAACTCGGGCGACATCGGCCGGGGGCTCCAGTGTTTCATCATCATACCCGGCACGGGAAAGGCGAGACCGAGGTTGTGCCATTCCAGGCTGACCGTCACGGCCTCGACCTCGCGGAACACATCGAGCATGTCGTCCACGCATTCCGGGCCGCACACGGCGCGCACCTGGTCGCGATAAATCTCCTCGGGCGTGACGTCCCGATCCCAGGCGGCCCGAGACAGGTATGCCACGCCAGGATCCTTGTCGCCAATCGAGAAGTAACGGGTCACAAAGCCACCCCAGCCGTGGCGGACCAGGTCTTGGGTCAACTGGTGGAGCGAGCCGGTCGTCAATTGTGGCACCAGACCGATGTTGTCGTCCTCCAGCGTGAAATGCAAGGTGGCGGGGAGTTTCCGGCCGCCGGGGACGTTCTTGAGCACTTCCCGCCGCCGCACGACCCGCGAGGGCGTGTAGTCGATGAAACTGAGCGTTTCGGAACCGGGCGGCAGTATCCGTTCCAGCAGCGGGTACAATTCTTCCGCGCCGGTGGCGTAGATGAGCTTCATGTCCGGCCGGCGCGTGCCCCGCAGCGCCTGCGACTTATGGATCAGGCGATCTTGGAAATAGAGCAACACAAGATCGCCTTTCACCTCGGCCAAGGCGCGCTCGACACCGCCGGGATAGTCCTTGCGCCGCTTGGTCGCGGCCAGCACTTCCGCCAGCGAGCAGACTTCGCTAATCCCATACTTGGCGTCCAGCGCCGCCCAAGCCTGCTCGTACCGGCCCACCCATTGCCGATGCTCCAGCGTGGTGAGGAAGATATAATCCAACTCGGGGTAGGTATTCACGGTCGTCCGCAGCACGGCGGCGGCAAGCTCCGTAAGCGCCGGGTCTTCCGGGGGCGTGTCCGGGCCGGGCACGATCGACAAGTTTCCCAGTTGTTTGATCTTCCGGGAGTTTTTCAACATCGGCGCGAACTCCGGCGGGAAATCGGTGAGCGAGGCGGTCATCGCGCACTCCATGCCTCGACCGTGCGCGTACTCGATCAGGTTGTGCAACAGCTTTTCACCTGCGGCCGCGAAGGCTTGGTAATCCTTCGCCGCGGGCAGGTCGGGGTTCCAAAACTCCTTGGCATCGCCGAACAGTTCGCGTCCGATCATGTCCGGCGTGATCGAGAGGCGGTAATCCCACCACAGCGTTCCCCACCGGCGTTCGATCCCACGGACTTTGAGGTCCAGAAACGGCTGATACGGCCAGGTGATTATCAATATCCGATTGAACTTGAGTTTCGTCAACTGATCGAGGACGGGGCGGTAATCGGCCATGCCCCAGGCCTCTGTCCCGTTGGCGAAGTCGCTGACCGTCTTCCACTGGCGGACGCGCAGGAGCGGCTCTAGCACGACGTCCTGGTCGGGCAACTTGGAAAAAAGGGGACAGTCCCCATTTGTGCGAAGCACCCTCCGGGCCGTTCCAGCGGGCACCGACCGAAGGTTGGTCGGGGACTGTCCCCTTTTTTCCGGCAGGACGTCGCCGTGCAGCAGATAGCGGACTCCCCACCGCTCGACCAACTCATACACCGCCCAAAGGGTCGCCTTCGGACTCCCTCCGCCGACCACCAGGGCCAGCCTGCCATCCACTTGCCCGCGTTTCAGGACCAAACCCTGGTCGCTAATCGACGGCCAACCTTCGGGGCCCAGGGCTTTGGCTACGGCAGGGTTGGTTTTGGGATCGCCGATAAGGAAAACGATTGAATCGCCGGACGGAATCTCCTGGACGGGGCGCGTCTGGATGCCGTAGAGCTTTTCCAGGTAATAGCACAATTGTTCGGCGGCGTACAGTTCAAGAGCGTGCGACTTAGGCCCTACGACCACTGAAGCCGAGGGCGGCGCCTCCTGCGCCCAAGCGGCCAGAGGATCCATCAGGACGGCGAACAAGAACAGGGCCAACCACGCCGGCAACCACCGCGACGTTCCGCGTGTCATGAACGATCTCCTTGGATACTTGCCTACTTTGAGATGCAGCGCTTCGCCGCCCGTCGCGCCCGCCAGAGCCGGCAGCGCCGTGCGGCAAGCAGTACCGAACCGCCTGCCGCCAACATCACGCAGGCGCTCGGCTCGGGCAGGGTTGCCGGATTCCACTTGACGAGCACCGCACTGCCGTCCAGGTGATGTCCGTAAACCGACAGCACCGAGCCGTCGGCAAGCACCGTACTCGCCAAGTGCCCGGCCATCGCGGCTGTCCAGTCGGACGAATTGTAGTAGTCGAACTCGTCCAGAGTGATCCGTTTATCGAGGTTCCAGGTAAGCCCGTTGTCGTGGCTCAACAGCGCCTCGAGACCTCTATTGTGGCTGGCCAGTCCGGAGGCGCCCATGTTGACGTCGTCACGCAAAATGTTCGTAAGCAGCAAATCGCCGTTGGGCAGACGTTGCAGGTTAGCATGATGCCGGCCGGCGTCATAGAGGAGGTTCAAGGGGGACCAGGTCTGACCGTCGTCTTGCGAGATGGAGATAGCCGTGCCCATAAGGTCGTCGGTGCCATAGCTATAGAAACGCGGAGGCACGTCGGTCCGCAGGGCGGCCACCAGCCAGCCGTTGGCCGCCCGCACGATCGCGCCCTCGCAGGTGCCGCGCGTGTACGTGTTGCCGTTATAGGTGACGTCGAACTTCCAGTTGGGCGACGTCGTGTAGGGCCCCCATGTGCGTCCGCCGTCGGTCGAAGAGTGGAGGTAGGAAGTGAAAGGTTTTGCCGGGAAGCCGCTGCCCGTGTCCAAAAAGCCGATTTCCCACACCTTCGCGGCGCTGCCGTCGGGGTTTCGGTCAACATAGTCGTTGCCCTCCGCCTCGAACGAGCCATTTAAAAAGCCCGGCACGGCGGCGCTCTCCGTCCAGTGCTGCCCATAGTCGCTGCTAAAATAGCGAGTGTAGCCGCCGATGTAGGAGAGGTTTCCGCCACCCAGGTAGGTGAACATCATCGGCCGGCCGCTTCCTGGGAGGTTTTGGAAAGACGACCACGTGTCGCCGTTGTCGGGGCTAAAGGCGATTTGCGGATGGTTGCCGGGCGCGCTGTTGTTGAGGTAGGTGGTGACCAGGGCGACCGTGCCGTTGTCCATCGTGACCAGACCGCTGGGCAAATAGCGCGGACCGGTGGGGCTGCCGCCGGGTTGGATAATGGCTTGCCGCTCGGCGGCGTAGTAAACGAAGCCGCCTTGCCCATCACCCACCTTGATCTGGGTCGGCTGCCATCCGGCTGCCGCCGCGACCATGGCCCCAAAGGTAGCCAGCACACACGTCGAAATTCGCACGAAGCTCTGGTAGCGCATCCTAGTCTCCTTCGGATTCAAGGGGTCAAGTCGAAGTTCTTGGTGATTTTCCGGCTGCCCGGCTGGATGGTGATCTCCAGTTGCGTACGGGCGTTGTACTTTTCGGGAATGTACTGTTCAAACTCATCGCGTCCCCTGGGAGAAACAAGGCGTGAGCCCGGCTTGTTAGGGTCCGGAATGCCACGAAAGGCTTCAATCTCGATCTTGTGCGTTCCGACGGGAACCCCGCCATTGCGATCAACCTTGTACCTGCCGTCGACGATGAGCGCTCCGGCCATGGGCACGGGGGACGAATCAACCGGCATGAACCGGATCGCTCCTTCGGCAATCGGTTTGCCCCCATAGGTGACCACGCCGGACACGACGACTCGTGGCGGGCCCCGATCCCCGCCACAGCCGCCGAAAAGGGCTGCCGTGAGCAGGAAAACGCACGCGGTGCAACCGGAAATCAATCGGCAAAACGGATTCATCGTGGCGTTCCTCTTTGTGGTGCAGGCGTCTCGCCTGCATTCTTCAGGGGCAGGCGAGACGCCTGCACCACAATCTCAATCTCACCTCAAGGAGGCCCCGAGATAATAGGCTCCGTCGGTGAAACGCCGAACCTGGCAATGTTGCTGGGCGAGGGGCCGTTGCGGGTTGTCAAGGCCCAAAGCGTGACCTGGGCAATGTTTTGCGAGAGGAAATGCACGCTTCCGTCGGCCAGCACGAAGTTGCATCCGCCCGGATGCCAACTGGCGAATCCCGCGGCGTACATGTCGCCCATGGCGTCGCTTGGATAGATTCCGCCCGGCGCGGTATTCGGCCCGTTGATGCCCTCGTAGGTGTCTTGGGTATTATCGTCCACCCAAGCTTGCCCCCGGCGCGTTCCCTTGCCCGCCCCTGTGACCTCGCCGACCAGCAGGGTGTTGCTGGCGCCGTCCTTGATATCGGCGATCTTGCACGGCCAGTTTCCGCCCAGTATGCCGTCCACTTCAGGGAAGTTCCGTGTCCAGGATCGTCCGCCCGGGGTCGAGCGGTCTCTGCTATCCGCCACCCCGGCCATATTGCTCATGGCGGTGTCGTCATCCGGGTCGGGGCCATTCTGCGCCTCACTAACGGAGTACACCAGTTCTCCCGCTTGGGGGTCGGCAGGACAAAGGAACGCCGAAATCACTTTGCCGGCGGCGAGTCGCGTGTTGCCCGCTAAGAAGTAATAGCGGGGCGGAGAAGCGCCGAATTCGATCATGTCGAACACCGCCTGCTGCTCGATGTGCGGCAATATGTACGCCCCCCAACTCCACCATCCCGGGGCGTCCGTTTTTGTCTGAGGATCAAACACCCCCACGGGAAAGCATCCTACGACGAGGTGGTAGTTGTGCATCGCCAAGCCCACCTGCTTAAAGTTGTTCTGGCATTGCAATCGCCGCGCGGCCTCCCGCGCCGCTTGCACCGCCGGCAACAACAGCGCGATCAGGATGCCGATGATCGTGATCACCACCAAAAGTTCCACCAACGTAAACGCGGTGGATTTCTGATTTCTGATTTCTGATTTATGATTGTTCCGGTACATCGTTTGCCTCCTGGTTCAATAGAAAAGCTGCCGAGGTAAATCACAACGATCTCACGCCAAAGCGCAAACCCGCCCCTTTGCGCCTTGGCGTGAGTTCTTGCGCTTCCGAAAATGACCGGCTCTCCGAGCGTCGTCACGAAAACCATTCGTGACAACGCCGGAGTTCGCCAGTCAAATCAGAAATCATACATCCTAAATCATACATCCTATTTTCGCTTCCTCCATGCGTAGCAGAGCAGCCCCACTAGGCCGGACGCCAACAACACCAGCGTGGATGGCTCCGGAATCACTCCCGTGTAAACTGCCACGTTGTCGTAGAACATACTTGTATAGTTTGGCGACGATACATAGAGTTTTCCATAGGTGTTGCCGGCGGAGGCGCCGGTAGAGAAAACCCCGGAAAAAGTGAACCCGTCCACCGTAGCGGTGAACGTCTTCGCGGTGTAATCCCCGACCACCTTGACATGAATCCACTGGTCCGTGTGGATGGTTGGGGCACCGGCAACGTTAACCCAGTCGGCGCCCCCTTCGTATTTCTTCAGTACTCCGGTCGGACTTACACCAATTTGCCACGCGCTGGTCCCCCACGTAGTGCCATCGCCCGGAAAAGTGGTGAATGTGTTACAAGTGGTTTCAGTGCTGCTGACGTAGTACGCGTCAAGTTCCGTCGTGATCACTTGCCCCGCAGTCGCGGTTCTGTCTGCCGGTTTGGTGAACATCCAGTCGCCTCCCGCGGTTGAGCCGGCGACAAATTTTGAACTACCGCCGCCGCCGCCGCCCGGAGGGACCGTGCTCGTGTCACGGACGGTTCCGGCGCTGCCGGTGTAGCTGAGGCCTATGGGCGGAGTGAGCGTCGATACGGCGGCGCCCACGGTCTGCCCTTCAAAACTGTCCTGGAAAATGATCGTCGCGGAGGCCGGCGATGAGAAGCACACCAGTGAGATCAGCACTAAAGCAATCGTTAATGTTGAAAACGGTCTCATGAGAGTAATTCCTTAAATGTAACGTACACTGTACTAGCGATAAGCGTTTACGGGTTCCAGAAACATTCTGGTAAAATTATCCCGGACGCTACGGGTTTCGACTTCGCTACACGAAGCCCTCCTGCGGAGGTCTTTTTTCTCGTTCCCACGCTCCGCGTGGGAACGCACTGTCTGGACGCTCCGCGTCCCTTGCACACCCCGCCGCGCCATCCCGCGGCTTTCTCGCGGCGCGTGCGGCATGTTCCCACGCAGAGCGTGGGAACAAGGTCCCGCACACGGCGTGTGCGGACTACATTGCTCTAAGGACCATTCATGGCGCCACCTCCTTTCGATCTTGTGGTGCAGCCGCGGGCACCGCCGCGGAGCGGTGGCCGGCTGCGGGGGCAGGCGGGACGCCTGCACCACAACTTTCGACCATTTGCAGCACCGGGTCGCCAAGGACAAGACCGTCCGACCAGTCATCGTCGCCGCCGTCGGTGACCGCCAGCGTCAGGAACCGGTCGCCGGGGCCAAGCTCCACGTCCACGTTGAAGGCGTCGTCTCGATGGTGCAACCCGACGCGCTTCAGCTTCAACCGGCCGTCGACCAACACCCACAGGTCAACCATGCCGTCAAACGCCGGAGCGTGGATACGGCTATCGGCCAGGCCGGCGACGGCCCGGAAACGCGACGCACTGGCCCCCGGGTATATCTTCCGTATGGCTTCGAGGTTAAAGGTAATGCCCGCGTTGGCATGCATACACAGCAGTCCGCGTCCTTCGGGCATGAGTTGCCGGCATCGGGGCATGTCGGCGTCACGGTAATCGCGCATCCAGCCGTTGGGATCCACGGGATCGCCCGGCGCCGGCTGGGCCCAAATCGCGTCGTTGGTCTTGCTCGTAGTCGCGGGAAAGTCGAAAACGTGGCCGGCCGAATCGATCTGCATCGGCCCCTCGCGGCCGTCCGGCACGAACACGCCGTCGATCAGCCGGTGCCAGCGGACGGCCCGAAACCAGCGGACGCCAAAGTAGGCTTCCGAGAGCGCGGCAACCTGCATCCCACTGACCGGGTCGACGCCGCATCCGCGGCGTTTGCCCCGGCCGTCGCCGCCGGCGATGATGTCCAGCAGATCGAGCAGCTTGGGCGGCTCGAGCAGCCGCCGGGCGAACTTGGGCGGATTGCCCGCCGCGCCGGGCAGCACCAGCCGCGGACCGCCGCCGCCGCCGTCCTTTTCCACGCGGGCCGATTCGTTCTCGCGTAGCACCACTTCCCGCGGAGTGCCACTGGCTAAGCCAGTGCCACCCACCACCTGCACCCTGACCGAGCCGCGGAAGACGCGCGAGGCGGTGTCTCCCTCCTTGTCCACTTCGACGCCGAACTCC
>JAHIKV010000165.1 GCA_018897395.1 Planctomycetota bacterium | reverse complement strand
ACCTTGTCTCCCTCTCGGTCTCGGTTCATCAATCCTCTTGGAGGTAATACCACTAACCGGAGAGCCGGATGCGGGAAATCCGCCAGTCCGGTTCGGAGGGAGGGGAGGCCGAACTCAATCGGCCTTCCCTACCCCTATCACGGTCAACTCGACATTTCGTGTGTGAACACTACTATGCCGTCTTGGACTTCGGTTCGGCCGGCAGGGGGACGAGTTGCTCGGTGCCTGCCACGATCTCGTCGGTCACAAGGTAACGGCTGCCCGGGGCCTGGTCCGGCAAGTCGAACATGATGTCGAGCATCACCTCCTCGATGATCGAACGGAGCCCTCGGGCGCCGGTATCCTTCTTCATCGCCCGCTCGGCGATCGACCGCAACGCGGCCTCGGTAAAGCCTAGTTCGGCGTTCTCCATGGCGAACAGCGCTTGATACTGCTTTATCAAGGCGCTCTTCGGCTCGGTCAGGATGCGGACCATTGCTTCGACGTCGAGCGGCCTGAGCGCCGCGACGACCGGCAGCCGGCCGATCAACTCGGGAATCATACCGAACTCCAGGATGTCGTCGCTGGTCACTTGTTGGAGCAGGTCTCCCGTTTCGAGCAGATCGTGGCCGACGCCCTCTTGCGAAAAGCCGATGGTGCGTTTTCCCAGCCGACGGCCGATAATGTCGTCGAGTCCGACGAAAGTGCCGCCGCAAATGAAGAGGATGTTGCTCGTATCCAACTGGATGTATTGCTGCTCGGGATGTTTTCGACCGCCCTGAGGCGGGACGTTGGCGATCGTCCCCTCGAGCATCTTCAACAGTGCCTGCTGCACGCCCTCGCCGGAGACGTCGCGGGTAATGGAGATGTTCTGGCTGGTTTTGCCGATTTTGTCGATTTCGTCGATGTACAGCACGCCGTGCTGCGCGGTCTCGACGTCGAAGTCGGAGGCGTGGAGCAGCTTCAGCAGCAGGTTTTCCACGTCCTCGCCCACGTAGCCCGCCTCGGTCAAGGTGGTGGCGTCGCCGATGGCGAAAGGCACGTCCAGTATGCGGGCCAAGGTTTGGGCCAGCAGCGTTTTGCCCGAGCCGGTGGGACCGATCATGAGGATGTTCGACTTGTCGATCTCGACTTCGGAGCCGGCCGTGCCGATCATCAGCCGTTTGTAGTGGCTATGCACCGCAACGGACAGCACTTTCTTCGCGTAATCCTGGCCGATTACGTACTGGTCGAGGTGGGCGACAATTTGCCGCGGCGTGGAGATTTTGGTGAACAGTGGTTTGCTGGTCCCGCGACGGCGCCGCTCTTGCTCGAGGATCGACTGGCAGAGATCGATACACTCGCCGCAGATGTAGACGTCGCCCGGCCCTTCAACCAACGGGCCAACGTCTCGGTAGCTCTTGCGGCAGAAGGAGCAGAAGGCGTTTTTCTTCGTCGGGCCGGTTCCGCGGCGGCCTCCATTGAAGTCTCGTCCTGACGGCATGCCTTTTCCTTTCCACGTCGCGCTAAAGGTCCGTTTCGATCCGCGCTGCTGATTTCCTCTCTACGACCGTCTTAACCTGCTTCGTCGTTATCGCTTAACTCATCTTGGAGTTGCGCGGCCAAGGTAGTTTTTATTGTTCGGAATTCTTCGTCGGTTAGCTCACCTTTGGAATGCGATTCTTGGAATTTTGAGAGCCATTCGTTGGTCTTCCGTTCCTTCTGTATCGACTTGGGGTGGATTTTCCCGATGACGTACCAAGCGACCGTCACCAAGACCGCCAGCGCGGCAAGCCAGAGAACGAGCCGTTCCGGCCCGGATTGCCAAAAACGATTCATGCCGCGGTCGGCCGCTGCCCCGAAAGGTAGGCAAAAGGAAATGTTCCGTGGACACCCCACGGTCATTATGCGCGTTCCGGGGACATTAGTCCAGCAAATATCCGCTCCGATCGTCAAGTTTTGCGCAATTGCGGAATTCCATATAGTCTTACTTGCCACACTTGTGCCCCCCCAAACCACTGTCTTATTTTGTTTTGTATGAGCCTTCCCTATTCTACGCGCTAACTCGTCATAATGTGCGTCAATTCGTTTGCGGAACATGAGATAGGCAAGGTACGTTGATTGCGCAGGACTGTAGCCTAGCTTGCTGCTCGTGCGACAAATACCCCGCTACGGTCTGGCAAGGAAAATGGTCGATGTATTTCCGCGACCACTGGTCGCGGCTTTACTCAACCCGTCCGTCGCCGTTGCCTTTGTGCCGATACGCCGCGCAGCAGTGTGGCGTCTCCCACAACTGGACCTCGCGGACCGGAAATCCGCTCGCGGCGGCCACGTCGAAGATCAGCTTGGCGATGTTCTCCGCGGTCGGACTTTCGTCCATCAGATACAGCGGCTCTCCCAACTGCTGAAGCACGGGCACGGCGGGGTCCGTGCGCTGGAGGATCATGCGGTGGTCGAGGTTCTCGTCGATCCAACGGTTCACGACGCGTTTGATCTCCGAGAAATCCAGCACCATGCCGTGATCGTCCAGCCGCGAGGCCTCGAAGGCGACGACTGCCCGGCCGTTGTGTCCGTGCAGGTGGCGACACTTGCCCGCGTAGTTCAACAGCCGGTGCCCGTAGCAGAAGTCGATTTCACGTGAGACGGTAAACATGGTGGTCAGGGATTAGGGATTAGAAACGAGGGCTGGCCGGTTCACCGGCCAGTTATCCCGCTTGCGGTTTCGCAACTCCGGATTATTACTCTTGATTCGCATATCGTGTTGGATCGTGCATTTCCAGCGAACGGAAAGCTTCTTGGCGTTCGGCGCACTTGTTGCATCGGCCGCAGTGTAGGCCGGCGGCGGGTGAAAGACAGGAAAAAGTCAAATCCAGCGGCAATCCGCGCCCCAGCCGCAAGACTTCCCGTTTGTCCATTTTGGCGAAGGGACGCATGATGCTCACACGGTTTCCCGTGGCCTGTTCCAGGGTCGTTTCCAATCCACGAAAGAACTCGTCGGTGGCGTCGGCGAACGGATTCCCGGCCAGCACGGCCAGGGCCAGTTGCCCGATGCCGTTTATGCCGCACCAAATCGCCGGTTTGATCGTCAGCAGGGCGTTTCGGCCGGGTAGGTAAACCGCGCCGGCGGGGGTTTGAGCGTCGGGGGCATTCCGGCCGTCCACGCTCCAGTGTCGGCCGTAGAGATCCCGCAGCGGCAGAGCGAGCGTCACCAATTCTTCCAGCCGGGGCGAGTCCATCGCCCGCAAAAACGCCCTCACTCCCGCCAATTCCGCTTCTTCCCAAATCAGCTCGCAACGGACGTAGAACGGGCGGACACGGTGGCCTTGACGCAGCAGGTGCGCAATCAGAATGCAACTATCCAGCCCGCCGCTGGCAAGCACACCGATCGTCGAGTGGGCCGGTGGCGAGTTCATGCGTGTTTTTTGAGGATGTCCGTGAACTTGCTCGCAAAAACAGCTATTTAGCCCCGGGTGAATACACCGGGGCATTTGTAACCAACACTCCACGCCGTGTATTCACGGCGGGCTAAATGGATTTATTCCCGAATACCCTCCCCTTATTTGCGGACTGTAGGACGGATTTCCTAATCCGTCCCGCATGATGGACGGATTGGGAAATCCGTCCTAGTGCGCTTGTAAGTGTATCGAATCAGCAGGGTGGGAGTCCCTGTCGAAGTTGGGTCTGAACTTTGTAACCAATAGTAACTGCGTCCTCGTGAGAGGGGGTGGAGAGCAACTGGAGGT
>JAHIKV010000322.1 GCA_018897395.1 Planctomycetota bacterium | reverse complement strand
CTCACCGCGGGCATGCTTTCATGTCTGCCGCATTGAAAGTTAAAACCCATGATTTACCAATCCAACTACTTGATCTGGCCGCATAACTCGGCTAAATCATACACGCAAAAACGTGTATCTTTACGGGAAAGCGTCTAATATGTGGGTCATGCTGCTTCGCCAAGCCGCTTGATCTATCAAAATCCCGTTGTTAATAAACAATAGGCTCTCGCCTTTTAAATCCGATCGCCCCGCCCTGCTCATCCTACCCCGCAGAGCCTTAAAATCATCGCCGGACCCGCGACCACCATCATTCTCAACACCTCTCAAAGCCCTCTTCTTTCCTCCGTAACCGCATCAGCTCATGTCGTAATTCCGCTTTCATTTTTCATAAAATTTTTGACAGTTCCTTATCTGGGCCTGTTGCACGAACTCTTCCACCCGACCGCCGGTTCACCGCAAAACGGGATCCAAGCCGGACGAAAATCTCTCACTTCTCCAAACATGTCTGCTACCGCAGCTTCTGCCATTCGTCGATCATGGCCAGCACGTTCTCCCACGGCCATTGAGGCCGGATGGTCGGGACGGCGGTCAATATGAATCCGCGTTTGCCGAAAACCTCGAACGCCCGGCGGACGGCGGCCCTCACGTCCTCCGGCTTGCCCATTCCGATGTGGATAGGAGCGCTGACGCCTCCCCAGAGGCATTTTTTATCCCCCAGTTCACGGGCAAGCCTCGGCATGTCCTGTTTTCCGAGGACGGGTTCGATCGTGTCGAGCGAGTCGAAATTCAACTGGGACAGGATGGGAAGCAGAGGCATGATCCCCGTGCACATGGTGTAAATGAAGGGGCGTCCGGCCTCATGAGCCATCGAAGATTCCTTCTCGATGCGCGGCGCCACGAAACGACGGAATTGAGATGGGCTCCAGAAGTCCGTGCTTTCGTACCATCCGTTCCGCCGGACAATATCGACGCCGAAGTCCAGCAGCACCTCCAGACACCTCCTGTCCGTCCGGTCCAATATCTCCAGGTACCGTTCGACAGCCTCAGGTTGGTCCATCGAAAGCAGCGCGAGAGGCTCGGCACCGAAAAGATGCTGGGCACCAGACAGGCCAAGCGTGTAAGTCCCGACTATGGGGACCTGGAATTTCTCTCGAAGAGCGTCGGTCTTCCTCCACGCCTCGCGAGCCTGTCCTATTTCGCGGTCTTCCGGCGGGAGGTAAACGTAGGCCCACTTTTCAACGTCAGCCACTGACGCGAGCCAGGGTTTCACGTATCTGGAGACATTGAAATCGGAAAAGAACGGAATGTCCAGGCCGTGCGGCCAATCTTCCGTTTCGCGGACGATGGCTTCAAGCGTTCCCTTTGGGGTCGTAACTTCCTTGTGGATGAGCGGGTACTTCTCATCCGCACGGTTTTCCCTCCAGACTTTCTCGCGGACGTCCGGGTGCCGGCGGGCGCACACGCCGAAACGGAGCATCTCGGCCGCATCCGCCCCGCGGGCCTCCCGTATGCCGAAGTGGAGCATCGCGGCCGTCCCGAGCTTATGAGTGATGACGTGCAGGCGCTCTTCCTCGTTCGTCCACGCGTATCCTTCGACCGTCGGCGAGGACCAGAAATGCGGCACGCACGGGACGCGATCCACCTGTTGCCTGGCGATGGTTGCAAGTATCATTTCCTTGGAAGTCGCTATCATGGCAGGTTGCTCCTAAGTGCTCTGGTTCATAAATTCATTAACGTATATTTTCTCGCCCGTTGCTCTAATTTCGTTCGCTCGTATCTACTTAGCCATCCGAAGACGACTTTTTTTACAAAATTTCGACGCTCCCCGCGCCCCTTTTCCAAGGCACAATTCTCCCAAAAATATACAATCAATTTAAGCCGTTTTTTGTCTCGCGTCAAGAAGAAAAGCGTAATAATAACGGGGGGGGGTAACATGCTGATGTTCAACGGGTTGCAAACGCAGATTTTTCAATTTATTTTCATTTTTTTTGTTGCTTTTTGTCTATAAGGTGTTAGACTTATAGGTAAATGACAAAAACAACCAAAAGAGAGCAAATCGTCAGGACCAAGGCCGCGCAACTTATGGAACAGGTGCAATCCCTGGGACTTTTGCTGAAGGCCAGTGTCGTACGCAGACGGTTCCGCTGTGGAAAACCCGGATGCCGTTGCGTCAGGGGGCATCTTCATCAGGATATGATCGTGACACGCAAGGCCGGCGGCAGAACCCAGACCATTCGCATCAGGCAAGGACGGGAAACGGAAGCGCTGGCCTGGCTTGAGAACTGGCGGCGGCTGAAGCAGATACTGGCCAAACTCACGGCCGTTGAAATGCGAATCCTGCGTATGCCTGTACAGGAGACCGACCCAGGCTACGCCATAGGCTTCGCCGAGGCGAGAGCGCAGGCGCGGAAAACGGCCCGACCCGCAAGAAAAAGGCCAAGGAAAACTGGTGTATAACGCGCAAGAAACCCAAGGGCAAGCCGGATCGCACCGTTTTTGTTTATCCCGAGCAAGGTCCCCAATGCTGTTCGCACAACATCAGTCCCTGCCATGACACGGAAGAACATACTCAGGAAGACATCGTCATTGTGCGTCCTGTGCTGACCCGCTTTCTCAAGCAACGTGGTTATTGCCGGGATTGCGGAGAGAGTTTCTTTCCTCTGGGAAAAGGCAAACGGCCCAAGGACTATATTGGACCCGTTGCGGTTGCAGTGGCCGGTTATCTGCGCTATATGATCAAGATACCGTTTGACGGAGTGCGTAAAATCCTCAGCGGATTATGGGGGCTTGATATCACTTCCGCGGCGTTGGTTGGTTTTGACAAGAAGCTGGCTGATGCCGGCCGACCTTACTACGAGCAAATCGCCGATATGGTCCGATTCAGCACAGGCATCAATGTTGACGAAACCAGCTGGCCGTGCGGCTTCATCATGGAATGGCGCTGGACATTCACCAACCCGGATTGCACATTTTTTAAGATCGCCCCAAGCCGCGCGGGCTCCGTTCCGGCCAGTCCGTCGGCTGACGGATTACGGCGGTGTGTTGGGGTCCGATGCTACTCTGCGAAGTAGTCGCTACGAAGCACGAGCTGCTTCAGCGCCTATAACACCCTGGAAGCTTTGGCCAAACAGAAGCGCCTGACCCATTATGAACGCGCGGCCAAAAACCTGGAAAAGTTCTATCCGCGGGATCAGCCTGCCAATCTTTTTGCCGTATGTTTGAAAGACATCTTCAAAAGGGCCCGCCAGGCAAAGCGCGACTGGTTGGCCGGCATTATAGGCGCTGAAAAGGCAAATCAAATGGGCAAGGACTTCGAGGAAGAACTCGACCAGATGGTCGAACTGCCCATTGAGAACCACGACGCGGAAAATCTCCGCAAAAGACTCGTGACCCACAGGGACGAGAATTTCACTTTCCTGCGATTCAAAGAGATTGATCCCGACAACAACCGCGCCGAAAGAGCGCTGCGTCCCTCGGTAGTCATGCGTAAAATCACCTACGGAAACAACTCGGAATCCGGCGCGCGCAACCACGAAACCTTGATGACTCTGGTGGAAACCTCAAAACTCCACAATGCGAACCATCTCGACCTGATGCTGGAGCTGGCCTCAGGCAGGAACCCGGATCAAATCAAACACATTCTTTTCGGCGCAATCTCACCGGGCACAGGCCCGCCTCCCATTCTTCTGAAAGATATTCATCTTGGCGGTCTTTGCGCCTTTGCGCGAGAATGATCGTATTCTGTCCGAACCAAAGCGGGGATTTCTTCGGGTGGCTTAATGGTTACAACTTTTTCTCTCGCCTTAATCCTTACCAACGAGGGCTGTGCCCGCCGCGTCACTACGCTTGCGCTCCGCAAGCGGCGTGGCAACCCAGTGAAGATTTTAACCACGAAACACAGGCATGTGGTCTGTCAAGTTGTTTGAGTAAGAATTATTAATGTTTTTTCTTCAAACTCTTTCAGAGACTTGTAACCCATCAATCGAATGCGCGCGAGACCGATTTCACAAGCGATTTTATGCATCTTAATCCGAATATGAGTGGTCACTTCTGTCATGTGGGTAAAGAAGCCTTTGAGCAGATACCAGACGCTCACGACCAACTTACGGGCCAACGCGGCAACGGCAATGTTAATGCCTTTGCGCATTTTCAACGCCACAGCCCAGCGATGCGTGTGGCCCTGGCCGTACCGCATGATGCTTTGAGCCGCCTGAATCAACAGCGCGTGAACATCCGAGCGCCCATAGTGAGACAAAGAACCGTTGCCACCACTAATTCCACTTCGATTGACAATCGGGTTCAAGCCGAAGAACGCGACCAGTTTTTTGGGGTTTTCAAACCGATCGATCGGGCCAATAAAAGCCGCCAAGGCAAACGCTATCTTGGCGCGTATACCCAGCAAGCGGATCATCTTCAATATCTGCGGATCGCCGGCGACTGCCACGGCGATTTCCACGCGAAATCGCTTGCGCCGCGCTTCGGCTTGCTGAAAAGCCAGCACTTCTTCCCCCAGCAGCATACTTTGCATCTGCGTCCAGGGACGCAAAGCCAGCAGAGCATCCAAAGCTTCCGGGGAAGCCAGACGAAGGTTTTTCGGTCGTCGTTGGCTTTGCTGATTAAGAAACGCCCAAATCCGATTGCGGGAACGCACGCTGTCGCGAACGGCGTTGCGATGGCCGAAGAACAACTCGCGCCGTTCAGCCGCCTTCTTGTCGGGAACCGACACCAAATACACGAAAGTCTCGTGCTTCGTAGCGAAGAAGCTCCGCTACTTCGCAGAGTAGCATCAGAGAACAAATCTTTCATTTTCTATTTTTGGATAATGACCAAAGTTGATAAGCAGACCAAGGCGCAATCCGGTCGCTTTGAGGTAGTTGATGATCTGCAACCTTGGCTTTTCCGTAAACCTTAAGCCATGGCAAAGCATATAGGAAGTCCGCTTTTGACGCGGCATAAGTGGTCAATTGCTTGGCGACGTGAAAGACGGTGGCGGACGATGTATTTCATGAAT
>JAHIKV010000164.1 GCA_018897395.1 Planctomycetota bacterium | reverse complement strand
GGCGGGCCTGGTCGAGGAGTTCGGCAACATCATCGAGGCCAAAATGAACCATTGCGTGATAATCGGCTTCCGTGCGGCGGTCGAACGCTTCGAGAAGGCCACGGCCGAGGTCCTTCGAGATGCGTCCGGCCTTGACGTATTCCCGATGGATGTATGAAATGACCGCACGATGCTTGTGGAACGTGAAACCATCGTGAATCGCCAGTGCCGATGCTGCATAGAACATCGCATAGTAGCAGCGATTCATCGTGCCGGTTAGCGACTCTCGGGTGTGCAGGGTTGCGGCATCGGCCAACGCCTGGTCGGCCTTGGCAAGCCACGCCTCGACCATTCGACGGCGCTCCTCCGGCGTCATACCACGACCCCCTCGCCGACGGCGTGTTGCAGGAAGAGAAGACATTCGATGGGCGGCGACTGGATTTCGTCGTTTGAGAAGAAATGCAGGTCGAAGAACACGTCGCGTGCGAGTTGAAGATCGATCCTCCGATCCATGACTTCATCCCTCTCTTGCCGGCTCAGCGGCCGTCGTGTCACGCACAATACATCGTAATCCGAGTCACTCGCGGCACCGCCGACAACGCGCGACCCGAAGTGGTGCAATCGCACGAAATCATCGCCCAGCACCGATTGCAGCATCCGGCGCAACTCGATCACGCAGGGATGAATCGCCGGAGCGGATTGCTTGGCGTCAACTGTGGCCATCATTGTCTTCCGTGAGGCTGAAGTGAACGCGGTGGCCGCACCACCTGAATATAGGGTACGTCGTCGCCGTCGCGGCGTCAAGCCCTCCCCATCCTGACCTATCCCGTTTTCGGGCTTGTAACCGCCGCTTCCTCTGCGCGGCACGACGAAACTGGGGACAAGTCAGCGGGCGCCGTCACGTCGCCTGGAGCAGCGATTTCACCTCGGCCACGAAGCGACCCGCCTGATCGAACATGGCCGCGACTTGCTCGGCGGTGAACGCGGCGACGTCGGTGTAGTCCGCGTCGCACCGGCGGTCGAACGTCGAAGCGTCGGCCAAGGCGAGATCCGCTCTGGCCATTCGCATTGCCGCAAGCTGTCGGCGTTCGTCCTCGGAGAAGGTCATACAACGATGCCGTCGGCGGTCACGTGCCGCACGTAGGGAGTGAAAGAAACGGGAGGCATTTGAAGCTCTTCATCCGAGTAGAAGTGCAGGTCGAACAGCACATCGTCCGCGATTTCAATATCCATTTGCCTATCCAATATCTCATCTCTCTGTTGCCGACTCAGCGGCCGCTTGGTCACGCACAGCAGGTCGTAGTCGGAATCGGGCTGCGCGCCGCCCTCGACGCGCGAGCCGTAGTGGTACAGCCGCATGAAATCGTCGCCCAACACCGATTGAAGCATCTCGCGCAATTCGATCACGCAGGGATGAAGGACCGGATCCAAGCGTTTCGTTTCAGGCGTTTTCATGACGGTAAACCGATCCTTGGGCCCGTCGCAAAGAACGTGCAACACGCCGCTGTGGGACGGATTGCCAATCTGCCGCGTTTCCGGCAGGTTGGCAACCTGCCCCACGTTGCAGGTTTTCCGCGACGAGCCGTGGAGAGGCCAACGCGAGCATCGCACCACCTGAATATAGGGTACGCCGGAACCGTCATTGCGTCAAGTCCTCGGCCGTACTTCGGCCTTGCGTCCGAGGGCCGACAGGTTTTGACCGCCGAGACTTTTTTGCAACTCACCGGCCAGCCGCTCGGTCTCAAACGGCTCCGCGCCGAGCGCTTGCGGCAGAGCGTGAACGTTCAGGGCGGGCTTCATTGAAAGAATAGGAGAGTGCTTGGGTGGGGACGAAGTCAGCCGGCATTGAGATCTTTGGAAAAATCCGCCTCCTTGGTAAATTGACTGGGACTACCCCCCAACTCCTCCGCGATTACCACTTGCAGCGTTTCCCACACTTCCGCGTCACTCGCGGAGCTATTCAATTCCTCGATGATAGTCCGATAATTGTGAGCAAGGGTTAGCGACGTGAGTTGGCCCATCGTCGCGCAGTCTGGCAGAAACTCGAACGCCAGTGGTTTACTGAGCCACGAGAATAAATAACCGACCGCGAACATCGTGAGAATCGCCGCCAGGATCGCTCCGCCGAACAGACTCAGCGAAAGGAGCACGGGTACTGCGATGCCCAGTCCAAAAGTAGCCAAGGCGGCGATCGTGGTCGCCCAAACGGGGCGTCGGAGTTGCGGCAGCCGTAGCCCGGTCTCCCGCCGGAGTGCTTTCCATGTCCGGCGCCGACGCGCGGGAATGATCTCCGAAAGCTCCGTCGATACCCGTATCTCCTTCCTGGGGATTCGCAGGACCGACATCATGACGCGTCTGAGCTTGTAGAACGTGATGCTGCTCAAACAGTCTTCCTGGTATCCACGGAACCGATGGGCAAGGATGTAATCGTAGAGCTTGCCCACGGTGTCGAGTCCGGCGGCATCTTCATTCGGTATGGAGAATCCGAAGGCATTCTCAACGGCCAGAAATAATTCAACGAATTCCAAGCCCATCCCTGCCTCCCGCGAATGGTCTGGTTCCTCCTTGGGAGGCATTATCCGATATCCGCCGTCAATCGGCAATCCCATTCTTCTCTGTCTTCCGCCTTCCGCCTTGAAGTCCTCGTTCCCACGGTCCTCCGTGGGAACGCACTGTCCGCGACGCTCTGCGTCGTCGCCATCGACGCAGAGCGTCGGGAAACGTGGGTTCCCACGCAGAGCATGGGAACCAGGAAACCCTCGGGTTTCCGCCCTCCGCCTTCCGCCTTCCGCCCTCCGCCCTTACAATGCCCTCATGCCATACCGCTGCTTATCAGATTTTCTGGAGGATTTGGGCCATGCCGGCGAATTGACACGGGTGGAGGAGGAGGTCGATCCGGCGTTGGAAGTGGCCGAGATCACCGCCCGATCGGCCGAGTCGGGGGGGGCGGCACTGCTGTTCGGCGCGGTCAAGGGACACGACCTGCCCGTTGCGACCAACCTGCTGGCCACCGAGGGGCGAATCTGCCGGGCGTTGGACATCGCCTCGCTCGCGGAGATTTCCGAGCGGCTTGCCCGGCTGCTGGATGTCTCGGCCCCGGAGGGTTGGTTCGAGCGCATCAAGGCGGGCGCCCAGCCGGCCGCGCTCGGCGGCGTCTTGCCGCGAAAGGTCCGCGCCGCGGCCTGTCAGCAGATCGTCCGCCTGGGCAGCGACATCGACCTGGGCGAACTGCCGTTGTTGCAAAGCGCGGCGGAAGAAACCAGCCGCACTATCTCCTCGGCGGTGGTCTTTTCCGCCGAGCCGGATTCGCATCGGCCGGTCTGCGGCCGGTTCGACTTGCAACGGATCGACCGCTCGCGCCTGGCCGTATGTTGGGCCGCGTATGACGAACACGCCCGGCTGTTGGACGAGTATCGCGTCAGGCAGCGGAAGATGCCGGTGGCGGTGGTCATCGGCGGCGATCCGGCGTTTCAGTTGGCCGCGGCCGCGCCGCTGCCGGAGGATTCGAACGTTTGCGCGTTGGCCGGACTGCTGCGTGAGAAGCCGATCGACGTGGTCGCCGGCCGAGGCGTCGATCTGGAAGTGCCGGCCGAGGCGGAGATCGTCATCGAGGGATTCGTCGATCCGGCAGAGCCGCCGGTCACGGTCGGGCCGATGTGCGCGCCGCTGGGTCATTGCACTCGGCCGCGTCCAGCCCCGGCGATGCAAGTCACGGCCGTTACGCACAGGGCCAATCCGATCTTCGCGGCTTTTGTCCCCGGTCGTCCGCCACACGAGTTCTGCACGGTCGCTCGGTCGATGCAGCGGGCGTTCCTGCCGCTATTGCGTCTGGTGATGCCGGAGTTGGTCGATTTCGATTTGCCGGAGTTCGCCGCGGCTCGACATTGGGCGGCCGTGTCGATCCGCAAAACGTATCCGAGCCAGGGCCGTCGATCGGCCCACGCGGCTTGGGGTCTGCGGCCGATGATGTTCGCCAAGACGCTGGTAGTGGTGGACGCGGAAGTTGACGTGCGCGACCGCGATCAGGTGTTGGCGGCAATCGTGGCGAACTTCCGCCCCGGCCAAGACGTAGTAACCGAGCGAGGCCCCGCCGACCCGTTCGACCCGGCCACGCCGACCGGTTCGCTTAGCGAACGGATGGCCATCGACGCCACGCGGAAACTAACATAGTGATTAAGCTGCGACCGATGGTCGCGCCCGATGCGAAACCGCAAGCGGCGGTCGCGCCGAATAAACCGAATGACACTCGACAAATCCTCCGCCCGAGTGCGACGAATGTTCGGCGAGATCGCCGGGCGGTATGATTTTCTCAACCGGCTGTTGTCCTTGGGGATCGACAGGCGATGGCGGCGGCGGACCGTCAAACTCGTGCCGCCCGCCGGCGATGCGCCGATTCTGGACGTTTGTGCCGGAACGGCCGACCTGGCGCTGGCCTACTGGCGGGCAGCCGGCGGAAAGGTCCACGTCGTGGGGACCGACTTCTGCCTGCCGATGCTGGAGATCGGACGCGAGAAATGCCGCCGCGCCGGGGCCGATGCACAAGTCTCGCTGCTGGAGGCCGACACCCTGCAACTGCCGTTTCCCAACAACACGTTCCAGATCGTCTCGGCGGCCTTTGGGCTGCGGAACCTGGCCGACACCGACGCGGGCCTGCGCGAGATGGCGCGGGTCTGCCGGCCGGGCGGGCGGGTGGCCGTGCTCGAGTTCTCCATCCCCAACGCCCGGCCGCTGGGAACGCTCTACGGCTGGTATTTCCACCACGTACTGCCGCGGATCGGTCAGGCACTAGCCCGAAACTCACAGGCGGCTTACAATTATCTCCCGAGCAGCGTCGAGAAATTTCCCCAGGACGAGGCCCTGGCCGAGCGGATGCGGGCGGCGGGACTGACCGACGTGGAGTTTCATCGGCTCACCTGGGGAGTGGCGACGTTGTACGTGGGGAGGAAAGGGGGGGAATGATGATTTATGAATTATGAATTATGAATATCATTCAACATTCCTTATTCTACATTCATCATTTCCCGAGGTGATCCATGAAGCGGAACATCGTTGTGGCGATTACCGGCGCGAGCGGCGCGACCTACGGCGTGCGGCTGTTGGAAGTGCTGCTGGCCGCCGGATGCGACATTCATCTGAGCATCAGCCAATCCGCCGTCGACGTGCTCAAGCAAGAGCTTGACCTGACGGTGGACCTGGACAATTTCAGCCCGTCGATGCTGATGCTCGACAGCGGGGCGATCCTCCGCGACCCCAAGCTGCAAGTGTTGCGGAGCACGGCCGGAATCTCCAGCGATTCGAGCAACGTACTGGGAATGGGAATGGGCGAGCCGGGTGGAATTCATTATTGCCATTGGCGAGACTTGCTCTCGCCGATCGGCAGCGGATCGTTCCAGACCGACGGCATGGCCGTCTGCCCCTGTTCGTTCGGCACGCTAAGCGCGATTGCCCACGGCACGAGCGCCAACCTGATCCACCGCGCGGCCGAGGTGCATCTGAAGGAACACCGCCGATTGGTGCTGGTCCCCCGCGAGACGCCGCTTTCGCTTGTGCAGATCGAGAACATGCGCCGTGCCGCCGAGTTGGGGGCAGTGGTCCTTCCGGCCATGCCCGGCTTTTACCACGGCGTGAAGTTGATCAGCGATCTGGTGGATTTCGTCGTCTCCCGCGTATGCGACCAGTTGGAAATACCCAATGCGTTGATACAACGCTGGGGGAGTGGGGGAGTGGGATTAGGGATTGGGGATTAGGGATTGGAAGCCAGGGGTGAAACGTCCAGCCTTTTGCGAAACCGCAAGCGGCAATATGATCGTTATTGAAAAGCACTATCCACTATCCCCTACCCACTACCCACTATGCTCGTCCGCCTGTTGGAACTGATCCGCTTCAGCCACACGTTGTTCGCGTTGCCGTTTGCGCTGTTGGCGGCGGCGATGGCATGGTCGGCCAACCTGCGTAGCGATCCACACGTGCCGTTTAGGCCGCTGGACTTGCTGGGCATATTGGTTTGCATGGCGACCGCCCGGGGCGCGGCGATGGCCTTCAACCGGCTTGCCGATCGACATTTAGACGCTCTTAACCCGCGTACGCAATCGCGGCACTTACCCAGCGGCGAGTTGAGCTTGGTCAGCGTGATCGCGTTTACGGTCGTCTGCTCGCTGGGGTTCGTTGCCGGTACGCTGTTGTTTTTGCCCGGCAATCCGATCCCGCTGCTGGCGTCGTTGCCGGTGCTGGCCTATCTGTTCGGCTACAGCTACGCGAAGCGGTTTACGGCCCTTTCGCATTTTTGGCTTGGCGGGGCGTTGATGCTGGCCCCGCTGGCCGCCTGGGCGGCGATCCGCGCGGAACTGTCCCTCGCGCCGATCGTGCTGGGCGCGGCGGTGATGCTCTGGGTGGCCGGCTTCGACGTAATCTACGCCTGCCGGGACTACGAGTTCGACGTGAAGAGGCGGCTCCGCAGCGTGCCGGCCCGATTCGGTGTCTCCGCCGCCCTGCGGTTGGCCGCGCTCTGTCACTTGGGCATGGTGGTCCTATTGCTCCTGCTGCCGTTGGTGTACGATGGGTTTGGCGCGATCTACCTGACGGCCGTGGCGGCCATCGCCGTCTTGCTGGCCCATGAGCATTACATCGTCCGTCCCGACGACCTGAGCCGCGTGAATCGGGCGTTCTTCCACGTCAACGCGGTTATCAGCGTTGGATTGCTGGCGGCGGGCGCGGCGGATTTGCTGTTTTAAGTTATCAGTTTTCAGTTCTTGTATGTCTGACAACTGACAACTGATAACTCATTTTCCATGCCGACGTTCTCGGAAATTCGCGAAAAAGTCGAGTCCGGCCAACGTCTCTCGGCGGCCGACGGGGAATATCTCTTCTCGCCCGAGGTCGATCCGCACGCGGTGGGCGAACTGGCCGACGTGGTCCGCCGGAGAAAGAACGGCGAGGCGGCCTTCTATAACCTCAACCTGCATCTAAACCCGACGAACGTTTGCGTTTTCCGCTGTGCGTTTTGTGCCTATAGTTGCGACCTGCGCGACCCGCGCGGCTACACGATGAGCGACGCCGACATCCTTGCCAAGGGGCGCGAGGCGGCCCGTGCCGGTTGCACCGAGTTGCACATCGTTGGCGGGGCGCACACGGAGAAGCCGTTCGAGTGGTATTTGGGCATTATCCGCCGCCTGCACGAATCGTTCCCCGATCTGCATCTGAAGGCGTGGACCGCCGTGGAGATCGACCATTTCGCCCGCACCAGCGGCCGCTCGGTCCGTGCGGTCTTGGAAGAACTTATCGCCGCGGGCCTGGGCAGTATGCCGGGCGGCGGGGCTGAAATCTTCGACGCCCAACTTCGCCGGAAAATCTGTCCCCGCAAGGCCGACGCCGAGACCTGGCTCGACGTGCATCGCACCGCCCATCGGCTCGGATTGCGGACCAACGCCACGATGCTCTACGGCCATCTGGAAACCGCCGCCCATCGGATCGACCACCTCATGCGGCTGCGCGCCATGCAAGACGAGACGGGCGGCTTCCAGGTCTTCGTGCCGCTGAAGTTTCATCCGGCCAATACCGCCATGAGCCGCCTGCGGCCGGCTTCCGCTCTGGACGACCTGCGTGTTATTGCGGTCAGCCGGCTGATGCTGGACAATTTCGACCATATTAAGGCATACTGGATTTCGTTGGGCGTGGGCACGGCGCAGACGGCGTTGGCCTACGGCGCCGACGACCTGGACGGCACGGTCCGCTACGAGCGAATACATCACGACGCGGGCGCCGACGCGCCCGAGGCGATTTCGGTCGGTCGGCTCCGGGAGCTGATTGTCGAGGCCGGCCGCGAGCCGATCGAGCGCGATTCGCTCTATCGCCGCGTGCGGCGGGACGGTATTTTTGTTTAGCCCCGGCGTCCACGCCGGGAATATTATGGAATTATTGTTTAGCCCCGGCGTCCACGCCGGGAATATTATGGAACCTTTGCCATGCGATACGCAGTAATTCTCGCCGGCGGCTCGGGGACGCGGCTTTGGCCGATGAGCCGTGCCGCCCGGCCGAAACAGTTGATCCCCTTGATCGACGGCCGCAGCCTGTTGGAAATCGCCTTCGAGCGGCTCGAGGGACTGGTGCCCGACGTGCAGTGTCTCGTCTGCGCCGGCCAGGCCCACGCCGAGGAGATCGGGCTGCTGCTGCCCCGGCTCGGCCGCGACCGGTTTCTCGGCGAGCCGTGCGGGCGCGACACGCTGGGGGCAATCGGTCTATGCGCCGCGGTGCTCGCCCGACGCGACCCGGAGGCGATCTGTGCCATTTTTACCGCCGACCACGTGATCGAGTCGATCGACCGGTTCCAGGAGATCGTCACGTCGGGTTACGAGCTGGTCGAACAACGCCCCGAGGCGCTGGTCACGTTCGGCATCGCGCCGACCGGCCCCGCCACCGGCTACGGCTACCTGGAACTCGGCGAACCGCTGTGCGCGGCGGCGTGGCGGCTGCGGCAGTTCCGCGAAAAACCCAACCTGGAAGCCGCGCGGGAATACTGCCGGGCCGGAGCGGAGCGGTTCCTTTGGAACAGCGGGATGCTCGTCTGGCGGGCCGGCACGCTGTTGGACTGCATCCGCCGACACGCCCCGGACGATCACGACCGGCTGCTGCGGATCGCCGACGCCTGGGACACCCCGCGGCGCGGGTCGGTCGTCGAGGAGATATACCCGACGCTGACGAAGACCAGCATCGAATACGCGGTGTTGGAGCCGGCCTCGCTCGATCCGGCGGTCACGCTGGCGGTGATACCCATGCCGCTGCGGTGGCTGGACGTCGGCTCGTGGTCTTCGCTGGCCGAGATCTGTCGGCGCGACGAGCAAGGCAACGCGTTTGTCGCCGAGCGAGCGATGTTCATGGATACGCGCGGCACGGTGGCGGCTTCCAGCGATCCGTCGCACCTGATCGCCACGATCGGCTGCGACGATCTGATCGTCGTCCACACGCCGGAGGCCACGCTGGTTTGCCGCGCCGATCGCGCCGATTCGATCAAGGAGCTGCACCGGCAGGTCGCGGAGCGTTGGGGGGAAGATTACGTCTGATGCCGTCGCTTGCGGGTTTCCTTGTTGGGGTGGCAGTTCAACTACCACCCCAACATGCGCATGGGGCGCAATCACCGCTTGCGGTTTCGCAATGGGCGCGACCAACGCAGCGCGGCTTTATGGCATTGCGGTCCAAATGGGTGGCGTGTCAATGGTCCGGTTTCTTGATACCGGCCGCACTGTTCGGAGACAATAATGTATAATACTGGTTCCCACGCGGAGCATGGGAACGAGAAATACTGGAGGGGACACCGCTTATGGACCGCAGGGAATTTATCGAACAGGTGGCGGCGTGGTCCGCCGGAACGTGTCTGGCGGCGCCGCTGTTCGACGTCCGCGCCGTGCTGGCGGCCGAAGAACGCCCAAACGGCAAGCCGCTGATGGTAGTGGCCAAGGGCAAGGACTACGAAGCGCTGGTCGACAAAGTGCTGAAACCCTTGGGCGGGATGGCGGCGTTCGTCAAAAAGGACGACCGTGTCGTGGTCAAGCCGAACATCGGCTTCGACCGCACGCCCGAGCAGGCGGCCACCACTCACCCCGACGTGGTCAGGGCCGTCGTCCGGAGGTGCCTTGACGCCGGCGCGAAGCGGGTGCTGGTCTTCGATCGCCCGGTCAACGATGCCCGCCGGTGTTACGCACATAGCGGCATTAAAGACGCCGTCGAATCACTCGGCGATTCGCGCGTTCGGTGCGAGTACGTGGACAACAAGGATTTCGTGCCGGTGGAGATCGCCGACGGCAAGTCTCTCGATAAGTTCGATTTCCACCGCGACGCCCTGCCGCCCGAGTGCGACTGCTACATCAACGTCCCGGTGGCCAAGCACCACAATCAGGCGAAGCTCACGCTGGGGCTGAAGAACGTGATGGGCGTCATCGGCGGCAACCGCGGAATTATCCACCGCGACCTGAACCGGCGGATCGCCGACCTGAACCTGGTGGTCCGTCCGAAGCTGACGATCATCGACGCCACGCGCATCCTGTTGCGTCACGGTCCGACGGGCGGAAAGCTCGATGACGTTAAGGTGCTTGATACCTTGATCGCCTCGGCCGACACGGTTGCCGCGGACGCCTACGCCACGACGCTGTTCGGGAAGAAACCCGATTATTTAGGCTCCACGGTGGCGGCCGCCAAACTTGGCCTGGGCGAGATGGACCTGTCGAAGGTGAAGATCGTCAACATGTAACGCCGCTTGCGGTTTCGCACGGTCGTTGGGGTGGCAGTTCAACTGCCACCCCAACATGCATGCCACCCCAACATCGGTTTCGCACGGCGCGACCACCACGGCGCGGCTTTATAATATGCGACGAATTGCGTGGATTCCCTGGCGATGGTGGCGGCGGGCGGCGCAGTTCGCCATGCTCGTGCTGTTCCTTTGGCTCTTCCGCCGCACCGAATACACCGGCGCGGACCAATTGGCCGGCGGCGAAAACATCTTCTTTCGGCTCGATCCGCTCTCCGGCGCGGCCGCCATGCTCGCCGCGCGTCAGTTTATCGCCCTGTTCTGGCCGGCGCTGATCGTCCTGGCCCTGACGATTGTTTTGGGCCGATTCTTCTGCGGCTGGATTTGCCCGCTGGGAACGTTATTGGACTATTTCCATCGCATGTTGCGGCCGATCGCCCGGCGCACAAATCGTTTGTTCAATTCTCGCTCATCCAATAGCCGGCGGCTAACAGCCGCCGGTCCCCCTGGGGAAAGTTTGCGATCCGCGCGTTACGTCTTGCTGATCGTGGTCCTGCTGGCCGCCGCGTTCTCCTTTCCACTGGTCGGGTTTGTCGATCCGCTCGCGCTGCTGACCCGCGGAATGACCCTCTGGGGCGATCCGACGCTCTATCGCGGGGTGGACGCCGGATTCGAGTGGCTCGATGGGCGCTGGGGCACGGCGGCGGTCGAGCCGTTCGTGGAAAAACATCTGATCCCGTTCCGCGCGACCGCTTTCCGCCTGGCCGGCGTCTCGGCCGCGATACTGGCGGCGATTTTTGCGTTGGAGCTGGTCGCCCGACGGTTTTGGTGCCGATATCTCTGTCCGCTCGGGGCGATGTTGGGGCTGTTGGGCCGCTGGTCGCTGGTCGGGCGATTGCCCGTCGGGGCCTGCAAATCGTGCGGCGACTGCGCCGAGTTGTGCCGGATGGACGCGCTCGGCGACGGGCTATCGGCCGAGGACTGCACCCTCTGCATGGATTGCGTGGACCTTTGCCCCAAGGGGATCGCCAAGTTCGCGGTTAAGCGGTCGAAAAGCCAACCGCGGCCGGTCGATCTTTCGCGGCGCGGGGCGTTGGCCGGGCTGGCCGTCGGCGCGGCGATTCCCGGTCTGGCGGCGGCCGCGCAAGTGTTCCGACCGAGACAGGCCGATCCGTATCTGTTGCGTCCGCCCGGCGCGGGCGACGAAAAAATGTTCCTCGACCTTTGCGTCCGTTGCGGCGAGTGCATGAAGGTCTGTCCGACCGGCGTTCTGCAGCCGGCCGTCTTCGAGTCGGGCCTCGAGGGGATTTTCTCGCCGCGGCTGATTCCTCGCTTCGTCTTCGAGCAGACCTATTGCGAATACACCTGCACGCTTTGCGGCCAGGTCTGTCCGAGCGGGGCCATTCCGCGACTGACGGAGGCGGCCAAGCACGAGCGGCCGATCGGCCTGGCGTATTTCGACCATTCGCGTTGCCTGCCGTGGGGTGAGGAGACGCCCTGTATCCGTTGCGAGGAGATGTGTCCCGCGCCGGAGAAGGCGATCAAGATTCTCAACACGTTTGCGATCAAGGACGCCGACGGTTTCGAGTTGGAGATACAGCAGCCGTACGTGGAGCGCGATTTGTGCGTCGGCTGCGGCATCTGCGAGAGCAACTGTCCGGTGGAAGGCCCCTCGGCCATCCGCGTTCGCCGCGTTGACTCGCCGGACCCCGGCACGGAAATCATGTTGAAACGATAGGGGTAGGGAAGGCCGATTGAGTTCGGCCTCCCCCCCCTCCGAACCGGACGTGCGGATTTCCCGCATCCGGCTCTCCGGTTAGTGGTATTACCTCCAAGAGGATTGATGAACCGAGACCGAGAGGGAGACAAGATT
>JAHIKV010000163.1 GCA_018897395.1 Planctomycetota bacterium | reverse complement strand
TTGTCTCCCTCTCGGTCTCGGTTCATCAATCCTCTTGGAGGTAATACCACTAACCGGAGAGCCGGATGCGGGAAATCCGCCAGTCCGGTTCGGAGGGAGGGGAGGCCGAACTCAATCGGCCTTCCCTACCCCTATCAAATGTGATCAACATATTTTGACGCGACGCCTTGCCACTATAGATTTGCCCGCTCGATGTCCCACGCATTTCACACGAGGAGCCTTCCGTGAGCATACACCCGTCGGCCGTCGTCAGCCCCTCGGCCCAAATTGGCCCGGACGTAAGCATCGGCCCCTTTTGCATCGTCGAGTCCGGCACGTCGATCGGCTCGGGTTGCATCTTCGAAAGCCGCGTGGTCGTGAAGGAAGGAACCAGCCTGGGGGCAAACAACCACGTGTACGAGGGCGCCGTCATCGGCGGACTTCCGCAACACGTTCACGTTCCCGACCGGCCGGGCCGGGTGGTGATCGGCGAAGGAAACACCATCCGCGAGAACGTGACCGTCCACCGCGCGTTGATCTCCGAACACTCCACGACGATCGGCGACAACTGTATGCTGATGGTCGGCGTTCACGTCGCCCACGACTGCCGACTGGGCAACCGCGTGATCGTGACCAACAACGCGATGCTGGCCGGGCACGTCCACGTGGACGATCGCGCGTTCATCTCCGGGGCGGCGGGCGTTCACCAGTTCTGCCGCGTCGGCGCGTTGGCGATGGTCGGCGGCCAGGCCCATCTGGTGAAAGACGTCCCGCCTTATGTCACCGTCGATGGGCTGAGCAGCATGGCCGTGGGGCTTAACAAGATCGGATTGCGACGTGCCGGCTACGACCAGGCCGCCATCCGGGAACTCATGGCCGCGTATCGGGTGATCTACCGCAGCGGGTTGCCCTGGGAGGAGCTACTCGAGCAGCTCCGCATCCGTTTCCCCACCGGTCCGGCCGCGTTGTTCCACGAGTTCCTTTCGACCTCGGCCCGGGGCATCGTCTCCGAGCGTCGCGCCCCGCCCGGCGCCACCATCAAACTCCGCGACGCCGTCGAGGACGAGCCGGCCATCCGCGTGAAGTTCGGCTAATGGTCCGTCAATCGTGATTTGATGAGTTTCGTTGGGGTGGCAGTTGAACTGCCACCCCGATGGACGGTGATACGGGGCGGCAGTACAACTGCCGCCCCAACCTAGTCTACCGGCCCCATCCTTGTCGCCGGCAGGGCGAAACGGTAATATCGGGGCATGAAACGCTCCCTCCCACGCCGCTCGAAGCATCAGGCCGAACGGCTCCGCGAGATTACCCAGGTGATCCGCGAGTTGGTCGGCGACGATCTCGCCATGCTGATCCTATTCGGCTCCTACGCCCGCGGCGACTGGGTCGAGGATCGGTACGTCGAGGGCCATATCACCTACACGTACCAGAGCGATTTCGATTTGCTGGTCGTCACCGAGAAGCGCTCCAGCGCCACGGCTCGCGCCGAAGCCAGGCTCGTCGATGCCATCGACCACCGTCTGCAACGTCTGCGTCTGGACAAGCCAACCTCCAACGTCATCGTCGAGGACATCAAAAATCTCAACAAGGATCTCCAGCGCGGCAGCTATTTTCTCACGGACATCAAGAAGGAAGGCGTGCTGCTGTTCGACAACGGCCGCCACACGCTGGCCAAACGGTGCAAACTCGATCCGAAACAACGACGGAAATACGCCCGCGAGGATTACAACCATTGGTTCAAGAGCGCCAGTGAGTTTCTGGACACTACGTTTGATGATGCTGCAAAGAGAAGATACAAAAAAGCGGCTTTTGAACTTCATCAAGCCACCGAACGCTTCTTCACGGCCACGATTCTGGTCTTCTCTCGCTACAAGCCCAAGACGCACGATATCAAGAAACTAGACCGTCTGGTCAGCAACCTGCACGCCGACTTCTTCACCGTGTTTCCGCGAGCGACACCCGAACAGAAACACCTCTTCGACCTGCTCAAGCGGGCTTACATCGACGCCCGTTACAAGCGCGACTTTAAGATCACCAAAACCGAGTTGGAATACCTGGCCACTCGCGTTCGCAAGCTCCAAACCCTGACTAAAAAGGTCTGCCGCAAGAAAATCGCAAGCATGGAAGTTGAAACGGGGAAGTTGAAACGGGGACGCAGCGAAAGCGCCGGTTAAAGCCGGCATGGAGTAGCGGATGAAAGAGCCGCACGGGAAAGGAGTAGCGAACCATCCTGACCCTGAGTCATGCGCCGGTCATGGTAACATGGCGGGTGAAGCGTTGAC
>JAHIKV010000162.1 GCA_018897395.1 Planctomycetota bacterium | reverse complement strand
AGCGGTTTTCCACGTTCACCACGGCCCGCCGTGTATTCACGGCGGGCTAAATGAACAACGTCTTTGTTTTCGGCATCCGAGAGGATTATCGGCGAATGCGAATCGCAGTTGCCAGCGGCAAAGGGGGCACGGGCAAAACCACCGTGGCGACCAACTTGGCACAGATGGCCGCGCGGGCCGGACGCCCGACGGCCTATCTCGATTGCGACGTGGAAGAACCGAACGGGCATATCTTCCTCAAACCCGAAATCGAGGAAGAGCGTCCCATTGAGAAACTCGTGCCCGCAGTCGATCCTCGGCTGTGTACGCACTGCGGTGCGTGCGCGGGGATATGCCGATTCGGGGCGGTGGCAAGTCTGCCGAACAAAACGCTCGTGTTCGCCGAGCTTTGCCACGCCTGCGGCGGATGCGAATTGGTTTGCCCCGTCGATGCGATCCATGAAGCGCCGCTGACGATCGGCACGCTTCGCCTTGGGCGCAGCGAGGCGATCCGGTTCGTCGAGGGGGTGCTGAACGTCGGCGAGGCGATGAGTCCGCCGGCCATCCGCGCGGTGAAGGCGGCCGCTCCGCAAGCGAGTTTGGTCTTGCTCGACGCCCCGCCGGGCACCTCATGCCCGGTGGTCGAGACCGTGCGGGGTTGCGACCTGGTGCTGCTCGTAACCGAGCCGACCCCCTTCGGTCTGCACGACCTCGCGTTGGCCGTCGAAATGGTCAGGGCAATGCGGCTGCCGCTGGGCGTGGTCGTCAATCGGGCCGACGTCGGCGATCGGAAAGTCCACGAATACTGCAAGGGCCATCGCATTCCGATAATGGCCGAGATTCCCGACGACCGCGCCGTTGCCGAGGCCTATTCGCGCGGCCTGACGATCTCCGACGCTGTTCCGGGGTTCGCCGAGCGAATCGACGGCCTGTTGGCACGAATCGACAAAGGAGTCGGCCGATGAAGGAGTTGGTGGTAATCAGCGGCAAGGGAGGCACCGGCAAGACGTCGATCGTTGCGTCGCTGGCCGTGTTGGCGAAGCGGGCCGTGCTGGTCGATTGCGACGTGGACGCGGCCGACTTGCATCTGGTTCTCGAGCCGCGAGTGGTTCGCCGCGAGGATTTCGTCTCCGGCGGCAAGGCCCGCGTCATGCCCGGCCACTGCACGGCCTGCGGCAAGTGCGAGGAGCTTTGCCGCTTCGACGCGATTTACTTCGACGGACCGGGCAACGGGCGCGTGGCCCGCACGTTCCGCGTAGACCGGTTGGCCTGCGAGGGGTGCGGCGTGTGCGTCGATTTTTGCGACGAGAGGGCGATCGAGTTCCGCCCCGAGGTTTGCGGCCAGTGGTTCGTTTCCGAAACCCGTTGCGGCCCGATGGTCCACGCCCGGCTCGGTGTGGCGGCGGAGAACTCCGGTAAATTGGTGACGCAACTTCGGAAGGTTTCGCAAGAGGTTGCCCGATCGAAGGGCTTGGAACTGATAATTTGCGACGGTTCGCCCGGCATCGGCTGTCCGGTGATCGCCTCGCTGACCGGGGCGAGTCTGGCGTTGCTGGTCGTCGAGCCGACCATCTCGGGTCTGCACGACTTCGAGCGGATCGCCCAGCTTTGCCGGCGGTTGGGGGTGCCGGGCCTGATGGCGGTCAACAAGTCGGACTTGAACGCGGAGATGGCCGATCGCCTGGAGGCGGCCGCTCGGCGGTGTGGAATCGAGCCGATTGGCCGCGTCCCCTACGACCCGGAGGTAACCCGCGCGCAGGTCGCCTGCCGGAGCGTGGTGGAAACTTCCGGCGGTCCGGCGGCCCGTGCGATTGCCGCGATATGGCGCCCGGTGGAGGGACGTTTGCGGAGCTGCGCGGCGTCCGAGGCGGCCGGCCTGGTGCAATTGAGAGCAAAATAGAGTCATTGAAACAATCGGCCGTCGGGAAGATAATACGACAGTTCACCAACCGTTGTGACGCGCACTGGTGAAAATAGCCGGGGGCTAACAGCCCCCGGAACGCGCTTCAATTGCGAGATTATTCCTCCGGGGGCTGTTAGGGCCTGTAAAAGAATAAGTGGGTGATTTACACGTAGGACGGATTTCCTAATCCGTCCAGTTTTCGGGGACGGATTGGGAAATCCGTCCTAGTGCGCTTGTAAGTGTATCGAATCAGCAGGGTGGGAGTCCCTGTCGAAGTTGGGTCTGAACTTTGTAACCAATAGTAACTGCGTCCTCGTGAGAGGGGGTGGAGAGCAACTGGAGGT
>JAHIKV010000161.1 GCA_018897395.1 Planctomycetota bacterium | reverse complement strand
CTTTGTTGCTCCAGTTCCAAGCTCTTGTTTTCCGTGCCGCATCCGACAAAGAAAACAACGACAAGAGAAGTGATAAAGACTTTTCTCATAGCAATGCCCTCCATTAGGTCAGAGAATCTTTCGTTTCACCAATTCCAACCCCAGATATTCGGCCAGCACATCGGCCTTGTCGAGCCGAAGGGATGTTTCGCCCCGCATGAATCGCAAGAGAGACGTTCCTACGATCCCGGTATCCTTCGCAATCCGGTAGAGAGTCAATCCGCTGTCCTGAATCGCCTTTTTCAGTGCGGCCGTCATTGTCGGTTTCGGTTTGTTCTTGCTCATAAATGCTTTCTAGCAGGTATCGGCTTTTCCGTCAAGCGCTCTACCGAGATTTTTCTTTTCCGGCTTCCGTGGACTCGGCTTTTACCTTCATCCGCAACCCCAATTCATCGAAGGTTTCGGCAAAGGCGTCCACCACCATCGTCAAGTCCCCCGTCCGGGCGTAGATCGCATCGTGCAGGGTGACAATCGGGAACCGCCCGACAAGCCGGGGGGCCACGTTTTCAACCACCAACCAACTCTCCAGCCTTTGCAGCGTCCTAATCAATTCCCCATGATCCGCCCTGTTAATCCGGCGGATGAAACGATGAACCGTGGGGAAAGCGCGGCGGAACACTTGCTCGAAGGGACTTGGGTATTGCCCACGCTTGGCAAGCACGTCCCGCATTAGCAATAGCTTTACCCTTTCCCGTACCTTATAGGGATCGTCGGGAAGCGCAACGCCGGCGGCAAGACAATCGACGGCAAGCCGGTCGTAAAGAGTTCCCAACAAGGCGGCGGACTCGAAAAGCGCGAAGTCGGCGGCGGCGAAAATCTGCGCGCCGTTTGACGACGACAAAGCCGTCAGCAAGCCGGACAGGCCGGAGCGGGAGCGGCGGGCGGGGGGCAGGCGGGAGAGACAGGCGAGCAGTGTACTCATATATGTGGGCACATTTTGGCTGTTTCCGAGCCTGATTAAACCCGCCAATAGGGTGGGTTGCGCGCAGCGGATGTCCGCGCCGTCGATCGCTTCGCCCGCCAAGCGGATCGTCTTGCGGAGGTCGCGCTTCAAGCCGGTCAGGCCGTTGAAACATCGGCCGGTGCCGCAAACCGAAAACTTGAGTTCGGCCCGCCTGATGTCCTCGGTCAAAACGCGCTGACAGAGCTGCGCCTTGACGGCCAGCCCGTCAAGAATCGCATCGGCGGCGGGGAGGATCGTCAAGCACTTCTGGCTTTCCGCCAGTTGGTGATGGATCGGCAACCAGCACGATGATTCCTCTCGTTGCAAGCGTTCCCGTTCCCGTTCCAACCGCTTGATAAGTTGCCGGTCCCGGAGTTCGACCAGCTTGCACCGCTGTCCCAGCGTTTGCTCCGTCAGGCGGTAGCCCTTCGCCTTTACGCCGGCGAAGTATCCGGCGGGCAAGTCTATCACGCCGGCGTCAACGAGTGATTGCACAACGGCGGGCTGGGCGCGTCTGCTCATAATTCGCCGGAGGATTCGGGAATGGAGTCGAACGTAGCCGCGTTCGTCGGTCTCGCCGTGTGCGGTCTTTGTGACGATGGTATGAAGAAACCATCGCGCATCGTCGGCACGGCGGCGGAGTCGAGCCGGGAGCATTTGCTCCGGGTCAAAGCCGGCCGGAACGGCAAGCAGCGGCGGTGCGCATTCAAGGCGGGTGTCAGACATCACCACCCCCGTCAAACCCGGATAGGGTATCAAGCACAACGCGCCGCACACCTTCGAGTTGAACCGCGTCGGCCTTCTCCTGGTCGATCTCGTTGTTGAACGCCGCCACGTCGATAACGGAGTCGATGGAGTCGCGTAGAATCTCTTGCAGAGTGTCCGGGGGCAAGGCTTCTAATTCCCAAACCTCATCGCCGTGCTTATCCGCGAAGCGCTGGTAGTTTGTAGATGTCCGCTTGGCCTTCATTGCCGGTGGCAAGTCGAACTCCTGCACCTGGTCGGCGGTGAGCGCCACTTTGATCGGCTCGATATTCACGATCCCGAAGTCGTCCCGAAGTGAACGGGCAAAGGAATGGGCAATCTCTTCACCGTCGGGGTCGAAGTCGGAGAGCATCAGTAGAACAAGCCGATCCTTGCCGCTCTTGCGGAAGCGCTCGGAAATATCGAAACGCGGGCGCAAGCTGCAATAGCCCCGGCCAGTGGTCATGGGGATCGTGTACTGTGCGGCAATCGGCCGGATGATCGGCTCGATGGTGTTTTTCTCGCCCACGATCTCGATATGATCCGGTTGCGACTGCATCAGGTCTCGCCAGTACGTCTGACAGAACTGTTCAACTTCTTTTCGGATGTACCCCTGCACGTCCCGATGCACATTCCACACCGTTACGGGTCGGGTGGCGTCTTGAATGATGTGCATCGGGATGATCCCGGCAACTCTGGCGCGGGTAAGTAATTCCGTCAGTGCCTTGTAGCTCTTAGCATCGCTGCGATAAGTCGATCCGGGTTTGCTGGCGTGAATCAGCGGCGGATCGTTCAGAAGGCCGTAGTGAATCTGACGATCAGACAGGGGCCAGAAGTCGCGGCGTTCCTCGATGATCTTTTGGATTGCCTCCAAGAAGGGCCACTTCGCCTTCGTGATACTGGCCCTCTTTTTCTCCCCGCGAAGGGTGAATGAATCCAAATTGAGTCTAGACTGATTTTTCCGATGCTCGATCAGGGATTCGTAGGCAACCTCGGGATCAGCCGATACAACCTCCTCCCGTAACTTTTCATCGAACGTCTTGATCCGCTGGCGGTTGGCTTCCCGTAAAGCCACCATGAATCGCGGGTTGACCGCATTGTCGCCGTTTGTCCGATGAATGGGCGAGAACCGGCAGGGCACGGTCGTCAGACCCGCCAGCATCGCCGCTGTGTGGCGTCTATGGCCGGAAAGGATGTAGTGGTCCGAAGTCAAGACGAGCGGTTCCTGGACACCGTAGGCGGCTATGCTCTCGGCCAGGGCGACGATCTCCGGGTCGTCGGGATCGACGGGGCGGTATAGCTCCGCGTTTTCGGGCGACGGCTGGATTTTGTCGATGGGGACGCGGCGAATTGAGTCAAGACTGAATTCGCGCTTTAGCCGTCGATTGCGACTTGATTTTGCGGTGCCTTGCGGCCCGGCTTCGGTTCCGGTAGTATTCATCGTAGTAAGCGATTCACTTCCCAGCGCCGACGGTGCAAGCCGTCGGCGTTGTGGTTTGATGGTCAAACAATATCCCTTGCCGTCGTGGGCTGTTGCCCTGGTCGGCATTGGCCGGGTCGGGCAGGTCGGGATGATCGGCGAGCCAGCGTTCGGCGGCCGCTCGGTCAATAAGTTCCCAAACTTGCAGCCAAGAGGCATGACGTTCGGGGCGAGCCGAGCGCACAAAGCCAGTAGCCCGGATGATTTTCGCGTAGGCCAGCACTCCGGGGACCGTTCCGAGACATCGCGGGTCGATCCCCGGCGGCAGTTCCACGGCGGCGCGAACGTCGTCCGCCGTCGCCCGGCCGTCGCCGGCCAGCATCGCCGATAACATCGCCCGGCGACCGCGGCGAATGTAGACTTGCCGGCGCGTTTCCAACAGGGCGAGCAAGTCGGCCTTCAGCGCTTCGCCCTCCGCAATGCAGGGGCAACTCATCATGCGCCCCCTTTCACCTGACGGACTGACTTGCACCCATTGGCAATCCACAGGTCGATTTCTTCGATGTCCCAGCGGACCAATGAGGCAAGGCGAAGGGGCGACGGCATACGCCCGGCGTCGGCGAGTCGATAGACGTGTCGAGTGCTGCAATCCAGCTTGGCGGCGACAGCCCTAACGTCCCCGAGTTTTCGGCCGGTCGCCCTGTCGGGCATCGTGGCAGTGGTCATAACAAGTCCTTTCGTGGTCGGTGGCACGTTGCCCAGCGTTACCCACGCCGGCCCAAACGCGCCCGTTTCTGACCACAAACCGGACCAAACCGGACCTTCTTGCCGATGACGAGTGGTAGAGCGCAAGTGGTTAGCAGACTTGCACTTCGGAAAAATGACAGAATCAGACTGGATTTTTCAAGAAATCCGGTTTGGGCCGGTTTTGCTACTGGCCTATTGCCGAGAAGGCCGAAAAGGGTATACTAGAAGAGTCCGGTGCCGCTTGTCGGCTCGATATGGTTTGCCCAGCCGGACCTCAATTGTGTGTCAAGGGCCAGCGGTCTGACTGCTGGCCCTTCTTGTTGCTATGGTCGGCAGGAGTGACGCCAGTGGGCTTTCTGGCGGAAAGACTCGGAGACCATCGAGCACGTTGCTCGGTGTTTTCTCCGAAACCCAAATATGGGGCAGCGTCTGCAAGAAGAAAGGGTAGTCCGGGTTTTCGTCTCGGAAGCAGCGGTAGACGTTGTACGCCAACAGATCGGCAAGTTGAACCCCGTTGGACAACTCGCTACGGACAAATAGCGGCATTTCGGCAATGTGGCTAAGCCAAGTCCCCGCGGCGGTGCCCTCCGATTGGATATAGGCGTGCTTCATCGCCAGGCTTCGATTTCGCTCCTTGCTGATGTCATCGGTTATCAGAACGCCTTGATGTTTCGGGTGTTCCTCTCGCAAGAATGCCTCGATCCGTTCGAGTAGGAGTTCCCATGCCTTCCGGTGCATCTTCGCCGAATCCATCCAGCCGTGAAGGTGGCGCTTATCGACGACGACACCAAAGACCCGCATGTAATGGTGGGCCAATTGGTGATAGTACAGGTCCACCAGTTGCCTCAACTCCGTGTCGGTCAAGTTGGCGAGAAACGGCCGCTTCGCTCGTTCCTTGGGAATCCGAGTCCAGGTGGACTTGATTTCGCAGTCGGCCAGTTCGAGCTTGGACGGCAAGAGTTTGGCGTGGTAGATGATGTCTATCAGTTCCCACTTCTTTCGGTTCAGCAGTTTGTCGAAACCGTGCCATCGGCGTTCATACAGTGAAACGGCCGCAAGCACGTAAATATGGTCCTTTGTGAAGCTGGTTCCGTCCGCACGTTCACCGGATACGGTGGGGTCGAGATTTCCAGACTCATCCACATAGAAAAAGTACATGATTTCCTCCACCCTTCCGGTGACAGCTAGTGGGTCTCAGGGTTTTGGTACTCGATTTCGCGCCCGGAAACGATGCTCCGGCCCGTGGCACGTCCGGCGCGGCGAGTGTATTTCTGCTCTCTAAGCGGTTCGCGGGCTTTGCGGAGTTGTCGGCTCCAAGTGTCGAAGACCGGCAATTCGTAGTCGGCCAATTCGCCCGTGTCGCCTTTGTCGGTGTCGATCCCGTTTTCTTTCAACCATTCGTAGGCTTCGTAGTCTTCCAACCTCTTGCCCGCCTTGCCCTCTGCATGTACGAAAGAGAAGTATGCTTTTCTTTTGGCGGGTTGCAGCTTTGCCAAGATCGCCGCTCTGTCGGCATCGGAAGTGACGGCCGGTTGCTCTGGTGCCGAGCCGGTCCCGCCGCCCCCTTCGTCTTGCTCCGCCTTGGCGGGCGGCGGCACTGCTTCCATTCGTCGGATTTCCGCTTCAAGCGCATCGGCAATCGAATCGCAGCACTCACCCATAGTTGCGCTTGACGGCTCGCTCCTAAGCTCCGCGTCT
>JAHIKV010000160.1 GCA_018897395.1 Planctomycetota bacterium | reverse complement strand
GATTCCACGGAGCCTTGACCATGCCCCCCTGACGTTTCGGCTATCTGGAATGACCAAACCAGAAACTCAAAAAACCCCTGACCGTGGAAAGGTTCAAGGATCGTTCGGGGCAATTCGTTCACAAGCTCTCCGCGTGGGAACCCGCGTATAGGTTAGTCGTTCGTTCCCACGCGGAGCGTGGGAACGAGAGATAAATCATACTTCCTTCCACCACACTCCGCCTTGCTCTATCCGGCGAAAGTGGAGCTTCGAGAACGTTGCCAAGGCGGGGGTGTCGGTCCCGTGTGTTTGCACTTCCACGCAAGCGATCCCTTGGCGGAGGAACCAACGGAAGGCGTCGTTCAGCAGGAACAGGGCCAGGCCGCCGCGTCGATAGTCGGCATTGACGGAAATCTCGACCAAACCGACCGCCCGCCCCAGGGTCGCCGCGCCGCCGGGCACCGTGCCGCGGAACGTGGCGGTGGCGATTGACGGGCCGCCGCCACGCGGTTTCAGATCGAAGCGGGTCAAGTCGAACTCGCCGAAAACGCACGCTTCCCACCAGGATTGAGTGGGCGCGTCGATCGACACCTCAACGACCGTCTGCCGGCGGATTTTCATCTGCCGTCGATCGACGGTGGCCTCGAATCCGCTTAGTTCGCGCCGCATGACTACCGTTCGTTCGACTTCCCGGTATCCGCGCGACTCGAAAGCGCGCCGCGCGACTAAGTCGGAATCGAGCACGCCGGGAAAATCGCTGCCGCCGTAGAGTCCGACGTAGAATGGGTTCAACGGCCCTACACCGCTTCCCTGCAAGGACTTCGCGCCGCGGCTTTTCAGGTAGTTTTCGCAGTGTTCGAGCAACCCGCGGGCGACTTCATCTTCGTCGCAGTCGGGGCGCGTCAAGATCAGGCAAGTGACGCCCGTTTCGGTGGATATCCAACTCCGCGTTTCGTTGGGACCGAACCCCGCGTGCGCGAATCCGACCGGCCGGCCGTCGTCGTGTGCCAGGATCAGACCGTCGTAGTCGAAATAGAGCTTGGCGAAGACCAGTTGCTCAAGCAGATCGGGCGAGACCGGCTGCGACAGCCCCGGTTGGCCCGGGCGGCTCCGCCACAACGCGGCCAACGCGGGCGGATCGGCGTTGCGGAACGGACGAAACGTCAACATGAATAGTGCATGGCAGCGAGAAGTAATTTATTGCACAAGGGCGAATTGTCGGACATTTTACAGTAGCATATACGAAGCGGCTAGTAGACAGTTGCGTCGTAAGATAATAGCCGGGGGGCTAACAGCCCGCGGATTGTGCGCCCGCCGTGAACACACGGCGGGCAGCGGGGGTTGGACACACCGAATCGTGCCCCGGGTGTATTCACCCGGGGCTAAATAGCCGTTTCTCGGGCAAGCCGGCAGTGGCAGCCCTTGTACATCAGACAGGCCGGAAGCGGCCGTACCCCCTCCGTGGCGCTGTATTGCTGCGAACATGCGGCATTTTCCGCGTTTTCGCCCGCCTCGGCCGCGATTGGCAAGTGAAAATTGCTGGAAAACTTTGTCGCTTCCGTGGATAATAAGAGTTCAGCCATCCGGGAAGTTCGCGTGGGACAGGTTGGCAATCCGTCCTACGAAGAACGTGCCGGTTGACGGCGACAGGCGAAGGGCAAATCAGTACGACAGGTTGTTGCGACAATGATCCACAAACGATCGAGAAAACGGACCCGTGAAATCGGCGGAACTCGAAACTCGGCCCGGCGCAGACTTCCTTTCCACCGAGGGCTGTTCATCGAACCGCTCGAGTCCCGGCAGTTGCTCTCGGTAACGCTTTCCTCGATCGGCGACCAATCGGTTTATGCCGGCGCGCCGCTGAACGTCGCCCTGGACGGCGAATCGGAAAACCCGCTAAGCTACACTGTCGAGGTGAGCAACGCCAACCTGACCGCGACCGTTTCCGAGGACAACCCGAGCATTCGGATCGCCATCGACGACGACGCCAACGACATCCACGGAAACGTCACGATCCAACTGTTCGAGGACCTCGTGCCGGAGACGGTCGATCGGATCATGGCTCTGATCGACAGCGGCTACTACGACGGCTTGACTTTCCATCGGATCATCGACGATTTCATGATCCAGGGGGGCGATCCCGACGGCGACGGGACCGGCGGTCCGGGGTTCCAGTTCGACGACGAATTCACTTCCGAGTTGCAATTCACCAGTGCCGGCCTGCTGGCGATGGCCAACAGCGGCAGCGACACGAACGGCTCGCAAATCTTCATCACCGTCACCAAAACCCGCTGGCTCGATTTCCAGCACACGATTTTCGGAATGGTCACCGAGGGGCAGGACATCGTCGAGCAACTCGGCGAGGTTTCCGTCGATGGGAGCTATGCCCCGCTGAGCGACGTGGTGATGACCACGGTGACGGTCGTCGACGACGCCGAGGACGCGGTCTTGCGGCTTTCGGCCAGCAACGGCGTCACCGGCACGGCCGACGTCACCGTTACCGTTATCGACACGGTGACGAGTGAAACGACCAGCGAGACCTTCCAGGTTACGTTCGTCGCCGACACGACCAACAACCTGCCGTACCTCGAAAAGATCGATCCTATCGTCACTAGCGTGAACACGCCGGTCACCGTGGTCATCCCCGCCGTGGACGTGGAGGAGGACGCAATGCAGTTCGCGGCGGCGATTGATCCCTACACCCCTAATCTCACGTACTCCATCAATAGCTCCACCGGCGCGCTTACCGTCACTCCGTCGAACGGCGTTTACGGCGTTTTCAGCATTTTGGTGGGCGTGAGCAATTCGACCGGCGACCGCTGGGATTTGCAGTACGTGCCCGTCTACGTCATTCCCCCCTCGCCGACCGGCATTGCCTTGGCATCCGCGTCCGATACGGGAGCGAGCGATTCGGACGCACTGACGAATCTAAACAACTCGGCCGGCCAAGCCCTGGAGTTCGAGATAGAAGGCGTCATCATCGGCGCGCTGGTAGAGTTGTACGCCGACGGCGAACTGATCAGCCAGACAACCGCCGTGGCGACCACCGTGACCATCGTCACCGACGGCACGGCTACCTTGGCCGACGGCACGCATCAGTTCGCGGTCAAACAGACCCTGTTGGACGAGGCGGTCGAAGTCGGCAACCTGGAAACGACCGTCGATCTGGAAAGCGGTCTTTCCACGCCTCTGACCGTTACGATCGACACCGTTCAGCCGGTTATCGCTTCCAATCCGGTGACGACCGCCTACGAGGAAGGAACGTACATCTATCAAGTGTCGGCCGAGGACGACGGCGACGTTCAGTTCAGCCTGAGCGACGCTCCCACGGGAATGACCATCGATCCCGACACGGGGATGATTGCCTGGTCTCCGGTTGCAGCAGGAACCGTCGTACCAGTGACGGTTCGGGCCACCGACACGGCGGGAAATGTCACCTCGCAGTCCTTCAACATCGAAGTCAAGTCGGCCAGCGGAAGCATCTCCGGCTTCGTATACGTCGACGCCGACAACGACGGCTTGCGAGTCACGCCCGGCGGACAATCACACCTGGCAATGCAAGGCGTCGTCGTTCGACTCCTAGCGGCGGATGGACAAGGAAACTGGACGCAGCTCTCAAGCGTATCGACCGGCTCCGACGGCTCCTATAGCTTCGACAACCTGACCCCCGGAACCTACCGGATGCAAGAGGTTCAGCCGGCCGGATACCTCGACGGCAAGGAGACTTTGGGAACAATCGGCGGCGCGGTCCGCGGGGCGGTCGCGCAAGACCAATTCGAGATTCAACTGGGAGCGAACGAAAACGCCGTCGAATACAACTTCGGCGAGCGCGGGCTGTTGCCCGGCTCTATCTCCTTGCGGCTTTGCCTGGCGTCTGCTCCCGCGATGCCTCAGAACGTCACGCCCGCCGATACGGATCAGACTCCTCCGGCCGGATATTCGATTACCGTCGCCGACGGGTTGATCGGCGCCTCCGAGGCCGCGACGGCCGGCTTCACCTTCGCCGGCGCAGAAGTGGGAACCACCTACAAATACACCGTCGCCGGCAGCGGCGGAGCCGGCACGGTTAGCGGAACCGGTACGATTGTCTCCGCGACGCAACAGGTTGCGAACATAGACGTTTCCGCTCTTCCCGACGGCGCGCTGACCTTCAGCGTGACTTTGACCGACGCGATGGGCAACACGGGCTTTGCCGCAACGGCCGCCGCCACGCTGGATCAAACGGCCCCAGCCGGTTATTCGGTCGGCCTGAGCGACAACGCACTCGATGAAACCGAAGCCTCAAGCACTTTCTTCCAAATCAGCGGCGGGGAAGTAGGCGCGACTTACAGCTATACCGTCACCAGCGACGGCGGGGCCGGATCGGTCACCGGCGGCGGAACGGCCCAATCCACGGCGCAAGTGGTATCCGGCATCGACGTCTCGGGCTTGCCCGACGGAACGTTGACTTTCAGCGTCGCCTTGACCGACGCGGCGGGCAACACGGGCGCAGCCGCAACGGCCGCCGCCACGCTCGACCAGAATGTTCCGGTCGGCTATTCCATTACGACCGACGACGACCTGATCGGGGCCGCCGAGGCCGCCACTACCAGCTTTACCTTCGCCGGCGCCGAGCCGGGTACCACCTTCAACTACACCGTCACCAGCAGCGGCGGCGACGGCGCCGTGACCGGAACCGGCACGATTACTTCGGCCAACCAACAAATTATGGGCATCGACGTCTCGAATCTGCCAGACGGAATCCTGACCTTCAGCGTCGCGCTGACCGACGCCGGCAACAAGACCGGCGCCGCCGTGACGGCCGCCGCCATGCTGGACAAGACGGCCCCGGCCGGTTACACGATTGCCGCCTACGACGCGATCGACGCGGACACGGCGGCGGACACCGGCTTCTTGATTATCGATGCCGAGCCGTTCACGACCTACGCCTACACCATCACCAGCGACGGAGGCGACGGATCGGTGACCGGATCGGGCATGGTCACATTGTTCGAGTATTTCGTGTCGGGCATCGACGTGTCGTCCTTGCCCGATGGTCTGTTGACCATCAGCGTCACGCTTACCGACGACGCCGGCAACGTCGGCGCCGCCGCCACGGACACCGCCACACTGGACCAAAGCGGCAGTTGACGTCCGCACGGAGAGGTGTTTGCCGTTTGCTGAGCGTCAGAAATCCAAAGCATCACATGAAAACGCCCCGCGACCGCAGTCGTGGGGGAAAGCACGGCGATTCCCCCGCCGGTCGCAGCCGGCGGGCGTTGGGCGCATTCCACACTTTGTGTTGTTTGATTCGTCGCTTAGCCCGAAGGGCTTGTAATATGACAGCCCATCCCTGAAAGAGTCCATTGTGTCAAGGGCCTCCTGGCGGGATTTTTGACGCACGGTCAGCGCAAAAGTCCCACAAGGGCTTTTTTCTCCCGTTT